>JAPOYG010000054.1 GCA_026706755.1 Acidobacteriota bacterium
GCGGCATCGAGACGCCGCACCAGCTCGTCCGCTCCGATGACGCTCATCGCGCCCCTCCAGGATGGTCGCGTCGCCCCGCCCGGGCCTGACGGCCGAGACGGGGCAGCCCGCGTGCGTTCCCCAAGAGGCTCGCCCGTCCCGGCTCACGCCAAGGCGACAGGCACCCCCCTCCTCCCTAGCATGCCACACGGACTCGGGCCGCCGGGTCCTCAACGTTGGGCCCGGGCTCGAATCAGCTTCCGATAGAGGCGCTTTCGGGCTTCCGGCATCGCCGGCTTCACCCAGTCACGGCCGATCCGCTCCCAATCGGGATCGTCCGGGTCGAGGCCCAACGTGACGATGAAGTGCCGATCCGCGATGAAGAAGTGTTGCCGGTAGGCCAGCAGGTATCCCCCATGATCCTTGCGGATGGCCGCCGCCTCCCGGTAGGACGCGCTCCAGATGTTCCAGTGCACTTCGGCCCCGGAGGGATAGAGCAACGTGCCGAAGTCCGATGGGTCGGCGCCGCGCAGCACCGCGGCCGCGTGCGGCCAGCCGCGGAATCCGAGCTCATGCCTCGCTCCTTCGCGCGAAGACTCAGTTGAATGCGGCCGTCGGAAAGAAGGCAACGCTGATCCCGATGCGACGCCTGAAGGGGAAGCCGAAGCCTCCACTCCCGATCAGCTTCAGGCCGGGAGCCACCCTTGCCGCGACCGCCACCTCCGCACGAACGAGCGGTAGCGGCACATTCTGCCAGTCGTCGCCCAGCAGCTCGAAGGCGGGCACCTCGACGCCCAGTCTAGCCAGCGGCAGGCCCTCTCCGAGCACCTCGTCCACGCGAACGGTGCCTTCGAACCAGCCGGCGCCGACGTCGACGTGCATTCCGATCTGCAGGCGATCTCCGGCGAACGGGGATCCGAACGGCACGAACCAGTTCGCGACGATACCGCGCAACTGTACCGAGCCGGTCGCGCCATAGCATTCGAGCTCGATGCAAACCGACACCTCGCGCCACTCCTGCCGCAGGAACGACACCCCCCAATGGCCTGACCGCATGCGCCCCCTCGCGAATCCGACCGTGAAGTCGGACCCGGACAGGTCGAACTTGTCGGCCCCGAAGATGTCCCGCACGTAGTCCGCGGACCGCCACTCGGGTGTGAGCGAGGCCTGAACGCCCCACCGCGACGCCTCGAACCGCTGCAGGAACTGCGCGCTCGCCGGACTGTCGCAGAACAGCATGACGGAGGCCACCGCGATCAGACGACGCATGTGCATGCGTCCTACTCGGGATGCGGCGCCCTGGAAAGCGCGCTCGGCGTCGAAGCGCCCTCGACGACGGGCAGTCTCTCGTCGAAGAACGACAGCACACGATCCCGGTATCGGTCGGGAGCCGCCGCCGACACCCGGTCGTGGCGGCCGCCGGGGAAGATCCAGAGGTCGTGGACGGCCGGGCCGGCCGCCGCGGCGATGCGCCGGGCATGGTCGACGGGAATGAGCCCATCGGCCTCCGCGTGGATGATGAGGAGCGAGTCGGGCGGCAGCGCGGATACCGCGTTCACGGGGTTCACGATCGTCGTGTCGACGCCGAAGAGCTCCTTCGCGAAGAAGAGAATCGGGGGATTGAAGAAGCCGGGCAGCCCGCTCGCGCGGGGGAGCTCTTCCGCCAGCAGGTCGTCGAGGCGGGCGAAGCTGCTGTCGGCGACGATGGCCCGAACCTCCTCCAATGCGGCGCCCGTGAGCAGAACGGTGGCCGCGCCCATCGAGTGCGCCCAGAAGCCGGTTCGATCCGCGCCGAACCCCCGCGCCTCCAGGAACGCGACGGCGCCCAGCACGTCACGCTGCTCGGCCGCGCCCAGCGTGTAGCGCACGCCGCCCGACTCTCCGTGCGCGCGGAAGTCGAACAGGAGCACGTTGTAGCCCCGCTCGACGAGCGCCTCGGCGTGCGGCACGAGCTGCCCGTCGTCGCCGGTCCGGTTCGAGTTGCGCCCGTGGACGATGACCACGACGCGGTCGCTCCCCGTGACCGGCAGGAACCAGCCTCGCAAGGGGACGGCGTCGACGGCACTGGGGAATGCGACGTCCTCGTAGTCCAGGTCGAAGACCGCCGGCGAGGATGCCAGCGGGC
Organism: Acidobacteriota bacterium; assembly: GCA_026706755.1. Lineage (GTDB taxonomy): Bacteria > Acidobacteriota > Vicinamibacteria > Vicinamibacterales > UBA8438 > JAGWAJ01. The sequence goes on from JAPOYG010000054.1 coordinate 2,105, forward strand.
GGCGGTACGGCTTCGTGAGTCGCTCGGCGACCACCAGCGACACACCGGGGTAGGCCAGCACGGCGAGCACGACCGCGGCCAGGAGAGCAATGCGGACGCGACGATCGCGCCATCGGAGGCTCAGGCGGAGCTCGGGCATTACGGCGAGGTTCCTTCCGGTCCACCCGGTTGCGGCCGCCGCGTGACGGGCTGCGCGACCGGGCCGGGTGTCAATCAGAAGCTCTCGGCATCCATCAGAAGGGTACCAGGACGCCGAGGCCGTCCCGCTCGGCCCTCGCGACGGCGGCCTCGGCAATCGCGATGTCCTGCGCGGCGTTCCCGACCGACTCGAAGAGGGTGAAGTCGCGGCCCGCGCGCCCGGCCGGCGCCGCGCCGTTCACGATCTCGCCCAGCTCCGCGTCGACCGCGTCCCTGCCGATCCGGCCGGCCGCCAACGGCACGATCAGGTCGCCCGCCTCCGCCCAGGCCGCCGCCCGCTGATCTACCACGACACGGGCGCGCCGGATGACCTCCGCGTCGATCTCCTGCATGTCGGGGCGGAAGGAGCCGACGGCGTTCACGTGGGCGCCCGGCTCGAGCGAACGCGCGCCGAACAGAGGCTGCGTGCTCGTCGTTGCGGTCACCACCAGACCCGCGCCGTCGAGGGCCTCGGCCGCGTCCCGAACGGCGCGGACGATCGGCGGCGGACCCGCACCACGCTCCGGCGCCAGGGTGCCGGCGACCTCCGTCATGCGCGCCGCGAGCCGCTCGGCGCTGGTGCCGGATCGCGACACGATGCGCACCTCCCGCAGCCGGCGTGTCCGCGCCAGCAACTCGACGTGCGAACACCCCTGCGCGCCTGCCCCGAACACGGCCAGGACGTCGGCATCCGGGGAAGCCAGGAGCTCCGTGGCGAGAGCGCTGCCCGCCGCGGTCCGGGTCGCGGTGAGCGCCGCGCCGTCCAGCAGGGCCCGGGCGCGTCCGGTCTCCGCGTCGAGGAGCAGCGTCGCGCCCTGCACCGCCGGCACGCCCCGCGCGGGATTGCCGGGAAAGACCGAGACGACCTTGGCCCCCAGCGCCGGCATCCCGCCGAGCACCGCCGGCATGACCAGCAGGAGTCCGCGCGTAGTGTCGAGATGGCTCCGGACCGGGACCGTGGCCGTCCCGCCCGACAGCTCGCCGAACGCCGTCCGCATGGCGTCCACCGCATCCCGCGCCGTGAGCGCGCGCCGGACGTCGTTCGCCGAGAGGACCCGGATCCCCACTATGTCGCTGCCGTCACCGTCCGGACGCCGTCACTTGAGGTCGACCCGGTCTACTTTCACGAGCCGATGCCTCGAGTGTAGCGCGGCGTGGGTCACGATCGGAGGGATCGCCTGTCCTTGCTCATGAGAGGCGGAGTTGCACGACGCATGCCATCACTGAGGGAGCTGGTCCAACGGGCGCGGAGCGGTGACCTCGAGGCGTACGGGGAGGTCGTCGAGGCGACGCAGGCGACGGCGTACGCCGTCGCGGCCGGCGTCCTGCGCGACCACGCTGCGGCCCAGGACGTCGTGCAGGAGGCCTACCTGCGGGCGTTCCGCCGCCTCGACGACCTCCAGGACCCGGCTGCCTTCGTCGGCTGGCTGCGCCGAATTGTCGTCACGGTCGCCATGAACCTGCGTCGCAGCCGGCGCGCCACGCTGCTGCGGCTCGACGACGTGCCGGAGATCCCCGTGCTCGACGAGGCCGAGACCGTCTGGTCGGAGGCGCAGCGGCAGCGGCTCGCAACCGCGCTGCTGACGCTGACCAGGGAGGACCGCAAGCTCTGCGACCGGCGCTACCACGGACGCTGGAGCGTAGTGCGACTGGCGGAGCACGCCGGCGTGCGCGAGCCGGCCCTGCGCAAGCGGCTCCAGCGAGTGCGCGACAGGCTCAGGAAGGAGATGGAAGTGATCGAACAGCAGACCGCGAGGCCCGACGAGACCGGGGCCGCCCTGCCGGCCAAGATTGTCGAGCTGCTGGCCCGGCCGACGCTGACAGACCTGCCCGAGAACCCGGTGGGGAAGGCCCTCGAGGCGATGCGTGGCGTGTACGGGGGCTTCGTCGATGTCGATCTCCCGGAGATCGTCGATCTGGCAGCCGCCGAGGAGATCGGCAGACTGGCGGTATACGTGGAGCCGTCCGAGCTCCATCGCCTGGACGAGCGCCGCATCCTGCGCTACGACCTGACGCTCCCGCTGCTCCTCACGGTGCGCTACGCAGGGGAGCCGCTACGGATCTGGTCGGCCGGCAAGTGCTACCGCGCCTGCCACAGCGACACCCAGCACCTGGAGGCGTTCCACCAGGCCGAGGTGTTCTGGCTCGACGACCGCGAGCGTATCGATCGCGCACGCGTCGCGGGCACGGTGCTGGAATCGGTCGAGCGGCTGCTGCCGGGAAGCACGGTGCGCATCGTTCCGACCCGCTACCCGATGTGCACGCAGGCGTGGGAGCTGGAGGTCGAGCGCGACGGCTCGCCGTCGGAGGTCCTGGCCTGGGGCTTCTTCAAGGACGAGATAGTCGCCCACGTCGGCGGCGATCCGAACCGTCACGCGGCGGTCGGCGTCGGCTGCGGCCTCGAACGGCTGGCGATGCTGCGCTACGGGATCGACGACATCCGGAAGATCGACGTCGCGAGCGTTGCCTGACTAGGGCCAGAGCATCCGCCAGGGCGTGGAGTACTCCGCCTCGCCCCACGTGACGCGGAGCGTGCCCGAGGGGACGGCGCCCGCTTCCGCCGGCAGGTCGGGTTCCAGCGTGATGGCGAGGCTCCGGACGGCCTCCCCGAGCGTCCGGCGGCCGAGCGGCGTCCTTCCGAAGTCGTGGGACGGGTCGTAGTCGGTCCCCCACTGGCGGGTCTGCCGGCTGACGATCAGCTCGCCGCGGTCGGCGCGGGGGAGCAGGAAGAGCGTGTACTCGCCGCGCGGGACGTCGAGGTCGCCGAAGCGGACGTCGAAGTCCAGCGTCAGGCGGGTGGCCCAGTTCGCGCCCAGGCGCCAGACCTCGCCGTACGGCACGAGCCCCCCGAAGATCTCCCGGCCGCGCGCGTGGGGCTGCCCGTAGTCGATGGTGATGCGCGACGGACCCGAGTGCGACGGCGTCAGCGTGAACCAGCCCCGGTTGGGCAGCACGCGCCCGTCGAACGTCACGCTCGTCGTAACCCGCCCGCTCGGGGCGACCCTGGGGCGCGGTTGCGCCTCGTCCTGAGCACCGAGCGGCGCGGCGAGCAGGAGGACGGACAGCGCGGCAAGCCCGGCGCGGGCGCGTGTGCACATGGCGTCATTCTACGGCCCGCGCCGCCAGCCGCCGGAACTCGGCGGACGAGGCCGGCTCGCCCCAATCCGGCCAGGGGTGCAAGCCGAAGGGCGTGGCGCCGCGGTGCAGTTCCGAGGTCGAGACTCACGCGGACGCCCGCCGCGGCCATTTCCGACTCGACCCGGCACCCGCGCTACGGGCAGAATGGTCCGCGATGATGGCCGACGCCGCCCGCCTCCGCCGCGAGGTCACCACCCTGATGTTCGACCAGTACGGCACGGTGGTCGACATGCAGGGCGGGCTGACCGAGATGGTGACGCCGTTCCTGGCCCGCAAGGGTTGGCCCGGCGAGCCGCACCGCTTCGTCACCTGGTGGCGGCGGACGCACTTCGAGGACTCGATGATCGACTCGCTCTGCGACCGCGGGCACACCTCCTACAGAGAGATCGGGCACCGGGCGGTGGCGCAGGTCATGCGTCGGGCCGGCATCGACCACACCCCCGACGAGGTGCGCTGGCTGGTCGGCTGCATCGAGCGCTTGAAGCCCTTCCCCGATGTTCTCGAGGCGCTGGGTCGCCTGCGTGCCCGGTACCGGCTGGCGATCCTCTCGAACGGCGACCGCGACATGCTGGAGGCCGCGAAGCCGCACATCGGGTTCGACTTCGACGCGGTCATCTCGGTCGAGGAGGCCGGCTACTTCAAGCCGCACCACGCGACCTACGCCGCCGCGTGCAAGCGGCTCGGCATCGACCGGACGAGCGTCCTGTTCGTCGCCAACCACGCGTTCGACTGCATCGGCGCCAAGGCCTCCGGCATGCGCACCGCGTTCATCGACCGGCGGCGGCGTCCCTTCGGCGATTCGCCCCACCAGCCCGACCTCATCGTCGAGGACTTCACCGCCCTCGCCGCGGCGCTCTGCGACTGACGCGCGAACTACGCGCGTCGAACACGGCGACACCTCGAACTGGTCGGGGGCCGCCGCGTTCCCGGGTCCCAAGCCGGCGCGCGGTCGGCGGAGGACGACGAAGTGTCCGTTCGGGAGCGAGCCGCCCGCGCGCCACGACCCTGGGAAGCTCGTCGTCGGCCCGGTTCAGCGGGCCCGGTCGATCAGGCGCGTCAGGTTCTCGATGTGCCGGGTCAGTTGGGTCCTTCCTTCCGCGGTCAGCTCGTACCACGTCACCGGCCGGCGCCCGCGGTAGGTCTTCTCGATCGACACGTAGCCCGCGTTCTCGAGCTTGCGGAGGTGCGTGCCGAGGCTGCCGTCCGTCTCGTCGAGCACCTGCTTCAGACGGCTGAACGACATCGCGTCGTGCTTCGACAGCAACACGCAGACCGCCAGCCGGACGCGGTGCTCGAGGAGCCCGTTCAGGGACTCCAGCTCGGCGAGCCCGGGGATGTCGGGATCAACGCGGTGGGGCACGTCTGGGGGCTCCAAGGAGTGCGTGCGCCACGAGAGCCGCCGCCGCGAGCACGCCGGCCACGGTCGAACCGAACGCCGGCAGGAACACCATGATCAGGAAGCAACCGGCGAGCAGGAGTCCGATCGGAAGCAACCGGCGATCCGCGTGGACGCCGGCCTGGAAGTACGTCAACGCGAGAAGCAGCACCCAGAGCGGGCCGCGTGCGGCCGGCTGCAACTGTCCCGAGATGACGAGCACGTTGCCGAGCATCCCCGCGGCGACGTAGCCGAGCCAGTGCAGGATCCAACGGGTGCTTGCCTGTCGATCGAGCTGACCCGCCAGGCGATGCGCTCGCCTGCCGAGCCAGATGGACAGACCGAAGCCGATGGGCGAGGCGACCATCCAGTAGCGATTGACCCACCGGGGGTCGTTCACGAAGTCCACGAGAGAGAATCCGAAGAGCAGTATCACCGCCCACAGGAACCCGTACGCCCGGACGTGGACGGTCTCCGATCGCCCCGCCGCCGCGCGGACGTACGCCATGTCCGCCTTGAGCTGTTCCGTGCCGACCATGAGCCCTCCCGCGGCTTCGCGTCCACCGTACCTCAGCCCGCCAACCGTCGCCGCGACCGCAAGGTCGCGCTGCAACCTCCGCCTGGCGCCCAACCAACCCCCAGGGGTCGGCGCCGCTTTGCGGCGCAGGCTTCTACGGTCGTCCTTCGCGATCGAGGGCCGGCAACAGCACTCCGCGCACCCAGCCGAACGCCGGCTCGATCGCGAGAGCGTCCCTGTAATGCCGCCTCGCGGCGTCGAAGTCGCCCCGCCTCGCCATCACCTGCCCGAGCCACGCATGCGCGTCGATCCGCCCCCAGCGCGGCCACGGGCGACCCGGCGGCTCCGTGCGGAACGCGGCCACCGCCCGGCGCAGCAGGGACTCGGCGACGTCCTCGCCGCCCCCGAACATCCTGGGCGTGTTCAGCTTGCCGACGCCGCCGAGGAGCAGGACCCTGGGGTTCCCCGGCGCGAGCTCCAGGGCACGGTCCGAGGCGGCTGACGCCCGCCGGCCCAGGAAGATGCCCCTCCACCGGGAGCTGCCGATCTGGAGCCCGTACACGCTCGCGAGCAGCGCGTGAGATTCCGCGTTCCCGTCGTCGTCCTCGAGGTCCTCGCGCAGCAGCGTCACCGCCTCGTCCAGCAGGTCGTCGCGCTCGTCGGCCGGCACCGAGTCCGGCACCGTGAACAGCCGCCAGTTCAGGTATGCCACCGTGTACCGTGCCAGCGACCGCTGCGCACCGGAAAGACCCGTATGCAGCAGTTCCTGCAGAGTCGTCCGCACCGCGATCATCTCCGAGGCGTCTCCGTGCACGTACGCCCGTTCCGTCCGCGCGACCAGTCCCGGCCAGACGTCCGTGAACTCCTGCGCTCGAGCCGGAGCCGCCAGCACGACCACCGCGACGAACGCAATCGCCACCCGCGTCATCCAGCGCATGAGCATCTCCTCCTTCGTTCGGGTCAACGCAACGGCAGGGTCGCACCGAAGTACACGGTGCGCGGTAACGCGACCGTCACGGGCCGGCGCTCCGCGTAATCGGGCGAGTAGGCGTAGTCGAGCACGTTGTTCCGGCCCAGCGCGTTGGTGATCGCGGCGAAGAGAAGGGGCCCGAACGGCGTGGTGAAGCTGGCGCCGAGGTCGAGTCGCTCGTATCGCGGCGCGCGCTCCGAGTTGATCGCGCCGTAGACCGGCAGGTATCCCCGATCCCCGGGATGAGCGTCGACGACCGGCGTGAACGGCCGTCCGGACGCGGTGCGCCAACTGGCGGACAGGGTCACCGTGTCGGACAGGTCGGCGTCCACCGTCGCGCGGAAACCGTGCGGGATCGCGAAGTACGGCGTCCAGGTACCCGCATCCGGCACGTCGATTCCACGAGACGCCCCGACCGTCGACGTCCACCGGCGTCGGGCGTGCAGCCAGCCGTACACGGCTTCCAGGCGGATCCTCGGCCAGCGCCTTCGCGCGTACAGGTCGACGCCGTGCGCCGAGCCGTACCCGGCGGACGAGAACCGTTCGGCCGGGTACTCGAGCGGCAGGTCTTGATAGCGTTTGCGGTACGCTTCCGCCCTCAGGAACAGCGATTCGTCGTCGGAGGTGTATTCGTACGCGCCGACCCAGTGGTACGCCTTCATGGGGCGCAGCGCCAGCCCACGATAGGAGCCGTAGTAGCTTCCACCGCCGGGCGCCTGGTGGTAGATGCCCCAGGCGACGCGCAGCCGCTGCTGCGCACCGAGCCTGACCAGCAGGCTAAGGCGCGGATCGAGTGTCGTCGCCCGAGCCCGATGGAAGCGATCGACCCGCACGCCGACGTTGGGCACGAACCGGCCGGCGCCAGGGCCCTCCAACTCCGTGTACGCGCCCGCCTGCCAATCGTCGAACGCGATGTCGAACGCCGACACGCCCCGCACGCCGCCGAGGTCGACGCTCGTGTCCGGCGCGCGCCCGGCGAAGGTGTAACGGGACTCGCTGCCGTCCGTGCCGAACCGGATGGTTCCGGCGGTCGTGATGCGTGAGACGTCGACACGGAAGGAGCGTCGGCGGTCGCCCTGCTCGATGTCGAGCACGCCGGCGTAGGTGTGGCTCCCGTACTCGCTCACCCCGAGCGTCGCGCCTGCCTGCCACCCGCTGGCGGATGTCCTGTCCCAGCGGACGTACGCCAGGTCGTTCGCGTTGGCGGATTCGAGCAGGCCGCGGAACGCCTCCCGCTCGATCTCGATTCCGACGCTCTCGCGCAACGACATCCCGAACACCTTGAACGACCCCAGGGTCGGGGAGTCGTAGTGGGCGCTCACGTTCAGATCCCGAGAAGCGGGGTACCGCGAGAACTCTGTCGCCGTGCGGTTCAGACGGAACATCGGCCCCGTCTCCGACCAGTTGCCGGACACGCGGACACCGCCTGCCGAGCGCACAGGGAGCGACGCATTGCCGGACACACCGGTCAACCCCAGCGAGAGCCCGCCTTCCCGAGCAGGCGGCCGCCCGAGGCCGCGCATCTCGAGCACGCCGCTCAGCGCGTTGCCGTACCGGACGGGGAATCCTCCCGAGCTGAACGTGATCGCGCTGGTCAGGAACGGGGCCACCGCTCCGCGGATGCCCCCCGTGACCGTTTCGTAGCGGTAGGGGTGGTACAGCACGGCTTCGTCCAGCATGGTCAGGACCTCGTTGGAATCGCCGCCGCGCACGAAGAGCCCGGCTTCGTCGTTGAGCTGGTTCACGCCGGCCAGACTCTGGACGTAGAGCATCACGTCGGCCTGGGCGCTCGGTAGCTGAACGACCTCCAGCGGTCCGAACTCCTGTGCCGACGGGACGACGTCTTCGGGCGCCGCCGCGTCGACCGTCACGGCTTCCGCGAGGTCGGCGGGCTCGAGGACCAACTCGATGTCGCGGGTCGTGCCGTCGAGATCGAGAAGCGCCTCCGAAGGCCAGAATCCGGCCGCGAAGGCGACGAGCACCCGGCGACCGGCGCCGCTGGTGCGCAGCGTGAAGCGCCCCTGGCCGTCGCTTACCTCGAGGGCCTCGCTCCCCTGGACGTACACCTGAACGCCCGCCAGAGGCTGCCCCGCGGCGTCCCGCACGATGCCGTTCACGACGGTTTCCGCCTCCGCGAGGCTCGCGCTGACCGGACCCGCGAGGAGAAGCGCGACGGCGCCGCATGCGAGGCCTTGCCCCGATGCCGCGGCAACCCGCGCCACACGGGTGGCGATGCCTTGGCCAGGGCGATGCGCCGGTCGCTCATCGGGTGCGACGGCCGGTGACTCGCTCGGAGTGGTTGACCAGGTTGTCATTTCCCAACTCCCACACACCAAGAACTCTACATGGCAGAGTAAATGCGTGGCGCGTGCCTGTCAACCCTCTTTCCGCCCGTCCGCCGCAGGGGAGTGGCAGAGCCAACGCCGTGCGTGGACGCGCGAACGCTCGGGCCGGATGCTGGCCACAGGTGCGAGCGCCCGTTGTTTTGACAATCTGAAGAACGTGTGGCAGGCTACGTTCAGACTGTCAAAAGGAGGCGGAGAAGCCGATGGTCGCAGGTCGAACCGACGTGCTGCAGGGCACGCTGGAGCTCCTCGTGCTGCGCACGCTGGCCATCGAGCCGATGCACGGCTGGGGCATGGCGCAGCGCATCGAGCAGATGTCCGGCGAGGTGTTCGCCATCCAGCAGGGGACGCTGTATCCGGCCCTCCAGCGCCTGAAGCGGAAGGGCTGGGTCCGGTCGGACTGGCGGGTCACCGAGAACAACCGCCGCGCCCGCTACTACTCGCTGACCGAAGCCGGCCGCGGGCAGCTCGACCGCGAGCGGGCCGCGTGGGAGCGCACGGTCAACGGGGTGAACGGCGTGCTGAACTGGGCGGGGGGCACGGAGTGAGGCCGCTCCGCGGGCTGGCCGCGCGGCTCCGGCCACTGCTCCGGCGGCGGCGCGAGGACGCGGAGACGGAGGCGGAGTTGCGCTTCCACCTGGAAATGGAGGCGGAGAAGAACCGGCGCGCCGGCCTGCCGCCGCGGGAGGCGCACCGGCAGGCGCACGTGCGGCTGGGCGGCACGGAGGCGATCCGGGAGGCCGTCCGCGACGCACGCGGGGCGCGTCCGATCGAGGATCTGATCCGCGATCTCGGCTACGCGTTCCGTGCGGCGCGGCGCAGCCCGGTCTTCACGCTCGCCGCCGTCGTGTCCCTGGCCATCCCGATCGGCTTCAACACGACCATCTTCACGGTCATCGACGCAGTGCTCTTCCGGCCCCTGCCCGTCGCGCGTCCGGCGCAGCTCGTCGACGTCTGGACGGGCCTGCCCGGGGATCCGTACGCGACGACTTCCTATCCGGACTACCTGGACCTCAGCGCCGAGAACGACGTGTTCACGGACATGGCCGCGCACGCCCCGATGGCGGCCGTGACGCGGGTGGACGAGGCAACCAGCCTCGTGTTCGGCGAGACGGTGACCGGCAACTACTTCGAGCTGCTGGGCCTGCGGCCCGTCCGGGGCCGGCTCCTGGCGCCGGAGGACGCCCGGCCCTCCGCCCCGCGCGTGGCCGTGATCTCCACCGGCCTGTGGGAACGGGCGTTCGGTCGGGATCCGGAGGTGGTCGGACGCACCCTTCACGTCCGCGCGCTCCCCTACGTCATCGTCGGCGTGGCTCCCCCCGAGTTCTACGGCATGCCGCCGATTCCCGGCCCGGACCTGTGGATCCCGATGACGTGGATCGCCGACCTGGCGCCGATGGGCATCTCGACCTTCGTTCCGTCTCCGGGCGAGACGCCACTCGAGCGTCGCGGCTATCGCTGGATGTTCGTCAAGGGGCGTCTCCGCGACGGCGTCACGCTGACCCAGGCGGCGGCGAACCTCGGCGTGGTCATGGCCGACCTGGAGGCGGCCTATCCGCAATCCAATGAGAACCAGCGCCCGTCGTTGACGCTGACGAACGACGTGCGCCTGCCGCCGCAGGTGGGCGGCCCGGTGAACGTGGCGGCGGCGAGCCTGATGCTCGCGGTGGGGATCGTCCTGTTGGTAGCCTGCGCGAACGTCGTGGGCATGCTGCTCGCCCGTTCCGTGGCGCGTCGGCGCGAGATCGCGGTGCGTCTCGCCATCGGCGCGAGCCGGCGCCGTCTCGTGCAGCAGCTGGCGACGGAGGGCCTCCTCCTGGCGTCGCTCGGCGCCGCCGGGGGGCTGGCGATCGCGTGGAGCCTGCTGCGGGTGCTGGCCACGGTTGAATCCCCCATCGCGATCGTGTCTGTGGCGCTGGACTTCCCGCTCGATGGGCGCGCGTTCCTGTTCACGGCTGCGGCGGCAACGGGAGCGGGCCTGCTGGCGGCGCTGGTCCCGGCGCTGCAGGCCACGCGGCCGAGCCTGCTGCGCGACCTGAACGGCACCGTGCCGGTCGCGCGCGGTGGGGGTCGACGCTGGTTCCTGCGCGACGCCCTGGTGGCAGGGCAACTCGCGATCACGGTCCCGTTGCTGGTGTTCGCCGGCCTGTCGGTGCGAGGCGCTGTCGGGTCGACCTCGGGCGCTGCCCTCGGGTTCGATCCGGACCGTGTCGCGGCGGTCGGCACGGACCTGTTCATGATCGGCTACGACGCGGAGCGCGCGGACCGCTTCCTGCGCGACGCGCTCGATCGCGTGCGGTCGATGCCGGGCGTCGAGGCGGCGGCGCTGACGTCGCGCGCACCCCTCGACACCTCGTTCAGCCCCAGGACCGTTCTCGTTCCGGGCCATCACGATCCGGCGGACCGCGGCGCGACCATCGTCACGGTCTTCGTGTCGCCGGATTACTTCCGCACGCTGGGGGTGCCGTTGCTGCGCGGGCGGACCTTCAACACGGCAGACACGCCGGCGTCGCCCCGGGTTGCCGTCGTCAGCGAGGCGATGGCCGTCCGCTACTGGCCGGAGGGGACCGCCCTCGGGCACCGGTTTCGGCTGACCGGCTGGGACGGAACCGAGATCGAGGTCGTCGGCGTGGCGTCCGACTACAAGGTGCGCTTCCCCACGGAGGCACCGACCCCCTACCTGCATCTGGCCGCTTCGCAGCGGCCCCTGTCGTCGGCGGCGGTGCTCGCCCGGACCAGCGGCGACGCCGCCACCCTGGCGGCCGACATGCGCCGCGAGCTCCGCCGCACCGAGCCGGATCTCTTCTTCCTGAAGACCGAGACCCTGCGGGAGACCGCCGACGTTACCGTCCTCCCGTTCCGGCTGGCGGCGACCGTGGCGGGCGCCTCCGGCATCGTCGCCGCCCTGCTGGGGGTGATCGGCCTCTACGGCGTCATCGCCTTCCTGGTCGTGCGGCGGACGGGCGAGATGGCCATCCGCTCCGCGCTGGGCGCCCGCGCCGGCGCCCTCGTGTGGCACGTGCTCGCGACGGGCGGATGGCTGGTCGCCGGCGGCCTCGGCAGCGGCGCCGTCCTGGCCCTCGTCGTCCACCGTGTCGCCGCACGGGTCGCCGCCGGTGTCCTGGCCGCCGATGCGGCGGTCTGGGCCGGCGTGCTCCTGCTGCTCCTGGCGGTCTGCGCGGCGGCGTTCGTGGCGCCGGCCCTGCGCATCGTGCGGCTCGACGTGTCCCGCGCCCTGCAGGTGGACTGAGCGGCCGCGCGCCGCACCCAACTCGCGTTCGGCTCGCGGGCTGCGGCGCCGGCCGCGGCTCGTCGAGCCGCCAGCGCCTTGGCGGACCTGCCCGGGTTGCCTTCGGATGGGAACGCCGGGGTGCGCGCCCGATTCGCCTTCGCCGTCGACCACCTGGCGGACGTGGTGGGGTGCTCCGGTGGCCGGCCGCCTGGGTCGACGATTCTGCTCCGGACGCCGAGCGCCTTCGCCGCGGCAGGCTCCTGGGATAGGCTGAACGCGACCCGGACGTAGCCGGCCATCGGACACGGAGGGGAAGCGATGAAGTCGGTGCTGCGCAATCTGGGAGCGGCGGTACTGGGCTACGTCGCCGTAGCCCTCGTTTCTTTCGTGCTGCCGACCATCATGTGGTTGGTGCTGGGGCCCGACGGCGCGTTCCGGCCCGACAGTTGGGACACCTCGCCGGCCTGGAACGTGGGGTGGATCGTCGTGGCCGTGGTGGGCGCGGCGGCGGGCGGCTTCGTCTGCGCGAAGGTGGCGGCGGACCGGTACGGCGTCTGGATCCTGGTCGCCCTGCTGTTGGTTGGCGGGGCGCTGTCGCTGGCTTTCTACGTTCCCGCGGAGGCGGGAGTGCGCCCCGCGGATGTGGGCATGACAGTCGGCATGGGTGCCGCGCGCATTCCCACGTGGATCGGCTGGCTGAACCTGCCGCTGGCCGCGGTGGGGGCCCTGCTGGGAGCGCGGATCGCGCAGCAGGACTGAACCCGACCGCCCCGGTGGAACGCGTGCGGAAGCAACCTCCCGACGATTCCCGCCACCGTCACAGCGTGGCCGACACCGCCTCGGCCATCTCGCCCATCGAGAAGAACACGAAATCCGTCGAAGGCATCGGGTCCACGCGCGCCGTCGCGCCCCAGCTTCCGCCCGCCGACAGCCGCTGCCGGTCGATCCAGGCGTTGGCGAGCCCGAGCCGCTTCGCCGGGACGTGGTCGTGGTGCAGGCTCTGCGCCGTGTGCAGCACGTCGGACCGCGCCAGCC
>JAPOYG010000116.1:0-9701 GCA_026706755.1 Acidobacteriota bacterium
ATGGACATCGACCGCAACGGCGTCGTCTGGACGCCCCTGGCGAGCGGCCACATGGCGAGCTTCGACCGCAGCAAGTGCACCGGGCCGCTGAACGGGCCGGAGGCGACGGGGCAGCACTGCCCCGAGGGCTGGACGCTCTACGAGGAGCCGCTCCCGAAGCTCAAGGGGGTGGACGACTCCGGCAGCGCCGAGGGGAGCTACTACACCTGGGTGGACCAGTTCGACACCTTCGGCCTCGGCGAGAACATCCCGATCAACACCGGCAACGCGTCGGAGGGCCTGCTCGCGCTGAAGGACGGCGAGTGGGTCATCATCCGGGTGCCGTATCCGCTCGGCTTCTACACGAAGTGGCTCGACGGCCGCATCGACGATCCCGACGCCGGGTGGAAGGGCCGCGGCCTCTGGGCGACCTACGGGACGCGCGCCCCGTTCCATACCGAGACCGGAAAGGGCACGCCGAGCAAGGTGGTCCACTTCCAGTTGCGCCCCGATCCGCTCGCGAAGTAGGCGGGCGCGAAGCGAACGAGGCGCAGAGTGAGGAGAGTGTCGGCGCCCGGAGCGACGCTCGTGCGGGCGTTGCTCGTTCCCGTGCTGCTGGTTCCCAGCCTGCTGCTGCCGGCGGCCGCCCCGGCCGGGGCCGAGGTGATCCGCTTCGTGATCACCTCGCGCGAGCCGTTCGGCGAGGACGTGGCGGAGAGGGTCGGTCCCTACGAGCGGATTCGCGGGCGGGTCGTGTACTCCCTCGACCCGAACCTGGAGGCGAACGCCGGCATCGTCGACCTCGGGCTCGCCATCACCAACGGCGAGGGGCGGGTCGAGTTCTACGGCGACTTCGAGATACTGGCTCCGCGCGACCTGCGCCTCGCGCGGCCGACCGTTCTCTACGACATCAACAACCGCGGGCGGCGCCTCTGGGGCGGCGAGCCGTTCTTCCTGCGGCGCGGCTACGTCACCGTCTCGGGCGGCTGGATCGCCGAGGTCCGCGTCGACCCGCGCCGGCTGCGGCTCGAGGCCCCGGTCGCCCACGACGATGAGGGCGTACCGGTCGTGGGGCCGGTGCGGGCCGAGATCATCACCGAGGCCGCGTCGCCGCGGGCGACCATCTCCGATCGCAACCAGCTCGCCTACGAGCCGGTGCTGAGCGAGCTGCCGCAGGCGACGCTCACCAGGCGGCTGCGGGAGGGCGATCCGCCCCGGCCGATCCCGCGCGGCGACTGGAGCTTCCACGTGGTCAGCGGGCCGCGCGAGGAAGGGAGCGGCCTGATCGACGGCGAGATCGAGCTGGCCGGAGGGTTCGAGCCCGGGTGGATCCACGACCTCACGTACATGGCGCGCGGGTCCGTGGTGCAGGGCGCCGGGTTCGCCGCCATACGGGATCTGGTCTCGTTCCTGCGCTACGACCGGTCGGACGAGAACCCGCTGCGGCGTGCCGACGGCGAGCCGGTCGCCCGGCGGGTGATCGGCGAGGGGCGCTCCCAGAGCGGCCGTGCGCTCCGCATGTTCCTGCACGAGGGCTTCAACGCCGACGAGCGGGGGCGGCCGGTCTTCGACGGGGCGATGCCCGTCATCGCGGGCGGGGGGCAGGGTTTCTTCAACCATCGCTTCGCGTCGCCGACGCGCACCGCGACGCAGCACGCGGGGCACCTCTATCCCGTCGACGTGTTCCCGTTCGCCTACGGCGACGAGACTGACCCGTTCACCGGGCGTACCGACGGCCTGCTGCGCCGCGCTCGAGCCGCGGGTGTGGTGCCGAAGGTGATGCACCTCGACACCTCGTCCGAGTACTGGCACCGCAGCGCATCGCTCGTGGTCACGGACCCGACGGGCATGCGGGACGCGGAGCTCCCGCCGGAGGTGCGGGTCTACGTCTTCGGCGGGACGCAGCACAGCCCCGCGACCGGCCCCTCGGACCGGGGCCGGCTGCCGCCGAACCCGGCGAACTACCGGCCGCTGCAGGAGGCCCTGTTCCTGGCCCTCGACCGCTGGATCTCGGACGGCACGCCGCCGCCGCCGAGCGTGCATCCGCGGATCGCGGACGGCACGCTGAGCGACTGGCGGGCGGACGCGGCGGGCTGGCGGCCGTTGCCGGGCGTGCGCTACCCGGAGGTCATCCAGCAGCCGGAGCACGTCGACTACGGTCCGGCCTTCGAGCGCGAGCGGCGCATCGACCACCACCCGCCGCTCCGGACCGGGAGGCACTACCCGGTACGCGTGCCGGCGTACGACGCCGACAACAACGAGCTGGGAACCCTGCGGCTGCCGGCGCTCAGCGTGCCGGTGGCGACCTACACGAGCTGGAACCTCCGCACTCCGGCGATCGGGGCCGAGGACGAGCTGCTGGGGCTGGCCGGAGGCTACGTCCCCTTCGCGGCGACGGAAGCGGAGCGCGCGGCGGCACGCGATCCGCGGCCCCACCTCGCGGCCCGGTACGCCGGCTTCGACGACTACCTGGCACAGTACATGGCTGCCGCGAGGTATCTGGTGGCCGAGGGGTACCTGCTGGAGGAGCACCTGCCCGGCGTGCGGGCAGTGGCCGAGTCGCACCGCGCGCTGTTCGCGGAGCGGGAGCGTGCGCCGAAACCGAGCGGCACTCCTGCAGGGTCGCCGGGGGAGGAACCCGGGCCGCGGGCGGCGGTAGCCGGGCGAGAATCCGCGCCGGCGATCCGGGCGGGCGACGAATGACCGGCGGGGCTCCGGCGAGAGGCTCGAGATGACGGCACGACGACGACCGGGCCGGTGGCTGGCGGGCGCGGCGCTGTTCGCCGCCGCCGCCGCCGCCACCGAGGTGGCCGGCCAGCGCGGCGGCGCGTTCCGAGCGTCGCGCGACCATCCGGCGATCGAGTACTCCGACGGGCCGGTGAGCGACGCCGTCGCCGCCCTCAACCGGAGGCTCGCGGCGGGCGAGTCCGCGCTCACCTTCGAGGGTCGGAGCGGCTACCTGCTCTCGGTGCTCGATGCGCTGGCCGTGCCGGTCGAGTCGCAGGTGGCGGTCTTCTCACCCACGAGCAACCAGGACGACCTGATCACGTCCGAGAACCCGCGGGCGATCTTCTTCAACGACACCGTCGCCGTCGGCTGGGTCCGCGACGCCGATCTGCTGGAGGTGGCGGCGCAGGACCCGCGGCAGGGCGTGATCTTCTACGCGATCCCCCAGACGCCGGGCGGCGAGCCGCGGTTCACGCGCAACGACCGCTGCCTCGCCTGCCACCTGTCGTGGGACACGCTCGGGGTGCCGGGGCTGCAGGTGCTGAGCATGGCGCCGCTGTCGCCGGATCCGAACGCCTATGCGACCGGCTTCGTCACCGATCACCGGAGCCGCCTGGTCGACCGCTGGGGGGGGTGGTACGTCACGGGGACGCACGGCGATACGGCGCACATGGGGAACGTCGAGGTGCTCGACGTGCCGGATCCCGACGCCACCTTCGGCGTCGTGCCGCCGGTGCTCGAATCGCTTGCGGAGCGCATCGATCTCGACGGTTATCCGTCGCCGTACAGCGACGTCGTGGCGCTCCTCGTGCTCGACCACCAGACGCACATGACCAACCTCATCACCCGGATGGGGTGGGAGGCGCGGCGCGTCGCCTTCCGGGACGAGGGCCGCTCCACCGGCGACCCGCGCTTCGCCGAGATCGTCCGCGACGCCGCGGTGGAGCTGGTCGACTACCTCCTCTTCGTCGACGAGGCGCCGCTGCCGGACGGCGTCTCCGGCGCGTCCCGGTTCCGGGAGCGGTTCTCCGCGCGCGGGCCGCACGACGATCGGGGCCGGTCGCTGCGCGAGATCAGCCTCGACGGACGCCTCTTCCGCTACCCGTGCAGCTACATGATCTATACGGCGGCGTTCGACGCCCTTCCCGAGCTCGCGAAGGAGGCCGTCTACGCCCGGATGTGGGAGGTGCTGTCGGGCTCGATCGCGGAGGCGCCGTACGATCGGCTCGAGCTCGCCGACCGGCGGGCGATCGTCGAGATCCTGCAGGCGACGAAGCCCGATCTGCCGGACTACTTCGGCGGCGTCGTGCGCTGACGAACGCACGTCGCAAGGACGGTAGGGGAGCGTCGCGACCCGCGCCGCCCCGACGACGCGGCCGAGTCGCAGACCCCCCACCGGCCGAGCGCCGTGCCCCCATGCGGGGGGGCGGGGCATTGCGCCGTGCGGCGGCGGCCACGGTGGGAAACCGGTGGCGCAACTCGGGCTCAGCGTTTAAGATAGGGCGGGCTTCGCCGTCGTCTGGAGGTTGAGATGGCCACGATGCGCTGGGTGTCGGCGGCGTCTGCGTGCCTGCTGCTCGCGGGTCCGGTATCGGTCGCCGCGGCGCCGCCGGAGGCGGCCGCAGCGACGACGGCGGCCCGGGAGGCTGCGGCCGCCGAGCAGGCCCTGCTCGACCGTTACTGCGTCACCTGCCACAACGACCGGCTCGAGACCGGCGGCCTCTCGCTCGAAGGGGCCGACCTCGACCAGGTGGCGGACGACCGCGAGCTGTGGGAGAAGGTCGTCCGGAAGCTCCGCACGGGCTCGATGCCGCCCCGGCCTCGTCCGCGGCCTGACGCTGCCGCCTACGCCCGCATGGTCTCCTACCTGGAGACCACGCTCGACGCCGCGGCGGCGGCGCAGCCGGATCCAGGCCGCACGGACACGTTCCGCCGCCTGAACCGGACCGAGTACCGCAACGCCATCCGCGACCTCCTGGCGCTCGACGTCGACGTGGCGGCGCTCCTGCCGCGCGACGACTCCGCCTTCGGCTTCGACAACGTGAACGCCGGCGGGCTCTCGCCTACGCTGATGGAGCGCTATCTCGCGGCGGCGCAGAAGGTCAGCCGGCTGGCCGTCGGGAGCCGGCTGCCGGCGCCGGGGAGCCGCGTGGTGGTCGTCCCGGCGGACCGGACGCAGGAGGATCACGTCGCCGGGCTGCCGTTCGGCACGCGCGGCGGCACGGTGGTCGATCACCTGTTCCCGGCCGACGGCGAGTACGAGATCCAGGTGCGGCTGCAGCGCAACCGCAACGAGAACGTGGAGGGCCTGACCGAGCCCCACGACGTGGAGATCGCCCTCGACGGCCGGCGGCTCGCCCTCTTCACGATGGAGCCGAGCGAGAACTTCGTGCTGCAGGCCAACGCCGCCTACTACGCCGACGCGGGGATCGACAACCACCTGAACGCGCGCGTGACCGTGACAGCCGGCCCCCACGAGGTCGCCGCCACCTTCATCAAGAAGAACTCGGCCCTGCTCGAGACGACGCGCCAGCCGTACGACGCGCACTTCAACATGGACCGGCATCCGCGCCAGCAGCCGGCCGTGCGGACGGTGTCCATCGTCGGCCCCTTCGACCCGACCGGAGTGGGGGAGACCCCGAGCCGGGAGCGCATCTTCTCGTGCCGCCCGGCTTCCGGCGCGAGCGCCAGTGCCGACGACGCGGAGGAGTGCGCAACCGAGATCATCGCGTCGCTCGCCCGCCGCGCCTATCGGCGTCCGGTCACGGTCGACGACTTCGAGCGGCTCGTCTCCTTCTACCAGCGGGGGTACGCCGAGGGCGGCTTCGAGGCGGGAGTGGAGACCGCCCTCAGGGCGCTCCTCGCGAGTCCCGAGTTCCTGTTCCGCATCGAGCGCGACCCGGCCGGCCTCGTGCCGGACACGCCGTACCGCGTCAGCGACCTCGAGCTCGCCTCGCGCCTGTCGTTCTTCCTCTGGAGCAGCCTGCCGGACGACGCCCTCATCGACGCCGCCGCGGCCCGCCGGCTGAGCGACCCGGCGGTGCTCGAGGCCGAGGTGCGGCGGATGCTGGCCGACCCGCGCGCCGAGGCGCTGACGACCAACTTCGCGTCGCAGTGGCTGCACCTTCGGAACCTGGATGCCGTGCGTCCGGATGCGCGGCTGTTCCCGGACTTCGACGACAACCTGCGGCAGGGCTTCCGGCACGAGACGGAGCTGCTCTTCCGGAGCGTTCTCGACGAAGACCGGAGCGTGGTCGACCTCCTGACCGCCGACTACACGTTCGTCAACGAGCGCGTCGCAACGCACTACGAGATTCCCGGCGTCTACGGTGACCACTTCCGCCGCGTGACGCTGCCGCCGGGCAGCCCCCGCGCCGGCCTGCTGGGTCACGGCAGCATCCTCACCGTCACCTCCTACGCGACGCGCACGTCGCCGGTGTTGCGCGGCAAGTGGATCCTCGAGAACCTGCTGGGGACGCCGCCGCCTCCGCCGCCCGCGAACGTGCCCCCGCTCGACGAGGCGCGCTCGAACGTCCGCGTCGTCTCGATGCGCGAGCGTATGGAGGCGCACCGCCAGAATCCGGCGTGCGCGGTCTGCCATCGGATCATGGATCCGGCCGGCCTGTCGATGGAGAACTTCGATGCGATCGGCCGCTGGCGCGAGACCGAGGGCGTGGTGCCGATCGACGCCGTGGGCAACCTGCCGGGCGGCGAGGAGTTCGACGGAGTGGCCGGCCTGCGGGCGGCGATCCTCGAGCGCCCCGCCGTCTTCGCGGGCGTGGTCGCCGAGAAGCTCCTGACCTTCGCGCTCGGTCGCGGGCTCGAACCCTCGGACGCTCCGGCCGTCCGGTCGGTCGTCCGCGCCGCCGCGGACGACGACTACCGGCTGTTGTCTCTCGTGCTGGGCGTCGTGAACAGCACCCCGTTCCAGATGAGGAGATCCCAGTCATGATCATCACGAAGACGGCGCTGCCGCGGCGGACGTTCCTGCGCGGCATGGGGGCCGCCCTGGCGCTGCCGCTGCTCGATGCGATGGTGCCGGCCGCGTCCGCGATGGCGAAGACGGCCGCGGCGGCGCCCCGGCGGCTCGGCTACGTGTACATCCCGATGGGGATGAACCCCGAGCCGTGGACGCCGGCCGAGGTGGGACGGCTGAGCCAGCTCTCCGTGTCGCTGTCGCCGCTGACCCCGCACCTCGACAACGTCACCGTCGTCACCAACCTGGAGATCAACGACGCGCACATCTCCGGCAACCACGCGTCGGCCAACTCCGCGTTCCTGACGTGCGTGCGCCCCAAGCGGACCGAGGGGAGCGACTACGTGAACGGCACGTCGGTCGACCAGGTCGCGGCGCAGCAGATCGGCGGCGACACGCCGCTCCCGTCGCTCGAGATCGGGACCGACCTCATCGCGCAGGTCGGCAACTGCGACAACGGGTTCGCCTGCGTCTACATGAACAGCCTCTCGTGGGCCTCGCCGACCGCCCCCAACCCGACGGAGGCGGATCCCCGCGTCGTGTTCGAGCGGCTCTTCGGCGACGGCGGCACGCCGGCCCAGCGGCAGGCGGAGCTCCGGACGAACCGCAGCATCCTCGACTGGGTGCTCGACGACATGGCGAGCCTGCAGGCACAGCTCGGCACGGGCGACCGTAACAAGGTGAGCGAGTACCTCGACACCGTGCGCGAAGTCGAGCGGCGCATCCAGCGCGCCGAGCAGTCGGCGGCCGACTCGCCGCTGAGCGATCTGACGCGGCCGACGAGCGTGCCCGACGTCTGGGAGGAGCACGTCAAGCTGATGTACGACCTGCAGGTGCTGGCCCTGCGGGCCGACCTGACGCGCGTCATCACCTTCCAGATGGCCCGCGAGGCGAGCACGCGGACCTATCCGCAGATCGGCGTGCCCGAGCCGCACCACCCGACGTCGCACCACGTCAACGACCCGGAGAAGCTGGCCAAGCTGGCGAAGATCAACCAGTACCACGTGTCGCTGTTCGCCTACCTGGTCGACAAGCTGAAGTCGACGGAGGACGGCGACGGCACCCTGCTGGACCACACGACGTACCTGCTGGGCAGCGGACTCGGCAACCCGAACGTGCACGATCACCGCAACCTGCCGGTCGTCGTGGCGAGCGGCGCGGGGTCGCGGATCTCCGGGGGGCGCCACATCAAGTACGACGACCTGACGCCGTTCGCGAACCTGCACCTGACGCTGCTCGACGACGTCGGCGTCCACCTCGACGACTTCGCCGACAGCACCGGGCGGGCCGGCGAGGTGGTCGAGCCGCTCACGTTGTAGGCGGGTCCGCAAGAGGGCCGCAACCGGTGGAGGGCTGCCGGCCTCGCACGGCCGGCAGCCGGTGGGTCGCTTCCGTCGCGCGCGGCACCCACCTGGGAGACTGTGCCGTAGAACGGCGCGGACGGGCGGGTCGGTCGGGCGGCAGGCAGAGCCGTCACGCGACGCATGGTGGGCTACGGCCCGTAGCCGCGCGTGCCGCATCCAGTTCTACCCGATCGGGTGCGCGCGTTCACGATGGCGCCGCCGCCGCTCCCGGCGATTCGCGTCCGTCCCGAGGGGAGAGTCCAGATGCACCGTCCGATCCTGCCGTTGATCGCGTTCCTGTTGGTGGCCTTCGCGCCGGCCGGCGGCGCCACGGCGCCGGGTGAGGCGGCCGACGCCAACCTGATCGACGCGATCCGAGTTGCCGATGCGGCGGGCGTCCGCGTGGCCATCGAGCGCGGGGCCGATGTCGTGGCCGCCGATCCGGACGGCACGACGCCGCTCCACTGGGCGGCGCACTCCGACGAGCCCGCGATTGTCGAGCTGCTCCTTGCCGCGGGAGCCGAGCCGCAGGCCGCGAACCGGTACGGGGTGCGGCCGATCTCGCTGGCCTGCACGAACGGGAACGTCGCCATCGTGGAACTGCTCCTCGACGCGGGGGCGGACCCCGACACGGCGCTGGCCGAAGGCGAGACGGCGCTCATGACGGCGGCGCGCACCGGAGCGCTCGACGTCGTCCGCCTGCTGCTGGACCGCGGCGCCGACGTCAACGCGGCGGAAGCCTGGCGGGGACAGACGGCGCTCATGTGGGCGGCCGCCGAGGGACACGCGCACGTGATCCCGACGATGCTCTCCCATGGCGCGAACGTGGCGGCGCGTTCCACGAAGGGCTGGACGCCGCTGCTGTTCGCCGTGCGCGAGGGGCGCATCGACGTCGTTCAGACCCTGCTCGAGGCCGGGGCGGGCGTCGAGGAGGCGTTGCCGGTCACCGAGGAGACGCGCCGGGGCGGAACCAGCGCCGAAAGGGCGGCCACGGGGCTGAACGCGTTCCTGCTCGCGGCGGCGAACGCGCACTACGACGTGGCCGCGCTGCTCGTCGACCGCGGTGCCGAAGTGAACGTCGCCTCCCGCGGCTGGACCGCGCTCCACCAGGTGTCGTGGGTGCGCAAGTCGGGGATTGCAGGCAGCAACAACCCGCCGCCCCCGGGCTCCGGCAGCATGACGAGCCTCGAGTTCGTGCGGAAGCTGGTCGCTGCCGGTGCCGACCTCGATGCCCGCGTCACGCGCCGGCCCCCGGCCGGCATCACCCGGCTCAACTTCCTCGGCGGCACGCCGTTCCTGCTGGCGGCGCGGACCGGGGACGCCGACCTGATGCGGCTGCTCGCCGAGCTCGGCGCCGATCCGCTGCTGCCGAACGAGGATGGCACCACCCCGCTCATGGTCGCGGCCGGCGTGGGGACGTCATCGCCCGGCGAGGATCCCGGAACCGAGCCGGAGGTCCTGGAAGCGGTGCGGGTGGCGCTGGAGCTGGGCGGCGACCTGAACGAGGTAGACGACAACGGCGAGACCGTCATGCACGGAGCGGCCTACAAGCATCTCCCCGGGGTGGTGGCGTTCCTGGCCGAGGCCGGGGCCGACATCGGCGTCTGGAACCAGCCCAACTCCCGCGGCTGGACGCCGCTGGAGATCGTGGCCGGCGTGCACCGCGGCATGAACAT
>JAPOYG010000116.1:9964-14776 GCA_026706755.1 Acidobacteriota bacterium
CGCGTTCGAAGGTCGGCGCGTTGTCGCACCAGAAGCGCACCGCGTCGAGGCGGAACCGGTCGAACGTTCCGCGCCCGGACTCGTGCAACAGCACTCCGTCGCGGGCGGCCCGATAGCGCAACAGACCGCCGGCTCGCCCGAGATCCACCAGGTCGACCTGATCGTCCCCGAGCGCCTCCACCAGGCCGGCGAGCAGCCCCGGCACGTCGGCCGCTTCGTCCGCCAGATAGCCGAGGTCCCAGTCCGCACCGGGTCGCGGATTCCCCCGCGCTCGTGAACCGAACAGGATCAGCAGGTCGAGCCCGACCGTCGTCCGGGCCGCCGCGGTCACCGCATCGGGTACGGGTTTCGGAGGCGTCCGCTCCATGCCGGCATCGTACATCGGCACCGCGGGCCGGCTCCGGGACCGCCGCGTCCTCCTGGGACTTACCGAGGCTCCATCCCTGCGCGGGTCCGGTCCTGCCGGGTGGAACTCAGACGAGATCGCCCAAGAGCGTCAGCGCCGGGGCGACGCGGATGCCGTCGCGGTTGACGAAGTCCTTCGCTCCGGTGGCCGAGATCTGCCACGCGTCGCAGTCGGGGAAGCGCACCTTGAAGTAGCGCAGGCCCTTGTCGACGGGGGCGTCGGCCCACTTGCATTCGACGCAGCGCAACGGCCGCCGCCCGTCCACGATCAGGAAGTCGACCTCGCGGCCGTCCGTGTCGCGAAAGTAACGCAGCTCCACGTCGCTTCCCCGCGTGTCCTGCTGGTGATGCACCCACTTCAGCAGATGGCAGGCGACGAGGTTCTCGAAGCGCGCCGCCTCGTCCGGCACCACGGACCAGTCGACGTGATAGTGCTTCTGTTCCTTCTTGACCGCGCGGACGGTCGGCGCACCGAACGGCGGGAGCCGAAAGATGGCGTAGAGGCGTTCGAACACCTGCAACCAGGCGGCGACGGTCTGGTGGCTGACCTGCAGATCCTCCCGAATCGCGTTGATCGACAGGGGAGAGCCGACCAGCTCGGGCAGACGCAGCATCAGCAACTCCAGCGTGCCCAGGTCCTGGACGCGTTCGAGCGCGGTGACCTCCTCGCGGATCAGCAGCGTTCGATGCTGTCGCGACCACCGGCGCGCCTCCACCTGCGAGCCGCGCAGGTACGGTTCCGGGAAACCGCCGAGGGTCAGCAGGTCGCGGAGTCCGGCCCGCGTCCGCAGGCCCAGCTCGGCGGCCGACAAGGGGTGCAGTCGCAAGAGGTGGTAGCGACCCTGCAGCGAGTCGCCACCGAAGCGGTACAGATCGAGGCGCGCGCTGCCGGTCACCAGGATGCGCATCCCGTGGCGGCGGGTCTCACGGGCGTCGTACAGCCCCTTCAGGTAGTTGCGCCAGTCGCGGTACTTGTGGACTTCGTCGAAAACCCAGAGTCCGGTTGCCGGGAGCTCACGGCGCAGGATGCGCTCGCGATCCTCGGCGACGTCCCAGTTGAGATACCCGGTCCCGGCTCCCGGCAGCGTCCGGGCGAGCGTGGTCTTGCCGACCTGGCGGGGCCCGGCGACGAAGACCATCTTGCTTGCCAGATCGCGTT
Source organism: Acidobacteriota bacterium (assembly GCA_026706755.1). Classification (GTDB taxonomy): domain Bacteria; phylum Acidobacteriota; class Vicinamibacteria; order Vicinamibacterales; family UBA8438; genus JAGWAJ01. The sequence continues at coordinate 11,529 of JAPOYG010000116.1, forward strand.
CGATCTGGGCTGCGAGATATCTTGGACGGGCCGGCACGCGGGCAGCGTATCAGCGTTTTGGGGGCCGGTCCAAATTACTCATGAGTATTCTGCAGTGCGACAGAAGAACCGGACGTTGCACCGCGGGCCGCCGGGGAAGAGAAGCCGGGTACCTTCAGCGTGAGGTCAGCCGTGTCCAGCGGAGGGCCGTGACCGTTTCCCGGCCCTCCGCGTCCGTTCCCACGGGAGGCCGCAGCGTGAGGTGGGTGTCGCTCAACTCGTAGTAGCGCCGGGCGTCCGTGCCGATGCCCCGCGGGTTGCCGCTTCCGACGAGGTGGTGGATCAGGTACCCCTGGTCGCGCGGTCCCGGGCAGGTGATGCAGCCCGCGACCTCGTTCACCTCGTACGGGCCGAAGTAGCTGACGTAGCTCTCGGTGAGGCGGAGCGCCTCGTCGGCGGTCGGCGCCTCGCCGGCAAACGGCACGCGGCCGGGTCGCGCGAGGTGCACGGACATGTGCCCGGAGGGCGCGTAGAGGAGGTAGCCGGTCTCGAACTGGTCGACGTCGACTGCGAACCCGTCCGTGGTGTGGCGGGAGACGACGTCGATGCGGTACGCGCCGAAGAGCTGGCGATGCGTGTCCGTCGTCTCCGAAGCGGGCAGGTCCGGCTGCCGCACCCAGGTCAGCGAGATCGTCGAGCCGTCTGCGGCGGCTGGCGGCTGCAGGGTCAGGCGGTCCCCGGCCAGGGTGTAGAGGCGCACGTAGTCGGCACCGACGCCGCGGGGATCGAGACTTCCTTCCAGGCGATGCGTGACGGCGCCCCGGGTGTCGTCGACGCTGAATCGCCCGAAGTACGACGTGTAGCTGCCGAACTGCGCAAGCGCCTCGTCCGCCGTCGGTCCGCCCGCCGAGTACGGCTCGCGCTCGGGGCGCATGAGCGTCACGCCCATGTGCCCGGAGGCGTTGTAGATGAGGTAGCCGACCCGATCCTCGACTGCCGGCGAGAGCGGGTTGCCGTCCGGGTCCCGCCGCTCGATCCGGGATAGCGACCAAGCGCCCACGAGCTGCCGCTCCGACGCGGAGAGAACCTCCGGGGGCGGGGCTCCGGTGGGGGCGGAACCTGCCGGGCCGTCGGATCCGCCGCACGCGAACAAGGCAGCTACGAACCCCGAGACCGCGAACGGCCGAGCGCAACGACGGGACATGGCAACCTCGCTTCTTTCGCGGCGGGCGGGGACTCGTGCGGAGCGGGGTGATCGTGGGGTTCGGGCTTCCTTGCTCCGCTCGAGTGCCAGCGATGCGTTCGCCGACCCTACGGCGTGCAGGCCGGCGACAGGCTCGCCACCGCGGTGACGTTGATCGCGTCGGCCGCGCCGGCTTCCGCCCGCCGGATCAGGAATCCCTTGGCCTCGACCCGATGGCCGGCGTAGGGATCGGGGCTGGGGAAGACGTACATCAGCTCGAAGGTGTTGCCTCCGAGCGGCATCGCCCGGGTCAGCTCCAGGATGTCGCCGGCCGAGGCGTCGGGGTCGCGGGTGCGGATCGGTTCGCTGCCGTCGGTCACGAACCAGGTGGTCTCCTCGCGCGACAGGCAGCCGACCACCTGCACCATGGCGAAGTTCGGGACGGCGTCGGGTCCGTCCTCGCCGTACACCAGCACCTCCCCCGCGCGAGAGGCGGTCAGCTCGGCCTCTCCGTGCGGGAACGCGTTCACCGCGAGCACGTAGGCGATGATGTCGACGTAGCCGGCGTCGCCCAGGCTGCCCGCCGCGCCGGGCGGCATCGTCCGGGCGCGCGTCAGGACCCCGTCCAGCTTCAGGCCGCCCCAGTCGCGGATGAAGCTCTCCCCGGCCAGCGGCCGCGCGTTCGCGCCGGACAGATCGTCGCCGTGGCATCGCGCGCAGCTCGCCTCGTAGAGCTGCCGGCCGCGCTCGGCTTGCGCCTCGGAGTAGACGCCGTCCCAGACCGACGGCTCGTCCGCGCCCTGCGCCGCAGCCGGTACCGCGCCGGCGGGCGCGAGAGCGATGACCGCGGCCGCAGCGAGGGTCGCGCGCCCGCGCACCCGCCGCCGACCGCCGCGTTCCGCGCGCCGAGACCCGAAGCCGTGTACCCGCATGGCAGCGTCCAGCCTCCCTGGCGATGCGATCTCGTGGTCCACGATCCAGCCCCCCGCGGTCCGCGCCGCCTGATCCGTCGCAAGTTCCGGCCCGGCCCCCACCGCCCCAGGAGCCTGCGCCGCTGAGCTCACGCCGTCGCGTGCCACAGCGCCGACCCCTAGTCGAGCGTCCAGAGCGTCAGCGTCGACACGTCCTTGATGAACAGGCGATTGCCGGACAGGGTCGGCTGCGTCCAGGTCTCGCTGTCGGCCACCTCGTAGCGCTGGACGGGGGTGAACGCCGCGCGGCTGTGGGCGATGACGACCAGCTCCGCGTCGTCCTCGAGGGAGAGGATCGTATCGCCAGAGCGCAGGATCGACGCGTTCTCCGCCTGGCGGGGCGCGCTCGTCCACAGCACCTCGCCCGTATCGAGGTCGAGGCCGAAGTACTGCCCGCTGTTCAGGTGCGACAGTCCGTAGAGGACGCCGTCGTTGACGACGCCGTTCGTCATGTGGAGCGAGACCTCGTCCGTGTGCCAGACGTCCTCGGTGGTCCAGCCGTCCGACCCCGAGGCGACGCGGAACGCGGTCACGCCGTTGCCCCGGCCGTTCTGGATCACCATGTCCCGGTAGAGGATCGGCGTCTGCGACGTCGTCAGGGAGCGCGTCACGAACGGCCGGCTCCAGAGGAGCGCGCCGGTCTCGAGCGACACGCCGACGAAGTGCTCCTGCGTGAAGACGACCACCTGCCGCGTCCCGCCGAGCTCGAACAGCATCGGCGAGCCGTAGGCGGGCCCGTCGCCGTCCCAGCTCCAGCGGACGGCCCCGGTCGCCGCGTCGAAGGCGGTCAGGGCGCCGTCGTCGTGGCCGCCGATGTGGACGATGACGAGATCGCCCACCACGAGCGGCGACATCGATGTGTGGAACAGCGGCACGACGCCCGTGCCGGGAAACTGCCAGAGCTGCTCGCCGGTCTCGGCGTCGAAGGCCGTGACGGAGCCGGTCATCCCGTGGGCGAAGAGCCGCCCGCTGTCGAAGGTCGGGGTCGACTTCGGCCCCGCCCGGTGCCGCGCCGTCGACGGGTTCATGTCGAACGGCGCGGGGTAGCTCGTCCGCCACACCGTCTCGCCGGTGGCGGCGTCGAGCGCCGTCATGACCTCGTCCTCGCCCTGCCG
>JAPOYG010000553.1:0-1222 GCA_026706755.1 Acidobacteriota bacterium
GGCACGTCGACCCAGACCTCCGGGAACCCCCACGCGGCGTAGAGGCCGAGCTTGCCGCGGCGGACGTCGGTGGTGTGGTCCACCTCCAGCACCACGTCCGGCCGGTCGTGGACGCCGAGCTCGAGTCCGCCGTCCGGAATCCGCGCCCGCTCCGGGTAGAGCCAGGCCACCTCGTCCGCCTGCAGGATGCGGCGCCGCTCGGGCTCGCCCGCGTTCCAGACGAGGTCCACGGAGCCGCGGCACTCGATGGCGCCGCCGCGCAGGCTGGCGATCAGGCGGCAGAGGCCGGCCAGGCGCCGGGACGGCTGCTCGTGGGCGCCGCCCGTCGGCTCCGCCACGACGAAGACGGTCTCGGTGGCGGCGTCCCAGTACTCGAAGCGTCCGTCGTAGGTGTCGACGGCGTCGCGCGTCAACCGGAAAGACCGGCAGCCGGGGAACGCGAAGTCCCCGGACGAATCGGGGGCCGATCGGCTGGCGGGCGCCGGTCTCCGCCCGGGGCGTTCCATGGTGCGCGGCATGACACGGACCTCCTGTCTGCGGCGGTAGCCCTGCGTCGGCCGTGACGTCAGGCAAGTGGCGACTCCGGCTGACCCGGTCCAGAGGATACTGTGCCGAGCGTACCACGCCCGCAGGGGAACCGGGGTTGCCTTCCCGCCAGCGGATCTGTCGCTTGACGCCGACGCGTCGGAGGCGCAGACTGCGGGCGTGGGTGTCGGCCCGCTGCCGTCTGCCGGCTGCCGCCGGACGGCGCCGGCGGCACGCTCCGTGCATCCCTGGGACGCGGACCGCGCGGTCCGGCGGTTCCGCGGCCCGGAGGGATGGAGCATGGCAACGATCCTGACGATCATCGGGGTGGGCGTTTCGTTGGCGGCGTTGCAGGTCAGCCTGTTCCGCCTGCACAACGTGCGCATCGGGGAGGTCCGGCAGCGCGTCGACGCCGTGGAGGTTCGGCTGGATCAGCGCATCGCGGGGCTGGACCAGCGGATGACCGGGCTGGAGCACGAGATGGCGAACGTCCGCGAGCGGATGGCCAAGCTGGAGGGGGCCGTGACCGGATTCATGTCAGGCCAGCAGGTGCGCGCCGGCTGAGCCCGCCCGGCGATCCGCCCGGCGCGTTTTGTCCCGTCCTGCGGCTACTTCCCGACAGCTACGCGCGCTCCCGTGTTCCGCGCATCACGCCCCCCGCGAGTGCACCCCACCGGAATCGCGTCGCCGGAGCTCC
>JAPOYG010000553.1:1806-6642 GCA_026706755.1 Acidobacteriota bacterium
GGCGTCCCCTTCGCGGCTTGCCCGAACCGGATGTTCACGGTCTGGAACGCGGCGCTCGAGGGGCCCGACGACACGGTGTACGTGCAGGTTCAGGTGGCGCGCCGCGAGAGCTTCCGGAACGTCGTGGCCCGGGCCCAGACCTTCCAGCGGGCGCGCGGACAGACCGACCTGTGCCTCGGCGTGCCCCTGGCGCCCCGCACGCGGTACTACTGGCGGGCGCGCGGCCGGCTCGGGTCCGACCCGGACGTGGTGAGCGACTGGAGCCCCGTCTGGCGCTTCACGACGGCCGCCCGGCCCTGACCCGCCTCGCGGCGCCCGCCAGCGCCGCGGCCAGCGCGACCAGGCCCCCGAACGGCAGGGTGGGCACCTGCACGGGATCGTCCTCGCCGTCGCCGCCCTGGCCGTCGCCGCCCTGGCCGTCGGCGTCGCCGCCTTCACCCGATTCACCGCGGCGACCGGAGCCGCCCGAGCCGCCGGATCCGCCGGTGGTCCCGGAGCTGGTGCCCGCGGGGGTGCCGGTCAGCCGGCAGGCCTCGTCCGGGCCGGCGCCCAGGACGATCGTGTAGGCGACGCCGTTCCGCAGGCTGTCGATCACGTAGGTGAGGGCGGCGACCTCCGCGGCCCGCCGGCCGTCGGTGGCGGACGGATTCCACGCCAGCTCGTAGCTGGTCGCGCCGATCACCGGTCCCCAGTCCACGGTCAGCCGCCCGTCGCCGGACGTCGCCGTCGCCTCGAGGGCATCGGTGGGGCACGCCGGGAAGGTCGTCGGGACGGTCGCGCTGCACGTGAGCGTCGTGTCGGCCTCCACCGCGACCGTGTATTCCACGATGTTGCTGAGCCCGGTGATGGTGTACGCGGTGCCCGCGACCTGGGCCGAGGTGGTGCCGTCACTCGACGCCGGCGACCAGGTCACGGTGTACTGCGTCACCCCGGCGACGGCGTCCCACGTGACGGACAGCTCCCGGTCGCCCTTCGTGACCGCGACGTTGAGCTCGTCGCTCGTCGTGCAGGTCAGGCCCGCAAGCTGAACCGGCTGCGCCGCGCCGGGTGCGGGTAGGAGCGCGGCGACGGCCAGCCCCGCCGCCCCGAGCGCCGCGGCGGCGCGCGCACGATCCGGCGGCCGGCCGGCGGTGGTTCCAGACCCGGGCACCATGCCGTGGTTGTCGGCCGGACGGCGTGCTTTCAGTAGGGGAACAGTGAGAAACGAGCAAGACGCGTGTCGCACGGACGCGCTCGCCGGCCGCCTCGGCTTGCGAGGCTGCCATCGCTTCCGCATGCTACGACCGGCTGCGCTGAAGCATCCCCTCCCGGACCAGCCGCGTCGCCAGCGTCAGCTTGCCCGCCCCGTCCAGGCAGTCGGGCAGGTCCGTCACGGCGAACTCGTCCGCGGTCGTCGCGGCGAAGCGGAGCGCCGGCCAGGCGCCGGCCGGCAGGCGGAGCTCGCGCCCGCAGAAGCGCAGGACGCACGCCTCGCCCTCCACCGCGGCTTCCGCGAGCAGCCCGGCCCGGCGCCGGACCCGCGAGCGGAGCGTCAATTCGTCGTCGCGCAGCCGCTCGCCGAGGAGATCGGTGAACAGCGGGGCGCCGGTGGCCAGGACCTCGTCCGCCAGGCGGCGCCACACCGCCTCGGGCTCGAATCGCGACTGCACGACGGACAGCTTCTTGGCGAACAGGCGGCGCCGCTCGGCCGCGGGGAATCCCTCGCGGGCAAACCCGTGGGGGAGGTTGCGGCGCAACGACTCTTCCTCGAGCGCCGCCGCGGCGACGCTCTCGATCAGGAGATCGGCCCACGTGAAGGCCGTCAGCCCGAGCGTGACGTGCAGCGACGCTTCGTCGGTCGAGCGCGCGGAGTGCATCAGGCCGCGCGGCAGATAGACGGCGCTGCCCGGGCGGAGCTCGAACTCGTCGCGGACGTCGCCGGGCGGCGTGCCGGGCTCGAAGCGCTGGCCGCGGAGCGGCAGCCGCACCCGGGTGTCGTAGATCGACCAGCGCTTGGTGCCGCGCACCTGCAGCACGAAGACGTCGTGGGTGTCCCAGTGCGGGGCGAAACCCTGCGCCTCGGGCGGCGTCAGGTAGACGTTGGTCTGGACGCGCGACGAGAAGCGCCGCCCGAGCGCGACCGTGAGCTGCGCCAGGGCCGGCACCCGCTGGTGGAGCTGGTTGAAGACGACGGTCGCGCCGTCGTCGAAGAGGCGCGCGACCTCGAGCGGCTGGACCCGGCCGGCCGCGTTCGTGTACTCGGCGGCGTCGACGCTCTCCTCGCCCCGGACCACGCGGATGTCGCCGCGTCCGGCCGAGTGCGTGCCCAGCACCAGGTCGAGGTCGGCCACCGTGAGGAGGCTCGCGTAGTAGGACGGCGCCTCGCGCCGGACGTGCAGCAGCCGCTGCTCGTAGTGATCGCGCTCGAAGTCGGCGATGGGCACGGGATCGAGGAGCCAGGCGTACCAGTCGCGGGCGTCCGCCGGGCCCGGCTCGGTGTGGTCCGTCGTCATGATTCTGGCGCTCCGTGCGTGGCTACCCTCGGCCCTGTCCGGCGCGGTTCCGACCGCGGCGTCCGTTGACATCCTTGTGACACGCTACTACGATACTGAGACTCGTTTTCATATCCAAGGATCAGGAGACTACGCGATGGGCAGACCCGAGGATCGCAACGCCGGGGCGGATCGTCAGGAAACTCCGATCTCGCTGACGGACGACGACATCGGCACCGTCCGGGTCGATCGCCGCTCGTTCCTCTCGCGCGCGGTCGCGGCCGGCTCCATCGCAGCGGCGGCCGCCCTGACGACGGCCTGCCCCAGCGGGACCGATTCCGACGGCGCGGGCGACGCCGAGGCGCCGACGGACTCCGACCAGGCGACGGACTCCGACCAGGCGACCGACTCCGACGGCGCCCAGTAGGGAAGTCCCTGCGCAGGACGCTCTTCTGGATCCACCTGGCGGTCGGCGTCGCCGCCGCGCTCGCCGTCCTCACGATGGCGGTGACCGGCGTGCTCCTCACCTACGAGGCGCAGATCGACCGCTGGGCGCTCCGCGACTACCGGGCCGATCCGCCGCCGGGCGCCGCGCCGCTCGGGCTCGACGAGCTGCTCGCGCGCGTCGCCGGCGGGCCGCCCGCCGGCCGCGTGGCCTCGGTGGCCCTCGGGCGCGACCCGCGGGACCCGGCCGTCGTCCGCCTCGCCTGCGGCGCCACCGTCCACGTCGACCGCTTCACCGCCGAGCGCCTCGGCGACGGCGAGACCCGCACGCGCCGCTTCCTCCGCACCGTCCTCTACGTCCACCGGTGGCTCGCCCTCGAGGGGGAGCAGCGGATCGTCGGCCGGACGATCATGGCGACGGCCAACCTGGCCTTCCTGTTCCTGCTCGCGAGCGGCCTCTGCCTCTGGTGGCCGCGGCGGGGCGGCCGCGCCGCCTGGCGGCCGGCCCTGTGGTTTCGCCGCGGCCTCACCGGGCGGGCCCGCAACTTCAACTGGCACAACGTGATCGGTTTCTGGTCGGCGGTGCCGCTCGCGGTCATCGTCGTGAGCGGCGCCACGATCTCGTACCAGTGGGCGGCCGACCTCGTCCACCGGGCGGCCGGCGACACGCCCCCCTTCCAGACGTCGCCGCGGTCGTTGCCGCCGGCCCTCGAGGCCGCCCTGGCCGCCGCGCCGGAGCCCCCGGATCCGGCCGCCCCGCCGGTCGCGCTCGAGGCGCTGGCCGCACGCGCCGCCGCCGGGACGACCGGCTGGCGGACGATCACCATCGACCTGCCCGCCTCGGCGCGCGAGCCCGTCGTGGTCGCCGTCGACCGCGGGACGGGCCGCCAGCCGTCCGAGAGCGAGGACCTGCTGTTCGACGGGGCCACGGGCGAGCTCGTCGGGCGCGCCGGCTATCCCACGTTCAGCCGCGGATTCCAGGTCCGGCGCTGGCTGCGCTTCGCGCACACCGGCGAGGTGTACGGCGTCGTGGGGCAGACGGTGGCGGGCGCCGTGTCCCTCGGCGTCGCCGTCCTGGTCTGGACCGGCCTCGCGATGAGCTGGCGCCGCTTCCTCGGCTCCCGCGGCCGGAGGTGACGGGCGGGCAGCGCGGCGCGGCGGCGCGCGGCGGGGCGCGGCCGTCGCCCGCACCGCCGGGTGCTATTCTCAGGTGCGCGTGTCGAACGAATTCCTCCTCGCAAGGCCGTTTTCCATCCGCGGCGACGTGCATGCCGCCTCCGACCTGACCATCGACGCGGAGGTCCGGGGCAACGTCCGGGCGCCCCAACACCAGTTGACCATCGGCCGCCACGGCCGCATCCGGGCGCAGGTCCACGCGAGGGCGGTGGTCGTGCGCGGCACCGTGCGCGGCGACGTCACCGCCACCGAGGTGGTCCGCGTGCAGGAGACCGGCCGGGTGACCGGCAACATCGCGGCAGAGCGGGTGGTCATCGCGGAAGGGGCGCGGGTGCAGGGTCGCATCACGGCGGGCCCCGCCGCAGCGAGCGGCCCGGCCCCGAATCGGCGTCGCCCCCGCCCCCGCTGACGGCGGCCGACCCTTCCTCGTGCGCCGCGCGCGCCGGGCCCGCCCGGCTTTGTCGGGGGCTCGCCCGGCTTGTCGGCGCCGGCCCGGCGTGTTACGGTCCGCACGCGCCGGGGTCGCCGATGCCACACGACGAAGCAGCCGCGGATACGTTCGACATCCCGGCCGAGATGCGCCGGGCCGAGCTCGAAGCCGTGCGGGCACGGCGGCGGGCGCTCGGCGTGCGGCCCGGGGACGGGCCCGCCCCGGGCGGCGCGGCGGGCGACGGTGCCGGCGGCGACGCGGACGACTCCGGCGACTCGCGCGCTTCCAGCGACTCGGACGACTCCGGCGACTCGG
>JAPOYG010000553.1:6668-14628 GCA_026706755.1 Acidobacteriota bacterium
GACGCGGGCGACTCGGCCGAGTCGCTTCGCCATCGCCTGACGGGGCTGGCGCTCTCGGGCGGCGGCATCCGGTCGGCCACCTTCGCGCTCGGCGTGCTGCAGCGGCTGGCGCGCGCCGACCTGCTCCGGCGCTTCGACTACCTCTCGACCGTCTCCGGCGGCGGCTACATCGGCGGCTCGCTGACGTGGCTCCTCAGCCGGACGGAGGACCCCGCCGCGCTCGGATCCGCCTTCCCCTTCGGCCTGCGGCGGCGCCGGCTCGGCGGCAGGGAGTCGAACCTCCTGCGCCACCTCCGCCTCCACGGCAACTACCTGACCCCGGGCAAGGGGATCACGGCCCTGTCGCTCGCCGGGGTGGTGCTCCGCGGCATCGCCCTCAACCTGCTGGTCTGGCTGCCGCTCACCGTGCTCGCCTTCTGCGGGCTGCAGCTCCTCGAGGGCCTGCTCGCCGACCTCTCGGGACGCTGGGAGCAGCCGCCGGCCCTTGTCGGCTTCTACCTGGATCTGCTGCGGGCGCACGGCTACGCGGCCCTGCTCGCTCTCGTCGGGGCGGCGTTCCTCGTCGCCAGCGTCCTCTACTCGGTGGCCACGTGGCGGCCGCGGCTGGCGCGGCCCTACCGCTGGCGCCGGCGCTTCGAGCGCGGCGTCCGCCGGCTGCTGTGGGCGGGCCTCGTCCTGGCGGGGCTGGCCTCGCTGCCCCTGGTCCGCGACGGGCTGGCCGGCGGGGGTCTCGGGTCGCTCGTCGGCGGTGCGGCGTCGGTCGCCGCGGGCGTCGCGGGCGGGCTCGGATCGTTCGCGGCATCGGGCGCGGCGGGCCGCGGACGGGTTCCGGTGGGACCGCTGGCCGGCACGGCGTCCGTCCTCGTCCTCTACGGGCTGGCCCTCGTCTCCTACGATCTGGCCGCCCGCTACCTGGAGGCGCCTTCGCCGTGGGGCCACGGACTGCTGGCGGGCTCCGTCGCCCTCTCGCTCCTGACCGGCTGGTTCGTCAACCTCAACTACATCTCGATCCACCGCTACTACCGCGACCGGCTGATGGAGGCCTTCCTGCCCCGGCCCGACACCGACGGCACGACCGCCGCCGCGGTGGAGGCGGACCGGGCCGAGCTGGCCGGGATGTGCAACGAGAACGGGCCCTACCCCCTGGTGAACGCCAACCTCGTCCTCGTCGACAGCGACTGCCGGCGCTGGCGGAAGCGGGGCGGCGACGCCTTCCTGCTCTCGCCGCTCTACTGCGGCAGCACGTCGACGGCCTGGGTGCCGACCGCCCGCTACATGCAGCGCGATCCCCTCACCCTCCCGACCGCCGTCGCCATCTCCGGCGCCGCCGCCCATCCGAACACCGGCGCCGGCGGGGCGGGGCCGACGCGCGGCACGATGCTCTCGCTGCTGATGGCGCTGCTGAACGTGCGCCTCGGCTACTGGGTGCCGCGCCCGGAGGCCGGCGCGGGGCGCCGCCGCCAGCCGGTGGCCAACCACTTCCGCGCCGCCTGGCACGAGCTGAGCCCGCGCGGCTTCGCGGAGCACCGGCGCCTGCTGCAGATCAGCGACGGCGGGCACTTCGAGAACCTCGGCGTCTACGAGCTGGTGCGGCGCCGCGCGAAGCTCATCGTCTGCTGCGACGCCGCGGCCGACCCCGGCTTCGACTTCAAGGACCTGCAGGTGCTGATGCGGCGCATCGGCACCGACTTCGGGGCGCGCATCGAGTTCGACGGCGACGATCGCATCGAGCGCCTCATCCCCCGCGCTCCCGACCCGGCCCTGGTGCGGGCGCGCGACCCGGGCACCGATGCCTACCCGGTGGAGGCCCGCTTCGCGGAGCGGGGCCACATCCGCGGCCGCGTCGTCTACCCGGACGGCGGGTCGAGCACGCTGATCCTGGTGAAGACGACGACCATCCCCGGCCTCGACCTCCTCACGCGCGGCTACCAGGGCGCCAACCGGGCCTTCCCGGACCAGTCGACGGCCGACCAGTTCTTCGACGAGGAGCAGTTCGAGGCCTACCGCGAGCTGGGCTGGGAGATTGCCGACCGGCTGGTCCGCGACCGGCGCGTCGACCTCGAGGGCCTGCTCCGGGCGTGCGCCTGAGGGCGGGGCCTCGGCCTCGGGCCGTGCCGGGCGGCACGGCGCCCGTCAGTACTGCTGGAACATGCGCTGGATTTCCGCTCCGTCGCGGGTGCGGGTCAGGGCGAGCATCAGGAGGATGCGCGCCTTGATCGGCGTGAGGTCCTCGGCCTCGATGCGGAGCGGCGAGTAGCGTGGGTCGTTCGGCGCGGCGTCGGGGTCGGGGCGCGGGCGCCGGGGCAGGATGCGCCCGCCGCCGGTGCGGGTCGTGATGACCACCGGGCGCCCGCGGTCGAGGGCCTCGCCGATGGCGACGCGCTGGTCCTCCGTGGTCGAGCCCGCTCCCGCCGCCGCGACGACCAGGCCCTCGGCGCCGGCCTCGACCGCCGCCCGCACCAGGTCCCCCGGCGCGTCGAGGTAGGTCATCAGGATGTCGACCCGCGGCAGGCGCTCGACGCCCGCGAGGTCGAACTCCGTCCACCGGGTGTGGCGGTGGAGGGGGCGCCGGTAGAAGAGCACGCGGTCGCGGTCGACCACGCCGACGAGGCCCCGGCTCCCCGCCGTGAAGGCGTGCAGCCGCTGGGCGTGCGTCTTGGAGACGTCGCGCGCCGCGTTGATCTCGTTGTTGAGCACCACGAGCACGCCGCGGCCGCGGGCGGCGGGCTCCGCCGCCACGCGCAGGCCCTGCCGCAGGTTGGCCGCGCCGTCGTAGCCGACCGTCCCGGGCGGGCGCATCGCGCCCACCACCACCACCGGCCGCTCGCTGCGTACGGTGAGGTTCAGGAAGTAGGCGGTCTCCTCGAGCGTGTCGGTCCCGCTGGTGACGACGACGCCGGCCAGGTCGTCGCGCGCCGCCAGCGTCCGGTTCACGCGGCGCGCCAGCCGCAGCCAGTCGTCGCGCGTCAGCGCCCCGCTGGCGACGTTGGAGAACTGCTCGGCCTCGACGACGATGCGCCCGTCGAGCGCCGGGACGGAAGCGGTGAGCTCGGCCGCCGTGAGGCGCGACCCCGTCCGGTTGGCGATGGTCCCGCCGGTGGCGACCAGGCGGACGACGGGCCGCTCGTCGGGCTGGGCGGCGCGGGCCGCCGGCGGAGGGGCGACGAGGGGGAGACACGTCACGCACGCCGCGATCCACGACCGGAGCCAGGTTCGCATCGGGCCGGCGCCGGCGCAACTATACCGAATCCGACTCGTCGCGATACGCGAGGGACAGCCAGTCGGTGAGGTGCCGGGCCGCTTCCTGGGGCGTGGAGCCGTAGAACGGCATCATGGCGGCCGGGCCGCCCGGCTCGCGCACCACGTACGCGCGCCACCGGTCGGGGTCCACCGGGGTGACCTCGATGGCGATGGCCCGGCCGTGGATGGTTTCCTGGAAGCGATGCATGGTCCGTGTGGGGAGTGTGGGCGCCGGGTGCCGTGCGCCCCCGACCGGCAGAGATCTTGCGCCGTGCCCGTAGGCGATTTCAAGCGAAGGCGCACGCGAAGACGCGACTCACAGGCGGAATGCGGCGGCGGGCCGGCGCGAGTTTGGGTGACGAATCGTTACATCCTCAGCGCATTCACACTTCATGCACAGCTCTTCGACAGGTCGGTCCACAACGGGTCGGTCCACAATAGGTGTCGTGGTCACGCCGCGACGGACCCGCCTCGTGCGCGCGTCCACCCTCCCGGCGTTCCAGGGCGCCATCGCCCGCGCGGTCGCGGACGCCGATCCGGAGTGCGCGGTGCTGGTCCCCACCCGGAGCGCCGCCGCCCACCTGCGGCGCACCCTGGCCGCGGAGGGGGCGGGGGGCCCCGGCGGCGCCTCCCCGGCGCCGGTGCGGCTCCTGACGCGGGATGCGCTCTACCGGCACCTGCACGCCCGGCTGCCCGCGCCCCCGCGGCTGCTCGCGGACGTCGAGCGCGAGACGCTCGCCCGCGCCGCCGCGCGCGACGCCGTCCGCGCCGGCGCGCCGCCGCCGTTCCGCCTCCGCCCCGGACTGGTGCGCCTGATGCTCGCCTTCCACGACGACCTGGCGCGCCACGGGCGGTCGGTCGACACCTTCGAGCGGCTGGCCGTCGAGGACCTCGAGCCGAGCGCGGCCGTCGACCGCGGCGCCCGCCGCCTGCTCGGGCAGACCCGCTTCCTGGTGTCCGCGTTCCGCGCCTTCGCGGCGCGCCTCGAGGCCACCGGGGCGCTCGACGAGCACCGCCTTCGCGCCCTGCTGCTGGCGGCGGCGGCGCCGCGGCCGCTGCGGGAGGTGATCGTCACCGTCGCCGACCGCGCCGCGCAGCCGGGCGGCCTCTACCCGGCCGACTTCGATCTGGCCGCCCGCCTGCCGGCGCTCGCGCGCGTCACCGTCATCGCCACCGACGCCCTGCTGGACGCCGGCTTCCGGGAGCGGCTGGACGACCTGCTGCCCGGCATCGAGGAGGATCGGGCCGCCGCGCCGTCCCGCCCGCCCCCGCTGCTCGTGGCCCCGGCCGCCGAGCCGGATGCGCCCGCCGGCGAGGGCGCGGACGCACCCGGGGCGGGGGCGGGGCGCGGCCACTTCGTCTGGCGCGACCGGGAGGACGAGCTGCGCTGGGTCGCGCAGCGGGCCGCGGCGGCCGGACCCCCGGCGCCGTCCGGCCTCCCGGGCGCCGCCCGTGCCCGCCCGGCGGCGCCGTCCGGCGTGGCGCTGGTCGTGCAGCGCCCGCTGCCCTATCTCTACCTGGCGTCGTCGGTCGCGGCCGAGCTCGGCCTCCCGTTCGCCGCGTACGACGGCCTGCCCCTGGCGACGGAGCCGTTCGCGGCCGTGGTCGACCTCGGGCTCGCCTGCGTCCGGGAGGACTTCGCGCGGGAGCCGCTGGTCGCCCTCCTGGGGTCGCCCCAGCTCGCGTTCGGGGCCGCCGGCCAGCCCGGAGACCGGGTCCCCTCGAGCGACCCTGCTGCGGCGAGCGACCCTGCTGCGGCGAGCGACCCTTCCGCGCCGAGCCACGCTGCCACGCCGGGCGACCCTTCCGCCCCGAGCGACCCTTCCGCGCCGGCTGATCCCGCCGCGTCGAGCAACCCTGTTGCGCCACCGCGGGACGTGGCCGTGGAGGCGCTCGACCGCGAGCTCGAGGCGCGGCGCTTCACCGGGGGCGTCGCGGCACTCCGCGAGCTGGATCGCGAATGGTCGGCCTCTCCGCCCCGGGCCGGCTCGCGGGCTGCCGCCGCCCGCCCCGCCGCGGCCTGGGCGGTCGAGGCGGCGGACGAGCTGGCCCCGCTCGGCAGTGCCGCTCCACCCGCGCAGGGGCTCGACGTCCTCCTCGCGTTCCTCGAGCGGCACGCCGTCGGCGGAGGGGCATCCCCAGGTTCCGAGGCATCCCCAGACGAGGCATCTCCGGGCGGCGAGGCATCCCCGGGCGGCGAGGCATCCCCGGGCGGCGAGGCATCCCCGGGCGCCGAGGCATCCCTGGACGACGAGGCATCCCTGGACGACGAGGCATCCCTGGACGACGAGGCAGCGGCGCGGGACGAAGCCGTGCGGGCGCGGATCCGTACCGGTCTTGCCGCGTTGCGGGACGCCGCGGCGGCGCTCGGCGACGCCGAGCCGGAGACCGACGCGGCTGGCCTCGCCGACCTGGTGCGGCAGTGGATCGAGGGGCAGCCGGGCCCCGTGCCCCCGCCTCCGGCCGCCGCGGCGCTCCACCTGGTCGACGCGCAGGCGGCGCCCTACGGCCGCTTCGACGACGTCTACCTGGCGGGCCTCGTCGACGGCGAGTGGCCCCCGCGCCCGCCGCGGAACGTCTTCTACCCGACCGCGATGCTCGCCGGGCTCGGCTGGCCGCGGGAGCGGGCGCGGCTGCGGGCCGGCCGGGCCGCGTTCCGCGACCTCCTGGGTCTGGCCCGCTCGCGGGTCGCGCTCTCGGCCTTCGCCCTCGAGGACGACGCCGTCGTCACCCGCTCCGTCTGGCTCGACGACGTGCCGGATGCCGGCCTCGTGCGGGCCGCGGACGCCGGGCCCCCCCCCGCGCGCGAGGCTTCCGTCGTCCCTGATGCTGTCGGGGCCTCCGGCGACGCGGCGGCAGTCTGGCGCGCCTGGAGACTGCGCCGGGCCGCGCGCCTTGCGGACGGCGCCGATGCCGGGGTGCCCGGCGGAGCCATGCCGGGACCGGCCGCCCCGGGCGGTGCGCCGCCCGACGGCGCCGCGCCCGACGGCGCTGCGCCCGACGCCGCTGCGCCCGACGTCGCCGCGCCCGGGCGGGCCGCCCGTCCCTACGCGGTCAGCGCCCTCGACCGCTACCTGGAGTGCCCGTTCAAGTACTTCGCCCGCCACGCCCTCGGCCTCGAGCCGGACGCCGAGGACGAGGGCACGTTCACGCCGCGGCGGCGCGGGGTGTTCGTGCACCGGGTGTTCGAGGCCTTCTTCGCGGCCTGGCAGGCGGCGGGGGAGGGGTCCATCACGCTCGCGAGCGTGGACCGCGCCCTCGACCGCTTCCGCGACGTCGCCGACGCGGAGGTCGAGCGCCTCGTGCCCGCGGACCGGGCCGTCGCCCGCACGTGGCTCCTGGGCTCGGCCGCCGCCCCGGGCCTCGCCGAGCGGCTCTTCATGGCCGAGGTCGAGCACCCCGCCGACCTCGTCGAGCGGCGCCTGGAGGTGCGCCTCGACGGCACCTACGCCTTCGCGGGCCCCGCCGGGCCGCGCCGGGTGGCGCTCCGCGGCACCGCGGACCGCATCGACCTCTACGCGGACCGGACCTTCCGCGTCCTCGACTACAAGGCGGAGCGTCCCCCCCGCGCCGTGCGCTCGCTGCAGCTCCCGGTCTACGCGGCGTGCGCGGAGCGGCGCATCGGCGGCGGGCGCGGCCGGTGGCGCGCCGCCGGGGCGGACTACGTGGCCTTCGGCGACCCGCGCCTCGAGGTGCCGGCGGCCGCGGGCGACGTCGAGGCCGCGATGCGCGCCGGGGAGCGGCGCGTCGTGGAGGTGGTCGGCGCCATCGAGCGCGAGGCGTTCCCGCCGCGGCCCGCCGACGCGTCGCGCTGCCGCTCCTGCCCGTTCCCCACCGTCTGCCGGAAGGACGGCGTTGCAGTCGGCTGACGCGGCGGCGCGGGAGCGGGCCGTCGATCCCCGGCGCAACGTCGTGCTGGAGGCATCGGCCGGGACCGGCAAGACCACCGTGCTGGTCACCCGCTACCTGAACCTGCTGCGGGCCGGCGTCGACCCGGCGCACATCCTGGCGATGACGTTCACCCGGCAGGCCGCGGCGGAGATGCGGGCGCGCATCATCGAGGGCCTGCGCGCCGAGGCGGCGAGCTCGGGCGACGGCCGCGCGCGCTGGCGCGCCCTGCGCGACCGACTCGGCGAGATATCCATCAGCACCGTCGACGCCTTCTGTCTCTCGCTGCTGCGCGAGTTCCCGCTCGAGGCCGACCTCGACCCCGGGTTCACGGTCGCCGACGAGACGGAGATCCCCGCCCTCGTCCGCCAGGCGGGGGAGCACGCGCTGGCCGTCTGCGGGCGCCTGGCGCGGGACGACGCGGAGCTCGCGATGCTGCTGGCGCAGCTCGGCCCGTGGCGCGCGCGCACCGCGCTCCGCCACCTCCTCGGCCGCCGCCTCGTCGTGCCGCGCGCCTTCCGCCGCTTCCTGGCCGGAACGCCGCGCGACCTGACGGCCGAGGCCGCGTGCCTCCGCGCCGCCGCGGCGCTGGCCGACCGGCTGACCTCCCGGGCCGCCGACGTGCGGCGCTTCCTCGAGGACGGCCCACACGACCAGGCGCGGTTCGGCATCGCGGCGCGCGACCTCGCGCTCGTCTGCCCGGCCGCCGCGTCGTGGCTCCCCGACGGCGACTCTCCCGCCGGCACGCCGGCCGCGGACTCCGAGCCGGCCGCCGACCCGGCGCGCCTGGCCGCCGCGCTCGACCGCCTGCGCCGCTACTTCCTCACCGCGC
>JAPOYG010000216.1 GCA_026706755.1 Acidobacteriota bacterium
GCTGCTGCTGTTGCTGGGCGCGGGACTCCTGATGAAGACGTTCGTGCAGATGCAGGACGCCGACCACGGCTTCGAGGCCGAGAATCTGATCGTGGCGAGCGTGCGCAACAGCCTCTTCTCGCAGGCCGCGCGCACGGAACGAGCGGGGCTGCTCGCGGCGTATCACGAGCGTGTGCTGGCGCGACTCGAAGCCATCCCCGGCGTCGACAGCGCGGCGGTCACCAACTCGCTCCCCTACACCGGCGGAGCGTTGCGGCACGGGCGGCTTCGGGTCCAGGGCCAGGCGGAGGAGGAGACGCAGTTCCTGCTCCCGACGACCGGAGCCGATGTCTCGTGGGACTACTTCGAGGCGATGCGGATTCCCCTGACGGCGGGTCGGTTCTTCGAGCGCACCGACGCGAGCGACGCGGCTCCGGTGGTCATCGTCAACGAAGTCGGAGCACGAGCGCTGTTCGGCGAACGGAACCCGATCGGGCAGATGGTGCAGTGGGGCGATACCGTGGGGCCGGCGAACCCGTACTGCCGAGTCGTCGGGGTGGTAAGCGACGTCAAGCACGAGGGCGCGGAGCGGGACGCGATCGAGCTGTACTACCCGTTCACGCAGTGGCCGGTGGGCGGCGGTTACTACGTCCTGCGCACGAGTCTGGACCAGACCGCGGTATCGAGCGCAATTCGAGACGCGGTCTCGAAGGAGAACCAGAACGCGGCCATCGTCTCGATCCAGAGCATGACGGAACGAATCGACGGCGCGCTGTGGCAGCGCCGGCTATGGGGCGTTCTGTTCTCGGTGTTCGCGGCGTTGGCCTTGTTGCTGGCCAGCGTCGGGCTGTACGGATTGCTGAGCTACTCCGTTTCGGTGCGCGCCCGGGACATCGGGATCCGGTTGGCGCTCGGGGCAACACCCGCCGCCGTACGGGCCATGGTCGTTCGACGCGGAATGGCGCTGGTGCTGCTCGGACTCGCGATCGGGTTCGTGCTTTCGGTGGGAGCTCTCCGAACGATCGCTCACTTGCTGGTAGATGTGGCGGCGTTCGACCAGACCATCTACGCGTCGGTGGCCGGCTGCCTGGCCGCAGCCGGGCTCCTGGCCTCGCTATGGCCGGCCGTCCGGGCTTCGCGGCTCGACCCCGCACGGTCACTGAGGAGCGAATAGCAGGGGAATCTTCAGAGACTCTTCAGTCGGCATGCGCCCGCGCGTCCGCTAGACTCGGCGGCGAGTTGACAGTCGCCACCATGACGCGCTGGCACGTCGCATCGCGAGTCCTGGCCGCCGTGGCCGGCGGTTACGCGGTGTCGACCGTCGCCGGGGTCGGCCTCGTGCAGGCGCTTCCGCTGCCTCGTGCCGACGCGGTCATGGCCGGCGTCCTGTCGACGTACCTGGTCTACGGGGCGGCGGTCGTCTGGTGCTTCGGTGCCCGGACGGCGCGGCACGCCTGGCTCGGCCTTCTGATCACTGGCGCGTTCTTCGCGGCGCTCGGCGTGCTCGGAGGATCCGTTCGCTCATGAAGGGCGGCCTGCGCCAATCGATGGCGTGGCTCCACACGTGGGCCGGGCTACCGGTGGGTTGGGTGCTCTACTTCGTGTTCCTCACCGGCACCCTTGGCTACTTCGACAGCGAGATCGACCAGTGGATGCGGCCGGAGGCATCCCTCCCGCCTCCCGCCCTGTCGCAGGTGGAGGGGCTGGCCCTGGCGCTCGCGCGGCTCGAGCAGGTGGCCGCGCGAGCGCCGAGGTGGACCGTCTTCCCGCCGAGCGGTCACGACGTACCGCACGTGACGATCAGTTGGAGCACGGTGGATGCCTCCGGCCGCCCGCTTCGTCGGAGCGAGACGCTGGATGCGACCACCGGCGCACCGTTCCGCACGCGCGCCACCGGCGGCGGTCAGACCCTGTACCAGCTCCACTACACCCTGCACTACCTGCCGTCCGCAACCGCCCGCTGGTTGGTGGGCATCTGTTCCATGCTCATGCTGGTCGCGCTCGTCTCGGGCGTGATCACGCACAAGAAGATCCTCGCCGACTTCTTCACGTTCCGTCCCCGGCAAGGCCAGCGCTCGTGGCTCGACATCCACAACCTGGTGGGCGTCACCGCGCTGCCCTTTCACCTCGTCATCACCTACAGCGGCCTGGTGTTCTTCGTGTTCACCTACATGGCTCCGGTGGTGGATGCGACCTACGGCCGGGACGGCCGCGACCGGTTCTTCGACGAGGCGTTCCGCAACCCCGACATCCCTCCGCCGGTGGGCGCCCCGGCTCCCCTGGCGCCGTTGGTTTCCCTGTACGACGAAGCGGTCCGCCACTGGGGCGAGGAGCCCGTGCGGGTGGCGTCGTTCTACAACCCCGGCGACCGGAACGCACGCGTGGTGTTCACGCGCACGCACGTCGATCCCGTGAGCAACGGCGGACGCATGGTGTTCGACGGGGCCACCGGGGAGTTGCTCGATCGCTTCGACCGGCGCACCGGGCCGATGGTCGTCAATCATGCGCTGCTCGGTCTGCACGAGGGGCTCTTCGCCGGACCCGTGCTGCGCTGGCTCTACTTCCTCACCGGGTTGCTCGGGACGGCCATGATCGGGACGGGCTTGGTGCTCTGGACGGCCAAGCGGAAGGCGAAGCTCGCCCCCGCCGGAGGCACGCCGCCGGCTGCCGTCCGGGTGATCGAGCATCTCAACGTGGGCACCGTCGTCGGATTGCCGATCGGGATTGCGGCCTACTTCTGGGCCAATCGACTCCTGCCGGTCGGGATGGCGGACCGTGCGGCCTGGGAGGTCCACGCCCTGTTCCTCGCCTGGCTGGCGATGCTCGCGCTGCCGTGGCTGCGGCCGCCGGACCGCGCGTGGCACGACTCGCTCCGGCTGGCGGCGTGCGCCTACGCGGCGCTCCCGGTGCTGAACGCGCTCACCACGGACCAGCACCTGGGGGTGACGATTCCTGCCGGGGCGTGGGCGCTGGCCGGGTTCGATCTGGTGTCCCTCGCGACGGGTCTCGGCTTCGGGGTCGCGGCCGTCGTCCTGCGCCGGCAGGAGGTCGCAGTGGCCGCAGCGGAGCGGTTGCCCGACGGGATGCCCGCAGTCTCCGGAGCGACGCCCCTTCCGGAGGACGCAGCCGGATGACGGTGGTCGCGTTTGCGCTCTGCTATGCGGGATTCGCGTTGCTGAGCCTGAGTCAGGCCCGCAACCACCGCCGCGTGTATGGCGGCGACCGCCACGGGCGCCGGCGGTGGGGCCGGTGGGCCGGCTGGACGCTGCTCGGTTCCGGCGCGCTCGCGTCCGCCGCGGCGTGGGGACCGGGAACGGGAGCGGTGGCGTTCCTGGGTCTGGCGACCTTCGCCGCCGTTGCCGTCGCCTTGCTGCTTACCTACGCTCCGCGGCTCGTCATGCGGACCGCCGCGGCAGCCGTAAGCGTCGCGGTGGCCGCCGCCTTCGCGCTGGCGATGTAGCTCCCCATCACGCCGGGGCGGCGAGCGCGTCGGCCCCAGGGTCGGAGTGAGCGCACCACACTCCGCCCCCGAAACCGCCGCGCCCGCCGCCTCCGGCGGGCGCTACAGCACGACCTCGAATGGCGGCCGGTTCCTCTCATCGAGGATGGCGGCCGGGTCGACCGACAGCCACTTCTCGAGGACGTTGGCGTAGATCTGTCGGAAGTCGACGCTGGGCTCCAGCCCGCCGAGGTGCTGGCGGGCGAGGTTGGCCGGCTCGCCGAGCAGCCCGGGCCGGACACGGCCGCCGGCCACGAACAGGACGCTGGCGTCGCCGTGGTCGGTGCCGTGACTCCCGTTCTCCTCCACCTGGCGACCGAACTCGGAGAAAGAAAGCAGGAGCACTCGCTGGAACTGGTTGGCGGCCCGGAGATGGGCGGCAAAGGCCCGCAGCCCGGCGCCGAACTGCGAGTAGAGCACCTCGTGCACCGCGAGCTGATTGCTGTGGGTATCGAACGACGGCGACGTGAATGTCGCGAACGAGCCCAGTGTGAGGTAGTAGACCCGCGTGGGAGAACCAGTCTCGATCAGGTTGCCGGTCCAGCGCAGGGCCTGGCCGAACTCCGAGTCGGGATAGTCGAAACGACTGCCGCTGCCGCTCGTTGCCTGCCCCAGCCGGCGCGCCGCGACTCCGAGCCGATTCTCGACCTGTCGGAGATAGTCGAGCCGGCCGGTGCGCGAGCCGGTCGCGACGTCCGCAGCGCCTGGCCGCGCGTCCATGTCGAGGAGCAGCCGCGGATGGGCAACCGACTGACTGTGCCCGGATGACGACGCGAGCGTGCGGCCGACGCTTGCGGCGAACTGGAGGCCGGCCAGCGGTTCCGCGCCGCACTCGCACTGGTGGTCGAGGTAGCGCCCCAGCCATCCGTGCGCGGGCGCCGGCTCGCGGACCGATGCGGTCTCGAAGATCTCGGTGCCGCGGGAGTGCAGCCGGGAGGAGTTGGGATAGCCGACCCCCTGGACTATCGCGGCGTGGCCGTCGTCGATCAGGCGCTGGTAGTCCATCAGCCACGGATTGAGGCCGAGGCCGCTGCCGGCTTCCCGAATCGTCTCGCGCTTCGGGATTGCGATCGTGGGGCGAGCCCGATAGTAGCGATCGTCGTGGACGGGAACCACCGAGTTCAGTCCGTCGTTGCCCCCCAGGAAGCGCACCACCACGATGACGGGGCCGTCGTAGCCCGACGCCGTGCCGGCGCCGGCCGCGGCTGCGCTCCGGGCGACGAAGTGGGGCAGGGTCGGCGCCAGCGCGAACAGCTTCAGCATCTCGCGACGGTTCAGTACGGTCATGGCCTTCCTTCGTCCTTTCGATGACGCCTCACGCCAACTGGTACTCGGGGGTCGCCACGATGCGCCGAATCGCCTCCCGGGCGCGCGCGACGGCATCCGCTTCCGGGTCCGACCCCGCGAGCGCCGCAGGATCGATGCTCGGCGCCGCGAGGGCTGCGAGATCGACCCCAGGCGCCGGATCGAGCCGGTCGAGCAGTACGGCGGGGTCCGCGCGACGATAGCGCTCGCCGACGTCGACCGCGGCGCCGACGGCGTTCGTGGCGCCCGATTCGACGATGCCCAGGTCCGGCGAGACTCCGGTGGTGAGAACGCTGCCGAGCTGGTAACGCACCGCGAGGCGCTCGGGGGGAGCGATCCACGCATCCTGCCCCGGCCAGCTCGCGTCGCCGAAGCCGGGGGTCTGGAACAGCGTCTGCCCCGCTGCCGCAAGCCAGGCGCCGAGCGCGGCCAGGGGAAGCCGGGACACCTCGAGCTGCCGGCACGCACCGACCGCCAGCTGAATGGGACTCTTCACCAGCGCCCAGCGCGACGCCGGAGACCAGAAGGCGTCGGAGCCGGCGATCTCGCGCACGAGGGCGACGAGCGATCCCCCGGTGTCCCGGTAGGTCCTCGAGAGCTGCCGCTCGAGCCTCCCGTCCGCGTCCTCGACCCCCAGGTAGCGCATGAGCAGCCGGCTGTACCGCCTTGCGGTGTCGGGATGACGCGCCAGGTAGCCGACGGCCGAGGCGGCGTCGAATGTGTCTCGGCGGCCCAGGATGGTCTTGGGGCGGTCGACGGAGCGCGCGGCCTCGAAGACCGGGTGGAGACCGGTCCGTCGCTGGGACCGGAAGCCCTCCGGGTCCACCGCCCGATCGGGCTCGTAGCCGCTCGGCGCCTCGAGCCGCCAGCCGGTCAGGGCGCGGCAGAGCTCGGCCACGTCCTCCTCGGCGTAGGCGCCGGAACCGACCGTCCAGTTCTCCAGCACCAGCCGGCCGGGCCGGAAGTTGGGGAACTCGTCGTCGAACATGTCCTCTTCGCGATAGTCGTCCATGCCGATCTGGATCATCATCGCGGGGTCGGTCGCAAGCGACTCGAGGAGCGCCGGGACGGTCCCCAGACAACCTCTTCGCAGGCGATCGTTCCGGGCGTAGAGCGCCTGCGGCATGTTGACGCTGCCGGTCGTGCTTCCCAGCGTGCCGTGGAGGAAGAGGACGAGGTTCTCGCGCAGCGGCGCCGCGCTGGCCACCATCTCCTGCAGCCACCAGTGTCGCAGCCGCTCGATGTCGGCCTGCGCGGCGGCATCCTGCTCCGCGAACGCCTGCTGGTACTCGACCGCGGTGGTGTCGGTGAACAGCAGCGCGGTATTGGTCCACTCGGTCAGCACGAACGGCGGCGGCACGGGCCGGGGCGCGCGCTTCGCCCCGTTCACGAGCACGTCGACCGCTTCGTCCACCGTGAGCCCCGTCAGGGCGGACTCGAGCGACTCGGTGGCCGCGAACGCAAGCCGCCGCAACAGGTGCCTGACGTCGGCGCGGTCCGTGAGCTTCCGCTCGGCGTTGCTCTGCATCGGGCTACCCCTTGATCGTCGGGACGAGGGCCTGGATGTCACCACCAGTGGCGCGTCGCGGTGCTCCCCGTTCGCGCTCAGTAGCGGAACCGCATTCCGCCAATCGCCCACCGGCCGGGGCCGAGGAAGCCATCCTCGTAGTAGAAGTTGTTGAAGAGGTTGTCGACTTTCCCATAGATGTCGAGCCGCAGGGCATCGCCAGTCGGCAGGTCGTAGCGCACGACGAGGTCCGCCTTCACCGGTCCCCCGAAGATCATCTGCCGCCCCCCCGCACCGTACGGCGAGAGGTAGTAGTCGCTGACCGCGAAGAGGTCGAAGGCGAGGTTCACCCGGCGGGCGATCCACTGCGTGGCGGTCAGCGTGAACATGTGGTCGGACAGACCGGGGATGCCATAGAAGTCGTCGCCGATCGTCGGCGTCTCCGACACCGAGTCCGTGTACGTGTAAGCCACCCGCAGGCTGCTCGATGCGGCTGGCGCCGCCTGCACGCTGAACTCGACGCCTCGGGCCTGCCCGCCGCCGGTGTTCCGGTAACCGCCGAACCGGCCGAAGGGATCCGTGGCGGCCGGGAAGTTGGCGAAGTCGAAGATGATCGTCTCGAGCAGGTCGGTGTAGAAGAAGGTGCCCGTCAACTGCACCCTGGAATCCAGCAGCCACTGGTCCACGCCCGCGTCGAACGCCACGGACCGCTCGGGTTTCAGGCCCGGATCGCCCCAGAAGCTGTAGGAGCCGGAGAACGAGGAGAACGAGCCGCCGAAGCGTTCGAAGGACGCGGGGGCCCGATAGCTGTTTCCGACGTGCATGCGGAGCTTCGTATTGCTCTCCGGCAGGAAGTAGGCGACCGATATGTCTCCGGTGTACGCGGTGGGCGCGTCGAAGGGGACGCCCGCATACGGGTGGTCGCTGCCCACGAACGTCGGGTCCTGGAGGTTGAAGGCCTGCAGGCGCCCACCCACGGTCGTCTGCAGGCGACCGTTCAGGAAGTCGAGCCGGTCCTGCGCGTAGAGCGAGTGGCTCATCGAGCCGATCGTCACCGTCGATGCGGTGTCCGACCGGGCGCTGAAGTACTCCTCCCGCTCCATCTCGTAGCCGGCGCTGAAGGTGTTGGACGTGCCGAAGACGGAATCGAGCCGCGCCTGCAGCGTATCGGTGCGGCCGTCGTAGTGGCTGCGGTTGCTGGTGGCGGGCTCGAACGGACCGCCGCCGAGCGGGCCGTCGAGAAACGCCCGGTTCGTGTCGACACCGGAATAGCTGATCCGGTAGGTCGTGTTCGCGGCCACCGTGTGCTGCACGGCGACGCTCCCGATGAGGAACGAGGACTCCCGGTTCGCGTCGGGGTCGTTCTGGCTCGGGACGAAGGTGGCGCTGCCTGCGTCGTACGGTTGTCCCGTCTCGAAGCGCGCGAGCTGGTCGGTTGCCAGCGCCCGCGCCGGCACGATGCCGGCGGCCGGGAAGTTGCCGGTCACCGCGGCCGGAAACGCGGGGCTCTCCGTCAGGCGCAGGTCGTCACGGGTATACCAGATACGGCCGGTCGCGGAGAGCCCCGGCGTGAAGTGATAGCGGAGGGTCGCCTGCGGAGAGATGCTCTTGTAGGGGTTCTCCCCGCGTACGCCCTCCATCATGTTGATGTAGGCCATCGCGGCGCTGTAGGAGAACCGGTTGTTGGCCGTCCCGCCGCGGATGCTGGGCACGGTCCGGACGAGGCCCAGTCCACCGCCCTCGATGAGCACGTCGCCCTGGGGCGGGCCGGCTCCGGTGCGGGAGGTGACGTTGATGACCCCCGCCATGGCGCTCGAGCCGTAGAGCGACGACCCGGAGCCTCGCAGCACCTCGATCCGCTCCGTGTCGACGGTGGCCAGGCTCTCGAAGAACGCCGTGGCGTCACCCTGCGGGCTCGCGGCGTCGCGGAAGCGCATGCCGTCGACCAGCAACGCGGTGTCGTGGCCACGCAGGCCGCGGGTCTGGATGGTCGTGTAGCTCCCCGGCCCGCGGAGCGTCTGCACCCGGATTCCGGGAATCGTGCGGATTGCCTCGGTCACCGACAGCTCGTTGCGGAGCGCGATCTCCTCGGCGTCGACGACGTCGATCGCCTTGGCGACCTCCTGCACCGCCAGGGGCGTGGTCGAAGCCGTAACCACCACCTCGGCCGTGATGCCGGAGATGGCCAACGTGAGATCGAGACTCTGGTCGCCGGCGACGGTCACGACGGCGGAGCCGGACAGCGACCCTCCGGAAGCCCGGCCCTCGAGGACGTACTCGCCGCTCGGGATGTCGTCGAAGACGTACTGCCCGTCGGGACCGGAGACGCCCTCCCGGAGTTGACCACCGCCCGTGCGCTCGTAGAGCAGGAGCTCGGCGCGTGGAACGACGCCTCCTTGCGGGTCGACGACCCGGCCGGAGAGGATGTCGGCCAGGCTCTCGGCCGGGCGCCCGAACAGGGCAAGGGCGGCTATCGCCAGCAACAGGGCGGGCCGCCGGGCCCGCGTGGTATGGATACGGTGGTGCAGCGCTATCCACCTGGTGACGCGAGCTGCGCGCCGATCCCCGGTTCGCCTCTTCATCGGTAGGATTCCCCTGGTCCTTCGCAATCGGTCTCGCCGAAGGCAACGCGCCCCTTCAAACGTTCCAACAGCCTACCGATGACATGTCCCTTACGCACCTGAAGTAATCGTGAAGATCTTCTGAAGCTCCGCGTAGGAGTGCGTTCAGGTTTGCTCGCACGGGAGGGCGCAGGGATGCCTCGGCCGACCGCAATTCAGCAAATCTTAAGGAAGCGTGGTTCCGGCCGTTCACTAGACTCGGTGCGTCGCGAGCCCGGCACGAACCATGCTGCTCGATGCGCTGATTCGCTGGTCGCTGGCCAACCGCCTTACGGTGCTCTCGATCACCGCCGCCTTCCTCGTGGGCGGTTTCTACGTGGCAGTGCGGACGCCGGTCGACGTCCTGCCGGACCTGACGGCGCCGACGGTTACGGTGCTGGTCGAGGGACAGGGGATGGCGCCGACCGACATGGAGGCACTGGTCACCTATCCTGTCGAGGCGGCGCTGAACGGCGCGACGGGCGTGCGGCGGGTGCGCTCGTCGACCGCGGTCGGGATTGCGGTGGTCTGGGTCGACTTCGACTGGGGCGCCGACGTGCTCCACGCCCGGCAGACCGTAAGCGAGAGGCTGGCCGCCTTGGCCGGGACGCTGCCGGACGATGTCGCTCCGCCGGTGATGGCGCCCCTGTCGTCGATCATGGGCGAGATCATGTTCGTCGCCCTTCAGTCCTCCGTACATACCCCGTTGGAGCTGCGCACGACGGCGGAGAGGGTGGTTCGTCGACGCGTGCTGGCGACGTCGGGCGTCGCGCAGGTGACGGTGATCGGCGGCGAGCGGCGGCAGTTCGAGGTGCTGGTCGACCCGGAGCGGCTGGCGGACTACCGCATCGCCCTGAGCGCCGTCGAGGACGCGATGCGCCGCGCGAGTCGCGACACGTCGGCCGGATTTCGGCGCACCGGCGGGCAGGAGTACCTGATCCGCGGAGCCGGTCGCGCGCACGACGCCGAGGGCATCGGCGCCACCGTCATCGCCACCCGCGAGACCCGTCCGATTCGGGTGCGGGACGTGGCGGACGTGCGGGTGGGAGAGTCGCTCAAGCGGGGCGAGGGCTCGCGCAACGGGCAGCCGGCGGTGATTCTCGGCATCCACCGGCAGCCCGACGTCAACACGCTGGCGTTGACCCGGGAGCTGGACGGCGTGTTGAACGAGATTCAGGGAGAGTTGCCGGCCGGCATGCAGCTCGACGGGCGACTGTTCCGGCAGGCTGACTTCATCGAGCTGGCGGTGGCCAACCTGAACGGAGCGCTACGGGACGGCACGCTGCTGGTCGTCCTCGTCACGCTGCTGTTTCTCGCGAACCTGCGGGCGGGCGCCATCACGCTCCTGGCGATCCCCTTGTCGCTGCTGGCCGCGGTCGTCGGCGTGCGGCTGGCGGGCCTCTCCATCAACAGCATGACGCTGGGGGGCATGGCGATCGCGGTGGGCGCGCTGGTGGACGACGCGATCGTCGACGTGGAGAACGTCGTACGGCGCCTGCGAGAGAACGCGGCCCTGCCGGAGGCGTCGCGACGGCCCGCGCTGGAGGTGGTCTATCAGGCCAGTCGGGAGATCCGGGCGTCCATCGTCTACGCGACGCTCATCGTGATGCTGGTCTTCCTGCCGCTGTTCGCGCTGGCAGGTGTGGAAGGGCGCCTGCTGCAGCCGCTGGGGCTCGCCTACCTGATCGCGCTCGGCGCGTCGCTGGTGGTGGCGCTGACGGTGACGCCGGCCCTGTGCGCGCTTCTGCTTCCGGGCGAGCGGCGCATCCGGGAGGGGCGCGAGCCCACCCTGGCCGCCGCGCTGCGGCGGGCGTACAGCCGGTTGCTGGCAAGGGTGCTGCGGCGGCCGGCGGTGGTGATCGGTGTCGCCGGCGTGCTGCTCGTCGCGTCCCTGGCGGCGGTCCCCGGAATGGGGCGCGCCTTCCTGCCGGCGTTCAACGAGGGTGCCCTGGTGATAAGCGCGGTGACGCTGCCGGGTACGAGCCTGGAAGAATCGAACGCGCTGGGGAGTGCCATCGAACGCCTGCTGCTGGACGTGCCGGAGGTGGCGGCAACTGCGCGGCGGACGGGGCGGGCCGAGCTGGACGAGCACGTCCAGGGGGTCGAGTCGGCCGAGATCGACGTGCGGCTGACCCCGGGCGGCCGGCCGCAGGATGTGGTGCTGGAGGAGATTCGCGAGCGGCTGACGCTGGTGCCGGGCACCAGCATCACCATCGGGCAGCCGATCTCGCATCGCATCGATCACATGCTGTCCGGGGCGCGCGCCAACATTGCGGTCAAGGTGTTCGGGCCGGAGCTCTCCATGTTGCGGGCGCTGGGGATCCGGAGCCTCGCGGCGGTCGAGGGCATCCCGGGGCTCGTGGACGCGGCGTTGGAGCCACAGGCCGACGTTCCTACGGTGAAAGTCGATTTCGACCGGACGGCACTGGCGCGGCACGGGCTGCCGGCCGGGCAGGCGGCCTCCACGCTGGAGACCGCGCTGCTGGGTCGCAGGGTGGGGCAGATCATCGACGGACAACTGGCCGTGCCGCTGGTGCTGCGCTATGCCACGACCGACCTGGCGGATCTCGAAGCGATGTGGCAGACACGGCTGGACATGCCGGGGGGAGCGCGGGTGCCCCTGGGCAGCGTGGCCGAGATCGTCGAGGACCGCGGGCCGAACTTCATAGGCCGGGAGAACGCGCAGCGGCGAATCGTCGTCTCCGCGAACGTGGCGAACCGCGACCTGGGCAGCGTAGTGGCCGACGTGCGCGAGCGGATGACGGCGGAAGTGATGCTGCCGGAAGGCTACCGCGTGGAGTACGGCGGGCAGTTCGAAGCGGAAGCGGAAGCCGAACGTCTGCTGCTCGGAATGGGCGTCGCGACCGTCGCCGGGATCTTCCTGATCCTGTACGGCGCCTTCCGCTCGACGCGCGACGCGGCGATCGTCATGCTGAACCTGCCGCTGGCGCTGATCGGAGGCGTGGCGGGAGTCTTCCTGGGTGGCGGGGTGCTCTCGATCGCGGCGTTGATCGGCTTCATCGCGCTCTTCGGCATCGCCTCGCGGAACGGCATCATGCTGGTCTCCCGGATCCGCCGACTGCGCGAGGAAGACAAGGCCCTCGACCTGCGCGACGCCATCATCCGCGGCTCGACGGATCGCCTGGTGCCGATCGTGATGACGGCGCTCTCGACCGGGTTGGCGCTGCTGCCCGTCGCGCTCCGGGCGGGCGCGCCGGGCAGCGAGATTCAGGCGCCGCTGGCGCTGGTCATCGTCTGCGGGCTGGTGACCTCGACAGCTCTGAACATGTTCGTCGTGCCTGCGGTGGTCCTGCGTTCGGAGCCCCGGACAGCCTGACCCTACGGCAGTGCGAGGGCGATGTACTCGCTCGGCATGTCCTCCCAGCCGACGGTGACGACGATGTACTGCCGCCCGTCGACCATGTAGGTCATCGGGGCCGCCGTCGTGCCGCCGGGAAGCTCCCTCTCCCAGACTACGTCGCCGGTCAGCTTGTCGTAGGCGCGGAACTTCTTGCCGCCCGCCCCGCCCCAGATCGGCTGGAGCACGACGACACCGCTGTTGCCGCCCTCGCCGAGGAAGACGAGCGACTTCGTGACGAGGGGAGATACGCGGCCCGGCTGCCCGAGCGGCGGCAGGTCGAGGCCCGCGAGCATCGGGTGGTCTCGCGGGCCGTCGCCGTTGGCGACCGACCAGAGGATCTCGCCCCGCTTGAGGTCGATGGCGACCAGCCGCCCGTACGGGGGCTTGAAGAGCGGCAGCTCGTTCGGCCCCTCGAGCAGGTTGAGGGTCTCGACCACCAGCCGCATGTCGGAGCGGGGATGCTCGGACGGCACGATGCCGATGACCGACTCGCTGTGCACGGACGGGACGTAGAGGATCCCGGTCTCCGGGTCGACGGCGGAGCCGCCCCAGTCGGCGCCCCCGACCACGCCCGGCATCTGGAGGGTCCCCCGGTTGCCGCCGGGGGAGTCGTCGACGAGCGAGGGGGCCGTGAAGAGAGGACCGGTCACGTGCTGGTTGAAGACCTCGAGCGCCGCCGCCCGCAGCTCCGGCGTGAAGTGGATCAGGTCGTCGACCGTCGTCCCCTGCTGGTCGAACGGGGGCGGCTTCGTCGGAAACGGCTGCGTCGGCGCGTACCACTCCCCGGGCACGTCGCCGGGCGGCACGGGGCGCTCCTCGATCGGCCAGATCGGCTCGCCGGTGACGCGGTCGAAGACGTAGGTGAACGCCTGCTTGCTCACCGCCGCGAGCGCCTTGACCGGCCCGTCCCTTCCTTCGACCTCGAGGTCGATGACGTTGGGCGCGGCCGGGAAGTCGTAGTCCCAGATGCCGTGGTGGACGGCCTGGAAGTGCCAGATGCGGCGCCCGGTCTTCGCGTCGAGGCAGACGATGCTCTCCGCGAACAGGTTGTCGCCGGGGCGATAGCCGCCGTAGTAGTCGTTGGTCGGCGTCGAGATGGGCAGGTAGACGTAGCCCAGCTCCTCGTCGGCGCTCGGCCAGGCCCACATGTTCGTGTTGCCGCTGTACTCCCACGACGCTCGGTCCTCGGTGAGGGCCGTCAGCCAGGTCTCGTTCCCCGGCTCCCCTTCGCGCGGGATGGTGCGGAAGATCCAGACCTGCGCGCCGGTTCGGACGTCGAAGCCACGCACGTCGCCCGGCGGCATCTCCTTCATCGCGGGCACGTTGGGGTTGGTGACGTCCATCATCGCGGAACCGATGACGACGATGTCGCCGACGACGAGCGGCGGCGAGCCCCAACTGAACGTCTCCACCGGACGGTCGAATCCCAACCGGAGATCGACCTCCCCGCCGTCCCCGAAGTCGGGATAGCGCTCGCCCGTCGCGGCGTTGAGGGCCACGAGGTACTCGCCGACCACGGCCAGGACCCGCGCGTCGTCGCTCTGCGGGTCGTCCCAGTAGGCGACGCCGCGGGTCTGGCGCACCCGCTGGAACGGCTCCCCGTCACGGTCCGGCGGCGTATCGAACCAGAGCACCTCGCCGGTGGTCGCTTCGAGCGCGGCGACGGTCCCCAGCGCGGTGCTGATGTAGAGCCGCCCGTCCGCCATCAGCGGCGTGTTCTGCGACGCCACCGGCGGCGTCAGGTCGCTCCCCAGCCGCACCGCGTCCGGCAGCACGGATTGCCGCCAGACGATCTCCAGGTCGCCGATCGTCTCCGCGTTGATCTGGTCGAGCGGCGAGTACTTCGTCCCGGCCGCGTCCGACCCGTACGAGCGCCATTCGACATCCTGCGCATTTGCCGGCGGGACGCCCACGGCCATGGTCAGCGCTGCAGTCAGACAGATTCCCAATCCCGTTGCCATTCGCACGTCACACACTCCTCGTCGTTCGGCAGCGCTCGACCGCCTACTGCTCTTCGGCCGCGATCTCGTCGTAGAAGCCGGGGATGCTCCGGCGCATGAACAGGCCGTTCTCGGCCGTGGTCCAGCTCAGCTCGGGGGTCACGATCTGCGCCGGGGCATCTTCCTTCGCCAGGCCGCCGTCGATGAGCTCCCGCATTCGGGTGCGGACGGCGACGAACTGATCGCGGAACGCCTCGACGTCGGCGCGTGTCATCAGGCCGCCGTGGCCCGGGATGGCGGTGTCGAAGTCGAGCGCGAGGATGC
>JAPOYG010000595.1 GCA_026706755.1 Acidobacteriota bacterium
ACGCCGGTCAGGAAGCGCGTGGCCGCGCTGGCGTGGACGCCCGCGTTGCTGGCGACGCCGTTCAGGCCCGTCAGCACGGTCATCTGGTCGCGATACGGCTCGATCTGCTGCAGGAGGCGCGTCGTCTCGAAGGCCGCTCCCTCCGCCCCCGGCGTCCAGTGCTTCATCGCCATACCGTTCGGCACGTAGACGACGCCGAAGCGGCGCACGGGCCGGGCCGCGCTGTTCCGAATGGCCGCGAACGCCGGGACCATGCCGTCGAGCAGCGGCAAGGCCAGCGTGGCGCCGATGCCGCGCAGCACGGTACGGCGGGGAATCGCCTTCCTGGTAACCATCATGAGTCTGACCTCCGCATCTGGAACGCGGTGCTCTTCACGATTCCGAGAATGACGGACGACCAGCGGTAGTCCTCGCCGGCCGCCTCACGCACGATCCGCCGCACCGTCGGGGCATCATAGTACTCCAGTCCCCGGCCCAGCGCGTACATCATCAGCTTTTCGGTGACCGTTCCGACGAAGTCGTCCGGCCGATCCAGCAGGAGATCCCGCAGGCCGGTCGGCCCGTCGAACGCCGCGCCGTCCGGCAGCATCCCCGAGGCGTCGATCGGCGTGCCGGCCTCGCTGGTCGGCCGCCACTCGCCGATGGCGTTGAAGTTCTCGAGCGAGAAGCCGATCGGGTCCATCGGGGCGTGGCATACCGCGCACGCCGGGTTCTCCCGGTGGATCACCAGCGCTTCGCGCATCGAGAGCGGCTCGCCGTCGGCGTTCTCTTCCTCCAGGGTCGGCACGTCGGGCGGGGGCTCGGGCGGGGGAGCTCCGAGGAGGTTCTCCAGCACCCACTTGCCGCGCAGCACCGGAGACGTCCGGTTGGGGTACGAGGTGACGGTCATCAGGCTGCCGTGGCTCAGCAGCCCGGCGCGCTCGCCGGGCGCGAAGGTCACCTTGCGGAACCGGTTCCCGTAGACGTTCGGAATCCCGTAGTGCCGCGCCAGCCGCTCGTTGACGAAGGTGTAGTCCGCCCGCAGCAGATCGAGCATGCTGGCGTCGTCGCGCAACTGCTGCTCGATGAAGAGCTCCGTCTCCGCCTGGTAGGCCTCCCGCAGGTTCTCGTCGAACTCCGGGAACTCCAGCGGATCCGGGTAGACGCTCTCGATGTTGCGCAGGTGCAGCCACTGCCCCGCGAAGTTGTCGACGAGGGCCTTCGCGCGCGGGTCCGCCAGCATCCGGCGCACCTGCCGTTCAAGGACGTCCGGGTCGGCCAGCGTGCCGTCCTCCGCCCGGTCGAGCAGCTCGTCGTCGGGGATGCTGCTCCAAAGGAAGAACGACAGCCTGGACGCGAGCTCGACGTCGCTCACCGGGTACCCGGTCCCCGCGACGACATCCACCGGGTCGCGCTCGATGCGGTACAGGAAGTCGGGGTCGGCGAGCAGGCGCTCGAGCGCGAAGCCGATGCCGTCGTCGAAGCTCCCGTCGCGGCGACCGGCTTCGTAGAAGTCGAGGAGCGTGCGGACGTCGGTCTCCGTCACCGGTCGCCGGTAGGCGCGGCGCGCCAGCGTCGACAGGATCTCCCGCGCGCACGCGGGCTCGTCGGCGGACGTGGCCGGTGTGCAGGTGAAGATCCGCCGCCGGGTCGGCGTGGTTCCCGGTCCGTCGACGGTGTAGGGGCCGCTGATCTGTACGCTGCTGAGAGCCGGATTGCCGTCCGGCATGTCGTTGATCGCAAGGGCGAAGCCGGTCTGCCGCGGCTGGAGCACGCCGTCCGGCTCCCACGTCTCGCGCGGGAACGTGATGCCGATCACGTGCGGGCCGGCCTCCACGTTGACGCGGACTTCCAGTCCGTCGTCGGCGTGCAGCGTGTACGACTCCCAGTCGTCGGTGCCGCGGATGTTGCCGGCGAAGCTGATCGGGGACGGCGTCCCGGGCGCCTCGCCGCCGAAGGTGAACTGCTGGATGCGCCGGCCGTCGAGGCGGAAGTCGATCTCGTGCGCCTGATCGATGCCGCGCACGTAGCCGACGTAGTTCGTCTGCAGGCGCGCCCGGATGACGTACTCCCCGTCGACCGGGAAGTGGTGCCGGATGGCGGCGCCGCCGCGCGAGCCGAACGGCAGGTCCTCGCTCTGGCGGTCTTCCTGGATGAGGTTCAGCGGGACGTCGTAGGTCCGGATGACCGCGCCGCCCGCGGGCGGGCGGCCTATGGCCAGCCGGCTGATCTTGCGCGCGGCCGAGACGTAGCGGTCGAGCAGGGCCGGCGAGAGCGAGAGCATGCCGGCGTTGTTGTCGAAGCCGTGCCGGTCGGGCGCGTCGGCCGGAATCCACTCGCCGACGTCGACGTCGAGGTCGAGCAGGTCGCGGATGACGTTGCGGTACTCCGTCTGGTTCAGGCGATGGAACGCGTGCGTCCGCCCGGGATTCGGATCCGCGGCCGCCGCGGCGTCGAGCTGGCCCTCGAGCCAGCGCCGGAACCCGTCGTAAGTCTCCTTGTCGGGCCGCGGCCGCGGCTGCGGAGGCATCGCGCCGACACGCAGCTTGCGGACCACCGCCTCCCAGACCTCGGGGTCCTCGCCCACGTTGTCGATGTCGACGTCGTCGAGGGCCAGGCCGACGGCGCGGAGCTGGGAGACGAGGAGCGAGCGCGGCTCGTCCGTGCCGCGCACGAAGTCGCCGTTGTGGCAGGTCACGCAGTAGCGGTCGAGCAGGGCGCGTTGCGGCGAAACTGCCGCGTGCGCCGGCTCTGCGGATTCGGCGGGCTCGGCGACGCCCGCGTCGGGAGCGGGTTGCGCGTGCCCGAGGGCTGCGAACGCGAGGGTGAAGCCAACCGCCGCGACCGCGCAGCTCCGTCTTCGCACCAGCCTGCCTCCTTATAGCGCGTCCGTGCACAGCCGGCCGCACGTCGACCCCGGGCGGAGCCGCGTGTCGCCGCGGATGTGCTGCGGGACCGAATAGTCTGGTCGCATCGACGGTCCGTTGTCAACGTGGACGGGCTGCGATACCATCGACCACCCAACTTGAGTCTGCGCCGAGGAACGGCGCGGACTCCCCGAGCGATTGGTTGGACACCGGGCGGAGGCCGCAGCGCGACCTCGCGGTCGCGGCAACGAATGGTGGCGGGGCCATCGCGAGGATCGTCGGGTGCGTCGGGGGGCCGGCGCCGCCCCGCGTCCCCGGAGGAGGCAATCCACGTCATGCGCGCACACGCTCTCGCGGGTCGGGCAACCCGGCTGGTCGTGCTGGTCATGCTGGTCGGGGCGCTCGGTCCGGCCGCTCCCGTCCTGGCGGGTGCCGACGGCGCGGCGCTGATAGAAGCGGCCAGGGCGCAGGACGCGGACACGGTCCGCGCGCTGCTCGCCGCCGGAGCCGACGCCAACGCGGTGCAGGCGGACGGCGCGACCGCCCTGCACTGGGCGGCGTACCGCGACGATCTCCACACCGCGGACCTCCTGATCGGGGCCGGCGCGGACCTGAACGCCGCCAACGAGCTCGGCGCCACGGCACTCTGGCTCGCGGCGGGCAACGGGAGCCCCGCGATGGTCGGCCGCCTGCTGGATGCCGGAGCCCAGCCGAACGCCGCGCTGCCGGAAGGCGAGACGCCGCTCATGACCGCCTCCCGGACCGGCAACGCCGCCGCGGTGCGACTCCTCCTGGCGGCCGGGGCGGACGTGAACGCGGTAGAGCATTCGCGCGGCCAGACGGCGCTCATGTGGGCGGTGGCCCAGGGCCACCACGCCATCGTCTCGGCGCTGCTGGACCACGGGGCGGACGTCGCGGCCCGGTCCATCACGCGTCCGCGCCTGATGTACGCGGACTCGACCAACGCCGGCCAGTACGACGAGGGCGTCATGTGGAACCGGGGCGGCTTCACGCCGCTCCTCTTCGCGGCCCGCGGGGGCGACCCGGAGTCGGCGAAGCTGTTGCTCGACGCCGGCGCCGACATCGACCAGCCGGCCCCGACCGGGGCCAGCCCGCTGGTCGTGGCGACCCACAGCGGTCAGGGGGCGTTCGCCACGTACCTTCTGGACCGGGGAGCCGACGCGAACGCGGCCGGCGCGGGATACACCGCCCTGCACGCCGCCATCCTGCGCGGCGACCGGCGGCTCGTGGAGCAGCTCCTCGAGCACGGCGCCAACCCCAACGCCCGCGTCGAGCGCGGCACGCCGCTCCGGCGGGCCAGCCAGGACTGGGCCCTCAACCCGTCGCTCGTCAGCGCCACGCCGTACTGGCTTGCCACCTACTTCCGCGATCCGGCGATGATGCGCGACCTGGTGGCGGCCGGCGCCGACCCCCGGACGACGACGCGAGAGCTCTGGCGTCGGGTCCTGGAGCGCGCGGGCGGCGTCGGGCCGCCCTTCGTGGCCGGCGGCTTCGCGACGCCGCTGATGGCCGCCGTTCGCGGAACGAGCACGCGCAACCGCTTCCGCCTCTCGGGCGGCAGAAGCCCCGACCCGGACCTGGAGGAGCGGCACGCGCTGGAGACCGCGCAGGTCGCCGTGGAGCTCGGGGCCGACGTCAACGCCACCGACTGGAACGGCGACACGGCGCTGCACACCGCGGCCTCCCGCAACTACACCACCCTGGTCCGCTTCCTGGCGAAGCACGGCGCCGATCTCGATGTCAGGAACGCCGCCGGGCGGACGCCGCTGGCGGTCGCGAAGAGCGCGGCAGCGGCGCGCACGCAGAGGCTCATCGTGCTGGGACGCGACCCGAGCGGCAATACCGCGACCGTGCTGCACGAGCTCGGCGCGAGGGACGAGCCGGCAGAAGGCGCTGACGAGGCCGATTGGCGCTGACGCGATTCTCGCCCGCCCCCGAGCGTTCCGTCCGGCCCGGCCGGCTCCCGGGGCGGAAGCGCGCCCTTCGACGCGCGGGGCTGAGTCTGGCCTGCGCGTCAGCGCTCGGCGCCCACCTCGCCGCCGCCTCCCAGGGGCCGCTCGCCCCCACCACGGCCGCGCCGGAGGCTCCCGTCCACGCGCTCGACGTCGCCGTGGTCCCCTTCCTCAACCTGAGCCGGCAGCCCGACGACGACTGGATCGGTGAGGGCATCGCCGAGACCGTCGCGACCGACCTCCGAGCACGGGGCTGGACGGTGACGTCGTGCGCCCACGCCTCCGGGTGGGGCGCCGCGCGGGAACGGGCCGTTCCCCCCTCCGGGGAAGAGCGCGCCGCCGGCAACGGGGACAACGGCAACGGGGACAACGGCAACGGGGACACGGACGGGGACGACGGGCGGCGGCGCAGCCGGGACGACGGCACGGCGGTCGACGGCTGCCCGGGGCCGCGCGTCCGGATGCAGGTAGCGGGCGCCTACGAGCGCTTCGGCGACCAGGTCCAGGTCACGGCCGAGGTCGTCGACGTCGCGACGGGCGCGATCGCCCACCACGCCCGGATCGATGGCCCGGTGGGTGACCTCTTCGCCCTTCAGGACCGTCTCGTGTCGACGCTGGCGGACGGTCTGGCCGCGGTGAACGGTCCGTCCGCGACCTCCGTCACCGGGTCGCTCGCGTTCGAGCCCGCGGCCGGCGGCGGCAACACCGGCGGAGGCGGCGACGCCCGTGGCGCGGGGGCCAGTGCAGGCGGCGACCCCGGCGGCGCGGAAGCCGGCGCAGGCGCCATCGCCGGCG
Organism: Acidobacteriota bacterium; assembly: GCA_026706755.1. Lineage (GTDB taxonomy): Bacteria > Acidobacteriota > Vicinamibacteria > Vicinamibacterales > UBA8438 > JAGWAJ01. The sequence goes on from JAPOYG010000595.1 coordinate 5,615, forward strand.
GCCGCGCAGAGGCCGGTGCCGGCGTCAACGTAGGAGGCCGCTCTCGTGCCGGCGACCGGGACCGGGCTGCCGCGGCACCCTCGGCGCCGGCGCCCCGGGAGCCCCGAGCGCCGCAGGGGACGGGGCGGAGCGGATTCACCATCGGCGGACGGCCGCGCGCCGTGGCGGCGCGGACGAACCAGCCGCCCCGCATCGACGGACGCCTCGACGATGCGGTGTGGCTGTCGGTCGAGCCGATTACCGACTTCGTGCAGACGAGCCCGGTGGAAGGCGCTCCCGCGACCGAGCGGACGGAGGTGTGGATCGCCTACGACCGCGACCACCTCTACCTCGCCTTCTACGCCCACTACTCCGACCCCGGCATCATCCGGGCGAACCGCGCGGAGCGGGACCAGTCGATGGGCGACGACCGGATGGCGGTCCTGTTCGACCCGTTCCTCGACCAGCAGCGCGCCTACCAGTTCTCGGTGAACGGGTACGGCGTCCCGGGCGACTCGATCGTCAACGCCGGCGGGCAGGCGTCGCGCAGCCGCAGCAGCGTCGGGCGCTCGAGCGGAGGCGGGGGCGGCGGAGGCGGGGGCGGCGGAGGGGGCGGCGGAGGCGGGGGCGGCGGGAGCTTCCAGGCCGGGTTCGGGATCCGCGGCGATCGCTCCTGGGACGCGCTGTTCGAGGCGGGCGGCGGTCTCGTCGAGGACGGCTGGACGGCGGAGATGGCCATCCCCTTCAAGAGCCTCCGCTACCCGGCGCGGGCGGCCGGCCAGTCGCACCGCTGGGGCTTCCAGATCAGCCGCAACATCCGGGAGAAGTCCGAGTCGCTGGTCTGGTCGCCCGTTTCGCGCGACATCGCCGGCCAGTTGACCCAGATGGGGATGCTGGAGGGGCTGACGGACCTGTCGACGAGCCGCAACCTGGAGTTCCTGCCGACCTTCACGGGCCTCCAGGTCGGCTCGTTCGACAGCGGCTCCGGCGGCTTCCGCAACCAGGACCCGCTGGGCGAGATCGGCGTGGGCGTCAAGTACGGGGTCACCTCCAACCTGACGCTCGACCTGACCTACAACCCCGACTTCTCGCAGATCGAGTCGGACCGGCCGCAGGTCGAGGTGAACCAGCGCTTCGCCCTCTTCTACCCCGAGCAGCGGCCCTTCTTTCTCGAGGGCCAGGAGATCTTCGCCGCGGCTACCCCGGTCAACCTCGTGCACACGCGCACGATCGTCGACCCGCGCTACGGGGCGAAGCTCACCGGGAAGGTCGGCGACATGACGCTGGGCGTGTTCGTCGCCGACGACGAGGCCGCGGGGAGGCTCGACGACGTGTCGGACCCGGCCTTCGGGAGCTTCGCGCAGTCGTTCATCGGACGCGCGCGCTACGACCTCTATCCGGAATCCTATGTCGGCGCGATCGCCACCACCCGCGAGCACGGGGACGACTACACCCGCGTCGGCGGGGTCGACGGCCGGTTCCGGCTCGACCGGACCCACAGCGTCAGCTTCACGGCCGCCGGATCCGCGCACCGGAACGCCATCGACGGCGAGCTCGGCGGGGCGATCCTCGAGGTCGACTTCGCGCGGCAGGCGCGCAACCTGACCTACAGCCTGGCCCACAGCAGCATCGAGCCCGGCGTCCGCACCGGCACGGGGTTCATCCCGCGGGTCGACATCCGCCGCACCGACGCCAACGTCGGCTATCGCTGGTGGCCGGAGGGCCGGCTGATCAACTGGGGCCCCAGCTTCACCTACCTCCGCAACTACAGCCACCTGGGCGTCCTCGAGGACGAGCAGTTCCGCGGCGACGTCACGTTCGAGTTCGTCCGCAGCGTGCGCCTGACGGGCGGCGTCAACCGCGACCTCGAGCGCTACGGCGGCATCGACTTCCGCAAGACGAACTACTCGTTCTTCGGTGTGGTGAGCGGACGCGTGCTCTCCGTCGTGGGCGGGATGAACGGCGGCGACGGGATCTACTTCAGCGACAACCCGTTCCTCGGCCGCTCCAGCGGAGGGAGCCTGGCCTTTTACCTGCGGCCCACGCCGCGGCTCCGCGCCGACCTGCAGACGCTGTTCAGCCGCTTCCTCGACCCCTACGGCGCGACCGTGTTCGACGTGCAGATCTACCGCTGGCGGGCGAACTACCAGTTCACCAACCGACTGCTGCTCCGGCACATCGCGGAGCACAACACGCTGAACGGAACGCTCGGGAACAACGTGCTGCTGACGTACCGCATCAACGCCGGCACGGTGGCGTTCCTCGGCTACGACGACCGCTTCCTGCGCGGGTCGCTGCTCGACGCGGTGCTCTTCCCGACACGGCAGTTCGAGCGGACGAACCGCGCCTTCTTCACCAAGGTCTCGTACCTGTTCCGCTATTGACCACACCCTCGGGCGCCAGCCCCCGATCGACCCGCAGGAGGACCGCGCAAGTGCTTACCGTGCCTACTTGGATCTGCATGACGTTCCGCGTCGCGCTCGGCTTTCTTGCGGCGGCCGCGATCGCCGCCGTGCCGGGCACCGCCTTCGCGCAGCACGGCGCCACCGGCGGCGAGTGGCGCAGCTACGGCGGCGACCTCGGCGGCACGAAGTACTCGCCGCTCGACCAGATCGACGCCTCGAACTTCTCGGACCTGGAGATCGCCTGGCGGTGGCGCTCGGCGGATGCCGACCTCGACCTCGACGCGCTCCGCGAGATTCACCCCGATCTGAGCTTCCTCAGCTTCAAGGCCACGCCGCTCATGGTCGGCGGCGTCGTCTACGTCGTGACGCCGCTCCGACAGGCCGCGGCCATCGACGCCGGCACCGGCGAGACGCGGTGGCTGTACGACCCCGACGCGATCCGCGGCACCCGGTACTCGATCAACGCGGGCACCTACAGCTCGCGCGGGCTGGCCTACTGGACGGACGGGCAGGAAGAGCGCCTCTACTACGGCACCCCGGACGGCTACCTGCTGGCCGTCGACGCCACGACCGGCGAGCCGGCGCGCGGCTTCGGTGACAACGGGCGCGTCGACCTCGCGGCGGGGATTCCGCGCGCCGGCCGGGAGACGACAGACGATCAGGGCCATCCGTGGATCGGCATCAACTCGCCGCCCATCGTGGCGCGGGGCGTCGTCGTGACCCCGACCTCCATCTCGGACCAGCCGATCACGATGGAGCAGCCGCCGGGCTGGGTCCGCGGTATCGACGCGCGCACCGGAGCGACGCGCTGGACGTTCCGCACCGTGCCGCTGAGCGACGACTACGGGGCGGACACCTGGGGCAACGAGTCGTGGCGCTACTCCGGCGGGGCCAACGTCTGGGCGGCGTTCAGCGTGGACGAGGAGCTCGGCTACATCTACCTGCCGACGGGCACGCCGACGAACGACTACTACGGCGGCCACCGGCCCGGCGACAACCTCTTCGCCGAGAGCCTGGTCGCCCTCGACATCGAGACCGGCCAGCGCATGTGGCACTTCCAGGCCGTCCACCACGGGGTGTGGGACTACGACTTCCCGACCCACCCGAACCTCGTGGACGTCACCGTCGACGGCCGCGAGATCCCGGCGATCGCCCAGGTGAGCAAGCAGGGCTTCACCTACGTCTTCGACCGGGCAACGGGCGAGCCGGTGTGGCCGATCGAGGAGCGCCCGGTGGAGACCGACACCGACCTCGTCGGCGAGGTGCTGGCCCCGACGCAGCCGTTCCCGACGCGGCCGGCCCCGTTCGAGGAGCAGGGATCGTCCATCGAGCAGCTCGTCGACTTCACGCCCGAGTTGCGCGCGATGGCCGTGGAGGCCGTGCGCAACCACCGCCTCGGCGGGGTCTACTCGCCGCCGATGCTGTCCGTCGACGGGGGGCTCCAGGGGACGATCCAGCGCCCCGCGCTCGCCGGCGGTGCGAACTGGGGAGGCTCCGCGGTCGACCCGGAGACCGGCATCCTCTACATCCCGTCCGTCAACGCCTACTCGATCCTGAAGTACTACACGCCGGACGACGAGGGCGCGAACCTCGCTTACACGCAGGGCGGCTTCAACACGCCGTCGCTGATGCCGCAGGGCCTGCCGCTCTTCAAGCCGCCCTACTCGCGGATGACGGCCATCGACCTCAACACCGGCGACCACGCCTGGATGCAGCCGAACGGCGACGGCAACCGCATCCGCAACCACCCGCGGCTGCGGGACCTGGACCTGCCGCCGCTTGGCGGCGACGGCCGCGGCGGTCCCGTCCTGACGAAGACGCTGCTCGTCAGCGCCCTGACCGCCGGCGGCACCGGGAACGACGACGGCCCGCGCCTCGTGGCCCGCGACAAGGCGACCGGCGAAATCGTCGGCTCCATCGATCTGCCGGGCGGCGCCATCGGCACCCCGATGACCTACCTTCACGAGGGCCGGCAGTACATCGCGCTGACCGTCGGCGGCGAGGTCCCCGAGCTCGTGGCGTTCGCGCTGCCGGTTGGGGAGTGAAGGGCGGATACGCGCGAATCAGGCCGCGCGGCCTGACCCGAGAGGTCGAGTACTCGGCTCCGGCCCGGGACTCAGGACTGGGGCGCGTTGAGAGTCGCGCCCCTCGAGCCGCTCGACCGACCGGCCGCGACCATCGCCGCAGCCGACCTGCTGCCGTGAGCCCGGCGCGAGTCCGATCCGGCTTCCGTGGACGCCCGCCCCCTCAGCGGAGCACGTCGAACACCATGCGCGCATTGACCACGTGCGCGCCGCCCTCCGCCACCGGCGCCGGGATCGCCCCCGGTGCGAAGACCGCCGGGATGACCTCCAGACCGGCGACGCCCGGGACCGGTGGTGCGGGCGGGCGGAACCGCAGTGCCGCCGCCGGCAGGGGCCGCGGCGTCGACTTCGCCTCGCCGACGAGCAGGCGCCGGCCGTCCACCGACCGCGCCACCACCTCCAGCTCCGGCTCGTTTCGCCGCCAGTAGCGTTGAGCCGGCTCCCAGGGGCCCAGACGCGCGAGGGAGCAGTCGGCGCGGTGCAGGAACGGGACCGCCATGCGGCACAGCTCCTCCCAGGCCTGGGCTTCGAGGCTGGGCCGGTGACGCCGCCAGTACTCCAGCCGCGTCTCGCGCGGAGCCTGCGCGAGGGCGGTCCGCACGGGGGCGACGACGCGGAACCACATGCGCAGGAACGGGTCGTCGATGCGGTAGAGACTGCGCTTGCCGGAGCGGGGCTCGCTGCCGAACGGCGTCTCCCGGCGCACCAGGTTCATCTCGGTGAGCGCCGCCAGCGGACGCGACAGGCTGGAGGCGGGGGAACCGAGCCGACCCGCCATCTCGCTGACCCGGTGCGCGCCGGTGCCGATGACGTCCAGCAACGGGCGTAGCGCGGTCGCCGGCGGGATCTCTTCCAGCAGCAGTCGGTCCGGCTCGGGGTGCAGTGGGCCGGCCGGGTCGAGCACCAGCGTGTCGACCGCTCCCTCGATGTCGAGGCCGAACGGCTCGGCAAGCTCCCAGTAGCGCGGCATCCCGCCCCACAAGGCGTGGAACGCCAGGAGGTGCCGGGGATCGGCGCCGGGGAACGGGTCCGCGAGGTATCCCGGCTTGAGCGGGCGCAGGGCGAACGCTTCCCGCGCGCGGCCGTAGAGGGGAGCGGCGGCGGCGAGGACGGCGCCGTGCACCATCCGCTGACTCGACCCGCTCACGACCAGGGTGGGCCGCCCGGGCGTCGTGTCGACCCACGCCTGCAGCACGCCGGTCAGCGTTGCGTCGGACGCGACCAGGTACGGCAGCTCGTCCAGCACGAACGGCCCGGGCCAGCCGCTGCCGGCCGCCTCGCGGGCCAGACGCAGCAGGAACGAGCGCCAGTCGGGGTACTCGACGTCGCCGAAACCCGGAAACCGGCGGTCGACGGCAGCCGCCAGGTACCGCCGCTGAACCGCGGGAGCCGACGGCTCGGCCGCCGCGTACAGGCCCTCCTGGCGCCGCGACCACTCGATGAGCAGGCGGGTCTTGCCCACCCGGCGCCGGCCCCAGATGACGGCCAGGGCCCCCGGCTCGACGAGCACGCCGTCCAGGCGGCGCATCTCGTCGGCCCGGTCGATGAAGCGCACAAATTATTATGGCATGCGGCATTATGTTCTCATGCATGTTTTTTCCCGGCCGGCTACTGGCCAATCTCGAGCGAAATCACCCTCCACGTCGTGACGTGGACGACAACCGGCCAGAGCCTCCGCGCGCGTCGCGTGGTACGCTCGCCCCCGACGGAGGCGCACATGGCCGCTATGAAGCTTGAGCTGGTGCCCGTGCCCGTGTCCGACATCGACCGGGCGACGACGTTCTACAAGGAGAAGGTCGGGTTTCACCTCGACCACGACGTCCGGCCGGCCCCGTCCGTCCGGGTGGTGCAACTCACACCTCCGGGATCGGCCTGCTCCATCGTGCTCGGCGAGGGGCTGCCGGGGATCGTCATGCCCTCCGGCTGCCTGCGCGGCCTGCACCTGGTGGTCGACAACATCCGGGCGACGCGCGAAGAGCTGCTCGCGCGCGACGTCGAGGTCAAGGAGGTCGTCGACATGGGGGGCATCCTCTTCGCGGAGTTCCGCGACCCCGACGGCAACACCTGGACGCTGCAGCAGATTCCGCCCCGGGAATAGGGACGGCAGCGGTTCGGCGCCGCTCTGTCCGCGAGGCCGCGCGCACGCGTGCCGGCAGGACGAGAGGGCCGGCAGGACATCGCCCCGTCGGTCGGCGGCGAGGTGCCGGAACTCGTGGCCCCTGTGCTGCCCGACGCCCGGGAGGTCTAGCGGGGAACCTGGGTTGGGACCTGCACCGCTTGCACGTGTCGACGATCTCGGCGGAACGGATGAAGGCCGTGCGCGAGCAGCGGATCCCACGGCGGCGGCGACGTGGTCGGCTGGTACAATGGACGTGAGGCGAGGGCGCCGCTCCCGTCGGACACCGGCGCGAACGGTCAGATGGCGGACGAGGTACACGTAGCGGGCGGCGATTCGGGACGGGCCGATCTGGTCGAGTTGTCGGTCGTCCTGGTTGCGACGTCCAACAACCCGTCGATCATCAATCCGGATTTCCTGACCGCTAACGAGATCGTCGACAAGCAGCGGGAGCTTCAGGAAGACCCCGTGACCACCTCTGTTTTTGCGCAGGTGGTCTACAAGGGCGGCCTGATCGTGCGCGCCGATCCCGAGCGTGTCATGTTCGTGCAGTCAGCGTCAGGAACGTCCTTGAACAACGTCATCTGCCCGAGAACGGCAGAAGCCTACGCCCGAGCCGTGCCGCACGTCCCGTACCGCGCGGTGGGCATCAACCCGAAGCTTCACGTCTGCCTGACGGACGCTGATAGGGCCAAGGTGGCGACTGCGCTGGACGGTCGGGGTGCCTGGTGGTCGTACAAGGACAGCGAGCCGGAGGTTCAGCTCAAGGCGATTTACCCCTTCAGCTCACGCAGGATAATCGTGGACGTGCTTGGGGCAACAAGACGTCAGCCCGACGGCCAGCCCTCGCCGGGTCTTCTGTTCCAGGGCAACGTCCACCGGGATCTGCAACAGACCAACTCGCAGGGACGCGTTGAAGCGCTCGTCGCCATCGTCGGCAACTGGGAGAGCGACGTGCTAGACTGCCGCGCGCTTGCGGACAAGTTCACATCCCACGCCGTGCGCGACCTGACATGATTTCGCTGAAGACCACACCCAGTTCAACGGATTCCGCGCCACGCCGCATCACCTCGATTCCACACGGATCGGACGCGCCGCCGACTGTCGGCGAGATGTTCGTCGTCAACAGCCCGCAGGACCCGCGCCGGTCCACGAGCGATGGGGCGGCTGACTTCTGGCGAAGGTTCAGTGGGTTCGTTTCTCAGGACCTCCATACACTCCATTACGTCTCCAGCCTGGACGTCCGGCGACTGTGGCAGCCTGCGTTCTTCTCCCTTGTCCTGCCGTCGGAAGTCGAGCCGGTGGAAACGGCGGCCGAGGCGCCGCGGGCATCCGACATGCACGCCGCACTGCGCGATCTCGACGGTGCCGCCGAGGAAGCAGCGGAGGAAGGCTTCCCGCGACCGTCGCTCGTGGCGCTGACAAACGCGAGACGCCTGCTACAGGATCTCTACAGACTTCGCCCTTCCCGCCTGGAGGCCTATCCGACTCCGGACGGCGAGGTCGCTCTTGTCGTGCCGGGCGGGCACGGGCGGTCCGTGCTCGTGTTGTGCGACTCTCTGGGCGGCGTCCTGTGCTCCGTCAACCTGAACGGTCGACATCGCCGCGCCCGTTACGAGACCGCCACCATGCTGCCCGATGGTTTCGTGCGGGAGGCCGTCACGGAACTGGACGCGCCGGATCAGACTTGGTGAGCGTTCCTCCCAAGATCGGCTCTGACGAAGAGCTCGGTCGCCACGTCTTCTCGCACAGACACGCCAACCGCGCTCTCCGTTCATCCGTTCCTCACCACGTCTTCCTGATCCAGGAAGGCAAGACCCGCATCTCCGTCGACAGGCTCAGCGTCGCACCGTCGTCCGAGGCTCTCGCCCTGGCAGAGGCAAACGCCGCTGATCGAGGTCGTGTGTTCTATGGTTGGGCCACCGTGGAGGCCAGAACGGCACGACGCAACGACCGCGATGTGGCGGCTACGCCCGTACCCGACGCGAATCCGTATCACGGCGATATCATCCTGCCGGAGTCCGCTGCTGCGGATCGGGAAGAGCGGACGCGACACGCACAGGAACTGGCGGACGCGTCGCGCTGGCGACCGCGTCCAAGTCCCCTCACCTGATTTCCGGCGCGGGGCCTCTGCGCGATGCCTCAGGGAGCGACCTCGACCGGCTCGATGCGCAGTACGGCGCCCGCGACTTCGTCGGTCGTGAGGTACAGGAAGCCGTCCGGCCCCTGGCGCACGTCGCGGAGGCGTTGCTCGAGCTCGGCCAGCAGGGTGCGGTTGCCGCGGCGCTGCGTTCCTCCGGTCT
>JAPOYG010000051.1 GCA_026706755.1 Acidobacteriota bacterium
TCACGCTGCTCTACATCATCTTCGGCGCCATCCTGCTGCTGAACACGCTGCAGGAGAGCGGCGCCATCCGGACGATCCGGCAGGGCTTCACCGACATCACGCCGGACCGGCGCGTGCAGGTGATCATCATCGCCTGGCTGTTCGGCGCCTTCATCGAGGGCTCGGCCGGCTTCGGCACGCCGGCCGCGGTGGCGGTGCCGCTCCTCGTCGGGCTCGGCTTCCCCGGCATGGCCGCGGTCACCGCCGGCATGATCATCCAGAGCACGCCGGTCAGCTTCGGCGCCGCCGGGACGCCGATCCTCGTCGGCGTCAACACGGGGCTCTCCGCCGAGCCGGCCATCGCGGAGTACGCGGCCGGCCTCGGCTTCGCGGAATGGACCGACTTCCTGGCCTTCATCGGCCTGAAGGTGGCCGTCCTGCACGCGGTTGCCGGCACCCTGATTCCCCTGATCCTCGTCGCGTTCATGACGCGCTTCTTCGGCGCGAGCCGCTCGCTCACCGACGGGCTGCGCGTCTGGCCGTTCGCCATCTTCGCCGCGCTGGCGATGACCATCCCCTACTTCGCCGCCGGCTACTTCCTGGGACCGGAGTTCCCGGCCCTGATCGGGAGCGTCGTCGGCCTCGTCGTCGTGGTGGCGGCGGCCCGCGCCGGCTTCCTCGTGCCGCGCGCCGAGGACGCCTGGGAGTTCGACCGCAAGGAGAACTGGCCGGGCGAGTGGACGGGCACGATCGAGGTGAAGGACACGGCCCCCGCGGGCGGCTCGATGGGCATGCTGCGGGCCTGGTCGCCCTACGCCATCGTCGCCCTGCTCCTGCTTGGATCGCGCCTCCTGGACCCGCTGCGCGAGGCGCTGACGGCCTGGACGATCACCTGGCCCGACATGTTCGGCACGTCCATCTCCGCCAACGCCGTGCAGCCGCTCTACCTGCCGGGGGCGCTGTTCATCGCCACCTCGCTGATCACGTACCTCATCCACCGGATTCCGGCCGACGCCTATCGGCGCGCCTGGTCGACCTCGTTCCGCGTGACGGCCTCCGCGTCCGTCGCCCTCATCTTCACCGTCCCGATGGTGCAGGTGTTCCTGAACAGCTACGGCGGCGAGGCCGGCTACGAGCGGATGCCGATCGTCCTGGCGGAAGGCGTGGCGGCGATTGCCGGCGGCGCGTGGCCGATCTTCGCCCCGTTCATCGGCGGCATCGGCGCCGCGGTGGCGGGCAGCAACACCGTCAGCAACATGATGTTCTCGCTGTTCCAGTTCAACATGGGCGAGCGCATCGCGGCCGACCCGACGTGGATCGTCGCCCTGCAGGCCGTCGGGGGCGCGGCCGGCAACATGATCTGCGTGCACAACGTCGTGGCGGCCTCGGCCGTCGTCGGCCTGCTGGGACGCGAGGGCGCCGTCATCCGCATGACGGTCATTCCGTTCGTCTACTACGCCCTGCTGCCCGGCGCGGTCGGCTATCTCATCATTTCCTACGGCGCGAGCGGGGTCATGAACGTGGGGGCGCTTATCGTCGCGCTCATCGCCGCCATGGCGGCGTACCTGATCGCGCGCCGCGAGGACACGCCGGCCGCGGCGGGGTGAGGGCGGCCCGTGCGTCTGCTCCGCCTCGCCGACCTCCGCCCGGCGCCGGCGGACCCGGCCACGTTCACCGGCGACGCGCGCGTCACGCGCATGCCGGGCGTGGCGGACGACCCGGCCGTCAACGCCTATCGGGTCGAGTTCGAGCCGCGGGCGCGCACGGCCTGGCATCTGCACAGCGGCCTGCAACTGCTGGTCGTGCTGTCCGGGCGCTGCCGCGTGCAGCGGGAGGGCGAGCCGGTGCAGGTGGCCGCCGCGGGCGACGTGGTCTCGATCGCGGCCGGCGAACGGCACTGGCACGGCGCCGATGCGGACGGACCGATGGCGCACTTGGCTCTCAACGTCGACTCCGCCACCACCTGGTTCGGCCCGGTGAGCGACGCGGAGTACGAGGGGCGGTGACCGTGGTGCGCCGGCGGCCGGCCCGGCCGGAACGCGTTGGCTGACCCCCGGAGTGATCGGCACCGGTCGCCCGCCCCGGGAGCTGCAGCGGCACCGAGCCGCCGTCGCCTCGCGTTCGGGCTCGCGGCGGGGGTGGGGCTGCTCGCCGCGGGCTTCGTCCTGGCCCGGACGGTCGAGCTCGAGCCGGCGCTCACCGCGCTGCGCGCCTGGGTGGACGCCCGCGGAGCCGTCGGCGCGGTCGCCTTCGGGGGCCTCTACGTGGCGCTCGTCCTGCTGCTCGTCCCCGGTGTCGCGCCGACTCTCGCCGCCGGCGCGCTGTTCGGGCTCGTGCGCGGCGTCGTCATCGTCGCCATCGCCACCTCGGTGGCCGACGCGCTCGCCTTCCTTGCCGCGCGCTACGTCGGCCGCCGCGCCGTGGAACGTCTCGCGGCCCGCTACCCGCGCGCGCGGGCCGTCGACCTGGCGGTGGCGCAGGCCGGCTGGCGCATCGTCGCCCTCCTCCGCCTGAACCCCGCCGTCCCCTACAGCGCCAGCAACTACCTGTTCGGCGCGTCCGGCGTCGCGTTCCTGCCCTACCTGGTGACGAGCGGCATCTTCACCCTGCCCGGCACCTTCACCTACGTCTATCTCGGCTACGCCGGGGCCGAGGCGGTGGCGGGGCGCGCCCGCAGCCCGGCGGAGTGGGCGCTGATCCTGGCGGGGCTCGCGGCCACCATCGCCGGCATCGTCTACATCACCCGCCTCGCCCGCCGCTCGCTGGCCGAGATCACGCGCGAGGCGCCGCCCCGAGAGTCCGGCCCAACCTGACCTCGGGCCGCGCCCAGCCGCATCGGCGCCCCGCGTTCCGGGCGTCGAGCCAGGCCGCCAGCGGCGCGAAGTACTCGCGCATCGCACCCGCGTCGAGCGAGCGCGTGCCCGCCAGCGCCTCCAGCGCGTCCGGCCAGGGCCGGCTGGCCCCCAGCTCGATCAGCGCCCGCAACCGCGCGCCCGCCTCCGGGCTCTCGAAGACCGAGCAGCGGTGCAGCGGTCCGCTGTCGCCCGCCGCCTCGCACAGCGCGCGGTGCAACTGGAACTGCAGAATCCGACCGATCACGCCGGGCAGCAACCGCCGGTTGAAGGCCACCGGGGGCTCCGCCCCGGGATCGAACGCGGCCTCGCTGCGCGGCGCCGCGGGCCCCACGCCCTGGTAGGCGCGGCGCAGCTCCCACCAGGTCTGGTTGTACGCCTCGACCCCCACCGCGCCGGAGAAGACTCCCCAGCGCCAGCGCTCGACCGCCAGGCCGAACGGCACGTAGGCCAGCGTGTCGAGCGCGCGGCGCAGCAGCACGTCGATGTCGTCCGCGGCGGGAGCGCGCTCGATCAGGCCGGCGCGGACGAAGTACCCCGGCGTCATCGACAGCCCCATCGCGCCGCCGACCGCGACCTCGAACGCGCCGGCGGCGGCTCCGACCCGGAAGAGCGGATCCTGGAACCGATACGCCCACCGGTAGTGCGCCCGCCCGAGCATCTCGTGCACTGCAACGACGTCCGCTCCGGTGCCCGCGACGCACATCCGGAGGCGAACGTCGCCGCCGGCGTCGATGTGCCACGCTCCAGCCCGGCACCCGAGGTCGGGATCCGCCGGCGGGACGAGCAGCGAACGCTCCCAGAAGCTGGCCGGAAGGCGGCCGAGCCGGAGGGACCGGAAGAAGCGCTCCCCGAGGCGCGCCATCGCCGCGGCGTCGACGCGGCGGCGTTCGAGGCTCCGCGTCAGGTCGTCCCAGAGGTCCCGATCCCGGGTGCGAACGAGGTCGTGCAGCTCGTCCCACCGGCCGCCCCAGGGGCTGGCGAGCAGGTGCGCCGGGATGGCCTCGTCCGGGGGCGCCACGGCCGTGCCGTACGTCTCCGCCAGGCGTTCGCGAACCAGGCAGTGCAACGACTCGTGGAGCGGGCGGAGATCGTTCCAGACCCGGTCGAGCTCCGCCCCGAGCGCCTCCGGCGGCAGGTCGTATGCCGCGCGCCGCCGGGCCCCGGCGTCGGCGAAGCCGAGCTCGCGGGCGCCGGCGTTCGCCAGCTCGACGAAGCGCCGGTACGCCGGGCGCCCGGGAGCCGCGGCACGCCGCCACCCCAACCAGGCGTCGAGCCGCTCGTCCGTCTCCCGGCTCTCCACGAACAGCCGTTCGAGAGCCGGCCGGTCGAGGCACGCGCCGGTCTGCATGGTGCAGGCGGAGGCGCGGTCGAACGCCCGCCCGCTGCCGGCGACGAGGTCCCACAGCTCCTGCCGGAGCTCCGGTGCCGCCGGCCCGACCGCGGCCGGCCCGGTCCGCAGCAGCAGCAGCTTCCGCCGGAGAGCGGCGCTCAGCTCCACGCCATCGAAGCGCGCCGCGGCGTGCGCCAGCCGGGCCGTTCCGTCGAGCCGTTCCCGGCGGGCCGCAGCGGAGATGTCGGCCGTGTCCCCGGTCGCGAAGCGCTGGTGGACCCACGCCGCGCGCCGGTGCGCGCTCCAGAGCTCGAGCAGGCGGGCCTCCGCGTCGGCCACGAACGCCTCCGCGTCCCCGGCGGTCGGGTGCGGCGCCGAATCGGTACAGGCGCCGCCCGCCGCGGCCAGCAGGCAGGCGACGGCCAGGGATCGCAACCGGCGGGTGAGGGCGGGGCTGATGCACGCCATCGGGGAGTCGGACCGGCGCCCGCCGCGGCGAGCCCCGCGATTATAGCGCCGGCCGGTCCCGGGCCGCGGAGGACCCGGGCGTCGATCTCAGCGCCAGGCGAAGATGCGCAGCGCCACGGCGAAGCTCGCCACCGTCCAGCCGCCGAGCAGGCCGATCTCGCCCCGCAGCGCGACCAGGCTGTCGCCGTTCAGCATCACGCCGCGCAGGGCGTCGATCAGCGCCGTGAGCGGCAGCGCCTGGATGATCGGCTGCACCGCGTCCGGGAAATTGGACGAGGCGAAGAACACCCCCGAGCAGACCCACATCGGCACCTGGACGACGTTCATGATGCCGGAGACCCCCTCGGCGGTCCGGGCGCGGCTGGCCGTGAGCAGGCTGATGCCGCCGAATGCCATCGCGCCGACGACGCTGACCGTGGCGAGCGCCCCGAGCGATCCCACGAGCGGGACGCCGAAGACGTAGCGGGCGAACACCACCAGAACGCCCACCTCGAGCACCAGGAACGCCAGTCGCGCCGCCACCAGGGCGATGAGGTAGTGCGAGCGGAGCATCGGCGTCGCGACGAGGCGCTTGAGGAGCTTGCGGCTCCTCTGCATGACCACCGAGAAGCCCACGCCCCACATGCCGGTGCTCATGATGTTCATGCCGAGCAGGCCCGGCACCAGCCAGTCGACGTAGCGGCCGCCCGGCACGACCACCGGCTCGTCCCGCGCCGCCCAGAGGTCGCTCCGGCCGGCGGCACGCTGCAGCGCCCCGTCGACCGTCAGCCGGGCCAGCCGGTTCTCGGGGCGGGTCGGATCGTAGCGGTAGGCGGGAGGCGTCCCCGGTTCCACCACGAGGTGCGCGAGCCCGTCGCGCAGCGTGGCATGCACTTCGGCCGGCTCGATGGTGAAGACCTCCACCGACGGGGCGTGCCGGAGAGCCGCCACCACGTGCGCCGCCCGGGCACCCTGCACCACCGCGACCGGCACGACGCCCGCCGGGGCGGAGCGAAACGCGATGCCGAGCGCCACCGTCATCAGGATGGGGAACACGAAGGCCCAGAAGAGCGCCTCCGGCTCGCGCACCAGGATGCGGAACCGGGCGAGGGTCAGCTCGACGACGGGATGCCGGCTCCGGCGCGGATCAGCCATCGCGCAGGTGTCGTCCGGTGAGGGTAACGAAGACGTCCTCCAGCGTGGCGGTGCGCGTCCGGAGCGAGCTCAGGCTCCAGCCGTCGTCCGCCGCGAGTCGCAGCAGCGCCGGCATCGCGACGTGCAGCGACGCCGCGGTCAGGCTCCACTCCCCCGCTTCCCGGCGGGCGGACCGGGCGCCGGGAAGCGCCTCGAGGCGGGAGCCGAAGTCCGGCGGCTCGCTCGCCGCGGCGGGGTCGAGCGCGAACCCGATGACGTGTCCCGCCCCGAGCGACGACACGAGCTCGCGCGGGGGACCGCAGGCGATGATGCGCCCGCTGTCGACGATCGCCACCCGGTCCGACAACACCTCGGCCTCGTCCATGTAGTGCGTGGTCAACAGCACCGTCCCGCCGCGCCCGCGGAAGGCATCCACGATCTCCCAGACCTGCCGGCGCGCCTGCGGGTCGAGGCCCGTCGTCGGCTCGTCGAGGAACAGCACGTCGGGCTTGCCGACCAGGGCGCAACCGATGGCCATCCGCTGGCGCTGCCCCCCGGAGAGCCGGCTCACCCAGGAGCTCGCCTTGCCCTCCAGGCCGAGCAGGGCCAGCACGTCGTCCACCGGCTGACCGGCCGGATAGAACGAGCGGAACAGGTCGAGCGTCTCGCGCACCGACAGCCGATCGTCGAACTGCGATTCCTGCAGGTGGATCCCGAGCCGCTGGCGCAGGGACGCGCGATCCGTCGCCCACCGGCGGCCGAGGATCTCGACCTCCCCCGCGTCCGGCTCGAGCAACCCCTCCAGGATCTCGATGGTGGTCGTCTTCCCGGCCCCGTTGGGACCCAGCAGGCCGAAGCACTCCCCGGGCGCGATGTCGAGATCGAGGCCGGCCACGGCGACGACCTCCCCGTAGCGCTTGACCAGACCGCGGCAGCGGATCGCGCCGCCCCCCAGGGACGCCGCCGCCGGCCGCGGGGACGGCGGCCGGCTCACGACAGCCACCGCGCGCCCAGGGACCCGGGCCGCACGATGGTGTCGGACCGTTCCGATCCCGTGGACACGACGCTGATCGGCACGCCGCAGAGCGCCTGCAGCCGGTCGAGGTAGGCGCGCGCGGCGGCAGGCAGGCCGGTCTCGTGCCGCACCCCGGCCGTGCCCCCGGCGCCCGACCAGCCGGGCATCGTCTCGTACTCCGGCTCGCAGGCCTCGAGGCGCTCGACGTCGGCGGGAAGGTCGGAGAGGCGGGCGTCGCCGCATCGGTATCCGGTGCAGATGCGGAGCTCGTCGAGGCCGTCCAGCACGTCGAGCTTGGTGACGGCCAGCGCGTCGATGCCGTTGATGCGCACCGCCCGGCGGACCACCGCGGCATCGAACCAGCCGCAGCGGCGGGGCCGGCCGGTCGACGCGCCGTACTCGCGGCCCGCCTCCCGGAGCTTGTCGGCCATGGCGCTGCCGAGCTCGGTCGGCAGCGGGCCGGCCCCCACCCGGGTGGTGTAGGCCTTCGCGATGCCGAGCACCGAGCCGATGGCCCGCGGCCCCACGCCGAGCCCGGTGCACACGCCTCCAATCGTCGCGTTCGAGGAGGTCACGTAGGGGTACGTGCCGTGGTCGACGTCGAGCATGGCGCCCTGGGCACCCTCGAACAGCACCGGCCGGCCGGCGTCCAGCGCCGCCTGCAGGAACTCCGAGACGTCACCGACCATCGGCCGCAGCCGCGACCACGATTCCGCCGCTTCCGCATGCACCGCGCGCCAGTCGAGGGGCTCGCCCGTCACGAGTCGGTTACGGGCCTCCACGTTGGCGCGCACCAGCCCGGCCAGGCGCTCCCCGCTCGCGCCCCCGGCGAGATCGGCGACGCGGATGCCCCGCCGCGCCGCCTTGTCCTCGTAGCTCGGCCCGATCCCGCGGGACGTGGTGTCGATGCGCAGGGCGCCGCGGCGCTCCTCCGCCAACCGCTCGATCTCGCGGTGGTAGGGCAGGATCACGTGGGCGCGGTCGCTCACCAGGAGCCGGCCGTCGAGGTCGATCCCCTGCGCCGCCAGCCCGTCCAGCTCGGCGAAGAGAGCCCGGACGTCGATCACGACCCCGTTGCCGATCACGCAGGTGACGCCCGGGTGCAGGATGCCGGACGGAATCAGGTGCAGAATGAACTGCCGATCTCCGACGAGCACGGTGTGCCCGGCGTTGTGCCCCCCCTGGGAACGCGCCACCACGGAGAACGCTGGCGCCAGCAGATCGACGATCTTCCCCTTCCCCTCGTCTCCCCACTGGGCGCCGACGATCGCCAGGTTCCTGTTCATCTCCATCGCCCGACGCGCAAACAGTTCATCATAACAACTGTGCCGCCAGAACGCCCTTGGCTTCCCGAACGCCCGTCCATCGAACGACGCGTCCTTGCGTCGCTCGACGCCGCGCCGCCCCGGATTCCGGTCGTGCTCGGAGGCTGCGGCACCGGCCGCACGACGGTGCTCCGCCGCGTCGCCCTGCACCTGGCGGCCCGTGGCGGCAGCCAGTACATCGACGTCGAGCGCTCGGCGTCCACGCCCGAGGGCTTCCTCGCCGCCGTCACTGCCGACTCGCCATATGCCACCGGCGACGATCCGCGCGTCTTCCGGGACGGTCGGCGCAGCGCGCGCGACGCGTTCGACGCCCTGCTCCGTCTTTTGGGACGCCCCGGCCGGCAGGGGGCCGCGACGCCCGCGTTCCTGCTGGACGGTCTCCTCGAGCTCCGCACCTTCGAGAGCTTCCCCGGCCTGCGGGGCGTGCTGGGCGAATTCCTCGATGCGTTGCAGGAGAGCCCGAACCGCTTCGCGTTGGCGAGCCGGTACGTCGGTCGGACCCTCAGGCTGCTTCGCGGTCGGCCGGATCGCTTCGAGGTGGTTCACCTCCCGCGCCTCTCGCCGACGGAGGTGCTGGCCGCGCTGGCCGCGCGGCGCGTGGGGCGGACGGATGCGGAGCGGAACGACGTCGCCCGCCGGGTGCACGCCCTGGCCGACGGCCGTCCGGCATACGTGGACCGCATCGTGGACGCGATCGCCGCCGGAAGATCCCCTGCGCCGGAACGTTTCCTCGCGTCCGAGCTCGCGCCGGGAGCTCCGCTGTACTGGATCTGCCGCTTCAGCTACGAGCTCCGCCTTCATCGCGCGCGAGGGTACGGCGCGCTCAAGGCGATCCTGGGCGTTCTGGCGGACGAGGAGCCTCTCACCCTGTCCGCGATCGCGCTGCGCCTCGGCCGCACACCCGGCTCGACGCGCGACTACCTTGCCTGGCTCGAGGATGTCGACATGGTCGGGGTTCGGCAGAAGCGCTACAGCTTCGCCGATCCCCTGCTGCGCCTCTGGGTCCGCCTGCACTGCCGACCGGTACCGCCCGAGGGCCCGACGCTCGAGCGCGAGGTGCAGGAGTACGCCGCCTCCCGGCTGCCGCGCGCGGATCCTTCCCCCCCGCCGGCGACCGCACCCCGAACCGCGACCGCGGCGCCGGCGCGCCGCCCCCCGCGGTCGTGGGGGCTCATCGAGATCGACTGATCGCCCGATCCGCCCCGGAACCGTCCGCCACGGACCGCAGATCTGCCAGCGCCTGCCGGGCCGCCTTCTGCTCCGCTTCCTTCTTGCTGTGTCCCGCGCCGCGAGCAGGCACACCCCCGCCCACCGTCACGTCGACCGTGAAGGTCTTGCGGTGGTCCGGACCCTCCTCCGCCGTGAGGCGGTAGATGGGCAGCGGCCGACCCCGCGCCTGCAGCCACTCCTGGAGCGTCGACTTCCAGTCCGCGGGGGCCTCGGCCGCCATGCCGTTCGCTCGCAGGCCGTCGAGGGCCTCGCTCAGAAACGCATCGAGGAACGCGGTGGCCGCAGCCAGACCGCCGTCGAGGTAGATGGCGGCCACGACCGCCTCGAACGTGTCGGCGATCAGCGATTGCTTGCGGCGCCCGCCGGTCTTTTCCTCTCCGCGTCCCAGCAGGAGGTGGTCGCCCAGCCCCACCTGCTCGCCGAGGCGCGCCAGCGTCGGCGCCGAGACGAGCTTCGCCTTCACCTTCGAAGTCCATCCCTCGTCGCGCTCGGGGAACTCCCGTACCAGGCGGTCGGCGACGACGAGCCCGAGAACGGCGTCCCCAAGGAACTCCAGCCGCTCGTTGTCCACGACCTCTCCGCTGGGGTCCTCGTGGGCCCGCGACCGGTGCGTCAGGGCCTGCTCGAGCAACCCGCGATCCGTGAAGCGGTAGCGCAGCGCCGCCTCCAGCGCTCCCAGAGCCTCGCGCAGCGGCATGGCGCGCGAAGCCTCGCTCCGCACCTCGGCGATCACGCGCGCCGCGGTTCGTGCGAGCTCGGGCGGCACGGACACGCGTACCTCGCCCGCCTCGTCCCGCAGAAGGCCCGGCACCGCCCGACCGGCCGGCGGGCTCTGGACGGCCGCGATCCCATGCGTACGGAGCAACCCGCGGACGACGTTGGCCTCGACCTCCGACCGCGTCCGGAACACGACCGCGAGGTCCACCATCGCTGCCGGCTCAGGCGGTGGCCGCGGACACCAGGGGCTGGCGGCGGGCGACCGGCAGCTCGTCGACCCGGACGAGCACCATCGTCATGTCGTCGTGCTGGTCGGCGCTGCCGACGAACGCCTCGACGTCCTGCAGGACGCGGTCGAGCAGCGCGGTGGGGCGGAGGCCGGCATGCTCCTGGAGCAGGCGGCTGAGACGCTCCTCCCCGAACATGTCCGCCTCCTCGTTCATCGCCTCGGTGATGCCGTCGGTGAACAGCACGGCGAGGTCCCCGGCGCCGATGGGCTGCGTCCGCTCCTCGATCAGTGCGTCGAAGTGCCCCTCGAGGCCCCGCAGGCCGAGCACCAGCCCGTCCGGCGCGAGCATCTGGGCGCCCGCGGGCTCGCCGGGCTTCAGGTAGATGAACGGCGTGTGCCCCGCCCTGGCGTACGTGATGGTCCGCGCGTCGAGATCGATGACGGCGTACGTCATCGTGATGAAGCTCTGCTCGTCGAGGCTCGCCGAGAGGATGCGATTGACCTCCATCAGCAGCCGGCGGGGCGACTCGTAGATGGGGCTCAGGCTCAGGACGAGGCCCTTGAGCTCGGCCATGTAGAACGCGGCGGAGGTCCCCTTTCCGGACACATCGGCCACCAGCACCCCGAGCCGCCGTTCCGCCAGCCGGACCACGTCGTAGTAGTCGCCGCCCACTTCCCGCGCCGGTCGGGAGAAGGGAGCCACCGTCAGTCCCGGAATCGTGGCCGCATCGCGCGGCAGCAGCGACATCTGCATCTCGCGGGCGATGCGCAGTTCCTCCTCCAGGCGCTTTTTCTCCGCGGCCTGCGCCAGCAACCCCTCGACGCTTGCCGTCATCGCGTTGAACGAGTCCGCGAGGTCGCCAAGCTGATCCCCGGAGGCCACCCGGATGCGATGCGTGAAGTCGCCGCGCCGAACACGCTCCGTGCCCGCGAACAGCTCGTGCACCGAACCCGTGATCGAGCGCGCGAGCGCGAAGCCCATCACGAGCGCGGCGCCCTGCATGACGAGAAAGAGCGCGCCGACGACGGCGAGCAGCAACAGGAAGATCGAGCCGACGTCGACTTCTCCGATGCGGGCATGGGAGCCGAACAGGTGCTCGTAGAGGGCGCTCGGAGGGACGCGGATCCCGAGGCCGACCGCCTCGGCCGAGCCGGTGTCCCAGTCCGTCCGCTCCAGAAAGGCGACCCACGCAAGCCCGACGCCCGACGCGAACCCGGCCGTCGCGTCGCCGACCGCGGGCCGCGCCGGCTCACCGGCGACGAACGCCGGATCCGTCACCTCGATGCCCGTCGCGGCCGCGATGCGCCGGACCGCACCCGACCCGAGCGGAACGTCCACGATGACGGCCGGGCCCCCATCCACCCGGCGGGCGGCCCTGGCGACGAGCGCCGCGCCGTTCGGGAGCTCGACGAACCCCGTGAACCCCGCCTTCCCGATCCAGGTCGGGAGCTTCGCGGGGCGGGGTGCGTGGCGCCACGCCCCGACAGACCGGACGGGGCCGCCCTCGGCATCGATGACGGCCGCCGCGACGGGGAAGGTCGCACCGGATTCGGCCCGGAAGCCGGCCAGCACGCCGTCGATGTCGGCACCGGTCGTCAGGTGGCTCCCGATGGTCGTGGCGATGGAGCCCGCGTCCGCGACGATGTCATCCAGCTCGGACCGGACCATGTACGCGCCGGTCACGAGCATCGTCAGGGCGCCGGCCAGACCGACGAACGTGACGACCAGGATGATCGGAACGACGCCGACGAAGACGTACGAGAGGATCAGCCGCCGCCGCACACGCCACAGCAGGCGCCTTCGCAGGCGCGACAGCAGGCGCCAGAGAATGTGGCCGAGGCCGGCCACGAGGGCCAGGGAGGCCAGGGTGTCGAGCCACGCCGCGGCCGGATGGACCGCCCCCCCGAACAGCATCAGGGCGAGCTTCACGACCGCTCCGGCCACGAGCAACCGCGCCGGCCATGCCGCGGCCGGGGGCCGGCCCCCGTCCCCCGATTGATCTCGAACCATCGGCGACCTGCGGGAGCTTTGCAGTGTACCGCATCGTACGCTACGGTGCGGCGCGACGACCCCGCGCCGGACCGGCCGGCAGGGCGGGGCGGATTTCCCCACCGCATGCCCGACGACGCGGCGACCGGCTTCGGCTCGGGGGCTCCCGCGTTCCGGGGAGCGTCGCTCGTGGCGCGCAGCATCGCCGGCGGCGCGCTCATGGGCCTGGCCAACCTCGTGCCGGGCGTCTCCGGCGGGACGATGCTGCTGGCCGTGGGCCTCTACCCCCAGTTCATCGCCGGCGTCGCCGAGGCATCGACCCTGAAGCTGCGGGCGCCGGTGCTCGTGATGCTCGCGTGCGTCGCCGGCTCGGCCGCGCTCGCCATCGCGGGAGGCGCACGCGCGATCGGCGCCGTGCTCGACCGCTATCCGTGGGTCATGTACAGCCTGTTCATCGGGCTGGCGGCCGGGGGCATCCCCATCGTCTGGCGCCTGGTGCGGCCGCTCGATCGCACGGTCGCGCTGAGCGCCGCCGCCGCCATGGCGGGCATGGTCCTGCTGGCCGCCCTCGATCCGGAACGCGTCAGCCGCGCCGGGCCGCCGGGGCCGGGGACCTACGCCCTGCTGTTCGCGGCAGGCGTGTCCGGGGGCGCGGCGATGATCCTTCCGGGCGTCTCCGGGGCTTATCTGCTGCTGGTGCTCGGCCAGTACAGACCGATCATCGACGCCGTGGCGCAGGCCGTCGCCATCGTCCGCGCGGGCGCCTGGGACGCGGCCGGGCCCGTGCTCCACGTGCTGGTCCCGGTGGCGGTGGGGGTCGTGGCCGGCGTCGCCGGCGTGAGCAACCTCGTGCGGCTGCTCCTGGCGACGCGGCAGCGGGCCACGCTCGGCTTCCTGCTCGGACTCCTGCTCGGGGCGGTCGTCGGCCTGTGGCCGTTCACCGAACCCGTCCAGCCCCGCGTCGGCGACGTCGTGGGAGGGCAGAAGATGCTCTCACCGGAGATGGTCGCGGCAATCGACCCCGCGGACCATCCAAGCCGGCGCACCCTGCCGACGCCGGGACAGGCGGGCGGCGGCGCCCTGCTCGTGCTCGCCGGCTTCGGCGCCTCCTGGAGCGTATCCCGACTCGGCGCCTGAGGAACCTCCCCTCGGCGCCGTCCCACGGCGCGGACTCGCAGCCCGCCTTCGTCGCCGCGACCGCAAGGTCGCGCTGCGGCCTCCGCTCGGCGCCCAACCCAATCCTTCAGGAGTCCGCGCCGTCCCACGGCGCGGACTCCTGCCCGGGAGCGGTCGACTCCACCAACCACGCCAGGTACCCGGGGTGGCCGTAGACGATCGGCAGCACGACCAGCTCCGGGACGTCGTAGGGATGGAGATCGCGCAGGCGCCGCCGCAAGCCCTCTATGCGATGCGCCGTCGTCTTGATGTGCAGGAGCTGCTCCGCGGCGCTCTCGACCGCGCCCTGCCAGCGGTACACCGAGCGGATCGGCGCCTGCACCTGGACGCAGGCGGCCAGTCGCTCGGTCACCAGCGTCCGGCCGAGGGCCGCGGCATCCATCTCCAGCGGCAGCGTCGTCAGCGCCACCACGCAGTCGTTCCCCTGCACGATTCTCTCCTGCTCTCCGCGGCGCGGGTAATCTCCGGCCCTGGATCGTCCGAAACTGCCCAATGGGCGGAACAAAAGCGGCAAACCCCCGAACGGCGCTCCGAGAACCAGACGATGACCGAGGCAACGCACCCCGTCCACGCCCGATCCCGACATCGGCCCGCCTGGCGTTCCAGGCCGTCCCGACCGGCCATGCTCCTGGCCCTCCTGGTGTCCCTCCTCGTAGCGCACGCCCTGATTGGCGAGCGGGGTCTCTCGTCCGCGCTCGCCACCTGGCGCGCACACCGGCTGCTCACGGCGCAGGTGAGCGCGCTCCGGGCCGAGAACGTCCGGCTGCGCCGCGTCACCGAACGCCTCCGGGGCGACCTCGCGACCATCGAGGCGGTGGCGCGTGAGGAATTGGGTCTGATCAAGCCCGGCGAGACGGTGTTCGTGCTCCGGGACGTGCCGCGCAGCTCCGACGGGGCGCTTCCCGCGACCCACCGTTGACGTGGCCGCCGCGCGATGCTACGCTGTTGTTTCGCGGCGGCGTTCGACGCTACCGCGGTGTCGCGGGGTGGAGCAGCCTGGTAGCTCATTGGGCTCATAACCCAAAGGTCGGGGGTTCAAATCCCCCCCCCGCTACCAACCTC
>JAPOYG010000402.1:0-10647 GCA_026706755.1 Acidobacteriota bacterium
GGCGACGAACGGCGGGCTAGAATCAGCGTATGGCGTCCGACGTTCAGGAGCCCGTCGACGCGTCGGATCGGCCCTCGGTCCGGGCCAACGCGGATTCCCTC
Source organism: Acidobacteriota bacterium (assembly GCA_026706755.1). Classification (GTDB taxonomy): domain Bacteria; phylum Acidobacteriota; class Vicinamibacteria; order Vicinamibacterales; family UBA8438; genus JAGWAJ01. The sequence continues at coordinate 102 of JAPOYG010000402.1, forward strand.
CAGATCGCGCGGGCGATGATCGAGACGCACCGTGTCGCGCGCGAAGCGGGCGAGGCGGGCGATGCGAGATCCGTCCTCGACGGCATCCTCGACGGCGTCGCACCGCTCGTCGAGCACGACGCGGCCAGCGTTCACGTGGTCGGCCGACGCAGCAACCTCGTCCGCCACAGCCGCACCCGGGGGTGCGCAAGCCCCTCGCCCGACGGCCACGTGCCGTTCGAGGCGCAGGGCATCATCGGCGAGGTGCTGGCCACGGGTAAGACCGCCTCGGTGACGGGGGCGGCGGCGTCGGATTGCCGGCCCTGCGCGCGGTCGCGCCTGGTGGTCCCGGTGATCGGGCCGCGCGACCGGGTCCTTGGGGTGCTCGACGTCCGCTCCGACCGGCCCGGCGGCTACGACCGGCAGGCGACGGTGCTGCTCGAGGTCTACGCCTCCGCGGTCGCCGCGGCCATCGAGACGGCGCGCCTCCAGGCCGACATGGTCGTCAAGCGCCGCCTCGACAGCGACCTGGCGCTGGCGCGCGCCGTGATGGCGGACCTGCTGCCGCACAACGCTCCGTCGCTGGCGGGCTTCGACATCGCCGGGGCGCACCGGGCCTCTCTGGCGGTCGGCGGCGACTACTACGAGTTCATACCGCTCGGCGAAGACCGTTGGGGTGTCGTGATCGCGGACGTGGTGGGGAAGGGCCTCCCCGCCGCGCTGCTGGTCGCCGCGACGCGGGCGTCCATCTGGGCCCTGGTAGGGCACGACCTGGCCGTGCGCACCGTGCTGCGGCGAGCCAACCGCTTCTTCCACGAGTCGGCGGAGGACGGGCGCTACGTGACGCTGTTCTACATGGTGCTCGACGTTCCGGCCCGCCGTCTGCTCTACGTCAACGCCGGCCACGTGCCCCCGGTGCTGCTCCGCGCCGACGGGACCGTCGAGCTGTTCGAGGAGGGGGGCGTGCCGCTCGGGTTGTTCGGTGCCCCGCGCTACACGGAAGGGCACGCGGCGCTCGGCGACGGCGACGTGATGGCGCTCTACACGGACGGCATCGTCGAGTCGATGGACGCGGGCGGCGAGGAGTACGGGAGAGACCGGCTGATCGACGTCCTGCGCCGAACCCGGGAGTCGAGCGCGACCGAGATCTGCAACGCCATCGCGCAGGACGTGCGCAGCTTCGACGCCGGCCTGTCACCCGACGATCGGACGCTCCTCGTCGTCAAGGCGACCGGCCCCGAGCGGGCTCGGCTCGTCTTCGATCCGCACGGCTCCGCGTAAGGGCGGAACGGGCGGCGAGAAACGCGGACGCGGCGCAACCGCCGGCCAGCTGCGCCGCGCCACCGCGCCGTTCCGGCGCAGGCCCCTAGTCGTCGGCGTTGGCGGCGGGTGTGCCGTGCGAGTACTGCCGGTAGTGCGCGGCCAGCACGTCCCGGCCGAAGTCGCCGTCGAAGTCCCGCCACACGCTGTGCACGTGGTTGGCCCCGTTCTGCACGTTGTCGTACTCGATGAGGAACGTCGGGCCCTGCACGCGGTAGTAGTGCGGCTCGCCCTCGTCCAGGCTGCCCATCCAGGCGAAGCGGATGCCGTCGAGGCCGGCCGCCTTCACCTCGGCCAGGCGCTCGGCGGCGATGGCCGGCGGCTGTACCTCGGCGTACTCCTCGATGAGCGCCCACAGGACGTCCTGCTGACCCGGGTTCAGATCGGCGAAGGCGACGCCCCGGTTCTCCTGCATCGCGGCCGTGCGGTCGGAGGTGGTCAGGATGTCGCGCGGGGCCTCGTCGGAGATGATCGCCGCCCGGCGGTGGGCGTCCGTCATCGAGGCGATCAGGCTGCGCGGCAGGATGTCCTCCAGAACCAGCACGCGCTCGCCGGCGCGGCTGCCCTCGCGGACGTGGGCGGGGTTGGTGCCGAAGAACTGCGGCGTGCTGGACGTCAGCGTGCCGGCGTTGACCGTCCAGTTCTGCGAGATGTGGTGTCCCTCGTAGCGCCAGCCCCACGTCCCGTCGGCCGTCGGCTCGCCGAAGACCATGAAGAAGTAGAGCCCGGTGTCCCGCATGGCCCGCCCCTCGCGGTCGTACAGGATCTGTTCGAGCTCTCGGATCCGTTCCGCCTTGTCGTAGCCCTCGGCGCTCAGGCTCGCTTCCAGCAGGGCCAGCCCGGCCTCCTGCTGCGCCTTGGTCATCATCTTCAGCGAGACTCCCTTGCGCTCGCGGGGGATGTAGTGCCAGTCGAAGCGGTCGTCGCTGTTGAACGCGAACGTCGCGGCGGAACGCTGCTCGGGAGTCAGCGCGTCGAGGAACGCCTGCGCGGCCTCGCTCATCTCGGTGACGTGATCCACGTTCTGGCGCATCGTCGCGGCACCGGCGGTGACGAGGGCGAGCGCGACGAAGACAATCGGCACGAGGCGCGCCGTCATTCTCATGGAAGCCTCCACCTCTCCTGCGCGCGGTTCCGGCCTCCCCCTGCGCCGGCACCGTGCACTGCGCCCGGTCCCGCGCGAGGCGGCACTCCGCGTGACGCGAGCCTACAACCGGCCGGAGGGGGCGTCAAGCAACTCCCAATGCGCCCGCAAGGGCGCGCGTCGAATACAATGCGGACATCGTTGGTCGCGTCGGGAGATCGCACGACGAGCCGCCGGGACCCAAAGCTCGGGTGGGGAGCATGAGCAGACGAATGACGCCGGCGATGGGTGCGAGTTGCTTTGCGTTGCTCGCGGTCGTCCTGACGGGCGCTCCCGGGGCGGCGCAGTCCGCATCGGCGTCCGCCTCGGCGGCGCGGGAGCCGGGCGCGCCCCCGCACGGGCCGCTGATCGATCGCTACTGCGTGACGTGTCACAACGAGCGGCTCCGCACGGCGGGCGTCGTGCTCGAGGGGCTCGACTTCTCGAACGTCGCGCCGGGAGCGGCCACCTGGGAGCGGGTGCTGCGCAAGCTGCGGGCGCGGGAGATGCCGCCCGCGGGCCGGCCGCGGCCGGCCGACGCCGAGTACGAGGCACTCGCCGCCCGGCTCAGGACGGCCCTCGACGAGGCCGCCGCCCGCGAGCCGAATCCGGGCCGCGGCGCCCTGCACCGCCTGAACCGCACGGAGTACGCGAACGTCGTCCGCGATCTGCTGGCGCTCGAGATCGACGTGGCGCGCTTCCTGCCGCCGGACGATTCGAGCTACGGCTTCGACAACATCGCGGACGTGCTGCGGGTCTCGCCGCTGCTCCTCGAGCAGTACCTGTCGGCGGCGCGCGTCATCAGCCGGGCGGCCGTCGGCAGCCCGGCCGTGCGGGCGGCGACGGAGACCTACCGGACGGCGCCCGACCATACGCAGGACTACCCGCTCGACGGCCTGCCGTTCGGGACCCGCGGGGGCCTGGCGGCGAGGCACTACTTTCCCCTCGACGCGGAGTACGAGGTCCGTGCCTTCCTGAAGCGGACGGCGCAGACCGGGATCCGCGGGCTGGGCGAGGCGCACGAAATCGAGATCGCCGTCGACGGGGTGCGGGCGGGGCTGTTCGGCGTCGGCGGACCCGACTTCTACGACCAGATCGGCGACATCCAGACGGTGGTCGGCGTGACGAAGGCGTTCACCGCGGACGAGGTGCTGCGCGTCCGCGTGCCGGTCACGGCGGGGTTCCACGAGGTGAGCGTCTCGTTTCTCAAGCAGCCGTCCGTGCTGGCCGAGGAGCTTGACCGCCCCTTCCTGGCGAGCTATCGCGCGGATCCGGTCGACGGGCTGCCCCACGTGGATCGGTTGACGGTCAGCGGCCCCCACGGCTCGGCGGGGCCGGGCTCGACCCCCAGCCGGGAGCGCATCTTCACCTGTCGCCCCGCCGGCGACGATGACGCGGAGGCGCGTGCCTGCGCGTCGTCCATTCTCGAAACGCTCGCCCGGCGGGCCTTCCGGCGGCCCGTCTCCGCCGCGGACCTCGACGTCCTGCTGCCGTTCTACGATGCGGGCCGCGCCGAGGGCGGGTTCGAGGCGGGGGTCGAGACGGCGCTGCGCCGCATCCTGGTCGATCCGGAGTTCATCTTCCGCGCGGAGCGCGACCCCGACGGCGTGGCGCCCGACGCGGCGTACGCCCTGAACGACCTCGAGTTGGCGTCCCGACTGTCGTTCTTCCTCTGGAGCAGCGTGCCGGACGACGAGTTGCTGGACGTTGCCGCGCGAGGGGAACTCCGCGACCCCGCCGAGCTTCGGAGGCAGGTGCGCCGGATGCTCGCCGATTCGCGGTCGGCGGCCCTCGTCGACAACTTCGCCGTGCAGTGGCTGCTGGTCCGGAACCTGGGCGCGGCGCGCCCGACGCCCTCCGAGTTCCCGGACTTCGACGACAACCTGCGGCAGGCGTTCGCGCGCGAGACGACGCTCTTCGTCGAGAGCATCCTTCGCGAGGACCGCAGCGTCGTCGATCTGCTCGACGCCGACTACACGTTCGTCAACGAGCGGCTGGCGCGCCACTACGGCATCCCGGACGTGTACGGCGACCGCTTCCGCCGCGTCGACGTGGCCGACGAGCACCGGCGCGGGCTGCTCGGGCACGGCAGCGTGCTGACCGTCACCTCCTATCCCAACCGCACGTCGCCCGTGCTCCGCGGCAAGTGGGTGCTCGACAACATTCTCGGAGCGCCACCGCCTCCGCCGCCCCCCGACGTGCCCGACCTCGAGGACAACCCGGTGGGCGAGGTGCTGCCGATGCGCGAGCGCATGGCGCACCACCGGCGGAACGCAATCTGCGCGAGCTGCCACGCCCGGATGGACCCGCTGGGGCTGGCGCTGGAGAACTTCGACGCGAACGGACGGTGGCGCATCGCCGAGGGAGGGAACCCTATCGACGCATCGGCGGAGCTCGCCGACGGGACGTCGTTCTCCGGGCCGGCGGGACTGCGCGATCTGCTGCTGCGGCGCCCGGAGCAGTTCGCGGAGACCGTGACGGCGAAGCTCCTGACCTTCGCCCTCGGACGCGGACTCGAGCACTACGACGCGCCGGCGGTTCGCACCATCCTGCACGACGCGGAGCCGCGGCGCTACACCTTCTCCGCGCTCATCGAGGGTATCGTCGAGAGCGTCCCGTTCCGGATGCGGCGGTCGGCCTCCGCCGAGACGGCGGCCTCCGCCGCGCCGTAGGCGGGCGCCCTGACGGCCGGCGGCGACGCGAACAGGACCTGAGGAGACCGAGAGCATGATCAGCACCGCACGCTCGTTGCCCCGGCGAACGTTCCTGCGCGGCGCGGGCGCCGCGATCGCCCTCCCGTTCCTCGATGCCATGGTCCCCGCCCTGAGCGCCGCGGCGCGCTCCGCCGCGCGGCCGGTCCGCCGGCTGGGGTTCGTGTACGTGCCGAACGGCGTGATCATGAGCCGGTTCACGCCCCCCGACAGCGGTTCCGGCTTCACGTTCACGCCGATCCTGCAGGCGCTCGAGCCGTTCCGGGACCGCGTGGTGGTGATCTCGGGGCTCGGGTCGTGGCCGGCGGAGCCGCAGGGCGACGGGCCCGGCGATCACGCGCGCGGGAGCGCCGCCTGGCTCAGCGCGGCCCATGCCAAGCGGACGGAGGGCGCCGATCTGCGGGCGGGGACGACGCTCGACCAGATCGTCGCAGACGAGGTGGGACGCGAGACGCAGCTTCGGTCGCTGGAGCTGGCCGTCGACGACGTGAGCGAGCTCGTCGGCAACTGCGACTCCGGCTACACCTGCGCCTACACCAACACGCTCTCGTGGCGGACGCCGACGACGCCGCTCCCGATGCAGACCGACCCGCGGATCGTCTTCGAGCGGCTCTTCGGGGACGGCGGCACCCCCGAGCAGCGGGCGGCGCAGGCGCGGATGGACCGCAGCATCCTCGATTCGGTGACCGAGGCGGCGGCGCGCTTCCAGCGGCGGCTGGGGCCCGACGACCGGACCCGCGTCGGCGAGTACCTGGACGCCATCCGCGATCTCGAGCGGCGCATCCAGCGCATCGCGACCGACGCCGCCGCCGAGGTCGAGGTGCCCGACGCCCCGGTCGGCGTTCCCGACGACGTCGACGCCCACATCCGCCTGATGCTCGACCTCCAGGTGCTGGCCTACCAGGCCGACGTGACGCGGGTCGCGACGTTCATGATGGGGCGGGAGATCTCGCAGCGGACCTACGGCATGATCGGCGTGCCGGAGCCGCACCACGGCCTCTCGCACCACGGCGGCGACAAGGAGAAGATCGCGCGGCTCGTGCGCATCGACAGCTACCACGTCAGCCTGCTGGCGTACTACCTCGATCGGCTCCGGTCGGTCGAGGACGGCGACGGGACGCTGCTGGACCACTGCGCCATCCTCTACGGAGGCTGCATCAGCAACGGCAACATGCACAGCCACTCGCCGCTGCCGGCGCTGGTGGCCGGTGGCGCCGCGGGCGGCATTCGCGGGGACCGGCACCTCGTCTACCCGGACGACACCCCCCTCGCCAACCTGCTGCTGACGCTGGCCGACAAGGTGGGCGTCGAAGTGGAGCGAATCGGCGACAGCACGGCAGCGCTGGCGGACGTGTAGGAGAGTCTGCGCCGTAGAACGGTGGGCCAGGCGAGACGGACGCGAAGCCGAGGAAGGAGCACCAACCGTGCGCGCACCAAGCTTGCTGCTCGTCGCCTTGCTGGCGATTCCGTTCGCCTTGGCCGCAGCCGCGGCGCCCGCAGCGCCCGCGGCCCGGGACGGCGGCCTGCTCGACGCCGTCCGGGCCGGGGACGCCGCGTCCGTCGAGGCGCTGCTCGCGGGCGGGGCGGACGCCAGCGAGGCGGGCCCCGACGGCACGACCGCCCTCCACTGGGCGGTCTACCGCGGGGACGTTCCGACGGTGGAGCGGCTGATCGGCGCCGGGGCCGCGGTGGACGCCGCGAACCGGTACGGCGTGCGGCCGCTGACGATCGCGGCGGCCGCCGGCCACGCGGCCATCGCGGGAGCGTTGCTCGACGCCGGCGCCGACCCGAGAAAGCCGGCGGCGGGCGAGCCTCCCATCCTGTCGGCCGCGCGCACCGGCAGCCTCGACACGGTCCGGCTGCTCGTCCGTCACGGGGCGGACATCAACGCGAGGGAGGCGCTGCGCGGGCAGACGGCGCTGATGTGGGCGGCGGCGGAGAACCACGCCGCCGTCGTGCGGACGCTGCTCGAGCTCGGCGCCGACGTCCACGCCCGCTCCACGGGGGCCGGGACGGTGCGGTCCGGGGCGCTGGACGCCGATCAGCGAGCGCCGGAGCGGGTGACCGTCGGCTTCACGCCGCTTCTGTTCGCGGCCCGCCAGGGCGCGCTGGACGCCGCGCGCGTGCTCGTCGCCGCAGGCGCCGACGTCGACGAGCAGGGCCCGCGCGGCAGCAACGCCCTGTTGATTGCGACGCGCAACTACCACTACGAGCTGGCCGCGTACCTGGTGGCGCGGGGTGCCGACCCCAACGGCGCCGATGCGGGCGGGGCCACCGCACTGCATGCGGCGGTGCGGGCGGAGACCCTGCGCGGCGTGTCGGCCCCGGCCCGGACGCCGACCGGCGACATGAGCCGCATCGCGTTCATCGACTACCTGCTGGATCACGGGGCGAATCCCAACGCCCGGCTCGGGCGGGACGCCCGGCCGCGGCAGGCCGACACGCGCGACCTGATCGCGGACCGCGTCATCGACTCGAGCGTCTCCACGGGCGGCGCGACGCCGTTCTTCTTCGCCGCAAAGGCGTCCGATCTGGAGGTGATGCGCCTGCTCGTCGACCGCGGCGCCCATCCGCGGATCACGACCTACGAGGGGACCACTCCGCTGGCCGTCGCGGCCGGCATCGGCTTCAACGAGGGTCAGCGGCAGCCGCCCGACGCGCAGGTCCTCGAGGCGCTGGCTCTGACGATCGCCCTCGGCAACGACGTGCGCCTGGCGAACATCCACGGCCAGACGCCGCTCCACGGCGCGGTGTACCGCGGGCTCGAGCCGGCCATCTCGCTGCTGGTCGACCACGATGCCCCGCTGGACAGCGCCGACGGAGTGGGCCGGACGCCCATCAAGCTGGCCGAGGAGGGTTTCTTCCAGCTCGCGTCGCGACTGCGCCGCGACGGAGCAGCGGCGCTGCTCGCCGAGCTGGGGAACGACACGCCGGAGCAGGCCCGCCTGCGACGGCTGAATCCCACCCCGCGCTAGAGAAGTTCGCACGAAGCGGCCGGCGCCCGGGAGCGGCCGGCGGGAGGTTAGAGGGATGCGTCATTGGATTCGTCGAGGGATGATCGGATGCACGGCGGCGGTCGCCGCCGTCGTGGCGCTGGCGGCGGTTCCGGCGGCGGGACAGATCCGCGCTGCAAGCGACGAGGCGCCGGCCCGCACCCCGTGGGGCCACCCGAACCTGCAGGGCCTCTGGAACAACAACACCGTCGTCCCGCTCGAGCGCCCGGACGACCTGGCCGAGCGGGAGGAGCTGAGCGACGAGGAGGTCGCGGCGCGCTTCCAGGCGAACTCCGACTTCCTGTTCACGCCCCGCGAGGGGGACCCCGGCTTCTACAACGAGTTCTGGTTCGAGTACGGCCAGGACACGAACCGGACGTCGCTCATCATCGACCCGCGCGACGGGAAGCTGCCGCCGCTGACGCCGGAGGCCGCGGAACGGGCCGCGGCGCTCGCCAACTTCGCGACCCTGCCCGCCGTTACCGGCGACGCCGCGAGCTGGGAGGAGTTGTCGCTCTTCGACCGCTGCATCACGCGCGGGATGCCGGGCGCCATGTCGCCCGGGTTCTACAACCACAACTACCGCATCCTGCAGACGCCGGACTACGTGGTGATGCTCGTCGAGATGATCCACGACGTGCGGATCATCCCGCTCGAAGGGCGTCCCCATCCGTCGGGTGCGATACGCCAGTGGCTCGGCGACTCGATCGGGCGCTGGGAGGGCGACACCCTCGTCGTCGAGACCACCAACTTCACCGACCGCGTGAACACGCGCGGGGTGACGGTCTTCGGCGGGAGCGACCAGATGCGCCTGGTCGAGCGCTTCACGCGCGTCGGCCCCGACACGGTCGACTACCGCTACACCATCGAGGATGCGGCCAACTACACGGCGCCCTGGACGGCGGCGATCCCGATGACCCGCATCGACGGCGAGATCTTCGAGTACGCCTGCCACGAGGGGAACTACTCGGTGGAGAACATCCTCCGGGGAGCGCGGGCGAACGAGCAGCAGGAGCAGTAGGCTCCGCCCGGACCGGCCGTGGCCAGCGCGCTACGGCCGGTCGCCCCTGTCCCCGCGCGGCCGGTCGCCGCTGCCCGGCCCGTGCGCCTCGTCGCCGCTTCCCGCCCGCGCGCCCAGTCGTCGCATCATCCCCGGGTTGCCGGCTCCCGCTCGGCCGGGCGCCGCGTCACCCCGGCCGTCACGCCCCCGCCCCGCCCCAGGTCTGCCGGCGGCGCGGGGCCGGCGCGGAGTGGGAGACGAGCGCGCGTCCGAACCAGGCGGCGAACAGCAGGTAGGGCACGCCGAAGGCCGCCACGGTCGGATTCAGCGAGCCGGCGACGAGCGCCTTCACGAGGGCGACGGTCATCATCGTGAAGTGCAGGAAGTTGCCGAGGGCCAGGGGCCGGTTGTAGTCCCAGCCCAGCAGGTTCCCGCGCGCCGCCCAGTTGACGACCCCGAACCCCGCGTAGAGGGCCCCGGCCGTCTGGACCAGCAGGATGCCGAGGTGGGTCGGCTGCATCCCCGTGTAGAACAGCGCTTCCTGGGGGAAGAACGACGCCGAGAGGCCCAGGGCGAGCATGAAGAGGCCGCTGGCGATCAGGAGAATCCGCGTGCTCATCGCGCCCTCCCGCGAGAAATGGCACGCCCGGCTGGATTCGCACCATGCTGGTAAGTGATTGATATTCAGCCGTTTGCCGTTTGTGCCGCGAGCAGTATACCACTCGCGTTGTAACGCGCGGCCGACCCGGACCGCCCTCCGCGCGGGAGCGACCCTGCGCGCGCGCGCCACGAGGAACCGGTTCGTCGTGAGGCCACCACCCCGCCGTCTCGTGTCTCGTTGCGGCCGGCACTCGGTTGGGGGGCTCGCCAGCGCCGCGTCGGGGCCGAAGGCCCCGACGGGCATTTGCGATACAATCCTTGGAGTTGGGCGTGCTCCTCTACGCTGGGTAGTCACCGCGGCGGGGGAGCCGGGACGGCCACGAACCACACCATGAACGAAGCGACGATTCGACTCCGGATCGAGAAGCTCGCGGGCGGTCGGTTCCTCGCCACGAGCCCCGATGTGCCGGGCTTGGTGGCGGAAGGTCGTAGCGTCGCCGAAGCGACGGAGATCGCGCAAGGACTTGCGCGGAAGATCGCTGAGTCGTGCATCGAGCACGGCGACCCGGTGCCGTCGGCACTAACCCGTCTCTACGAACAAGAGACCGAGACCGGGCTCGACCTTCTGGTGCCGGTCAGCGTGCCGTAGCGCACGAGCGCGTCGATGCCTACGGCGGTTCCGCCGTCCATAGCGCGCGGAGATTCAGTACTGCAGCCGCTTTCTCGTGAGCACTCTGGAGTCTTCCCGTTCCGCCTCCCAGTCGTACGCCTCGGCGATGCGCTCGAGGATGTTCGCAACGTAGGGGTAGTCGAAGGACAG
>JAPOYG010000402.1:11158-14406 GCA_026706755.1 Acidobacteriota bacterium
TGCTCGCTGTGGTCAAGCGTGTCGATGAACGCGAACTCCAGTTGCGCCATCTCGTCCACGGTGACTCCGGGACGCCCGTCGAGTGAATCGAGCGCCCTCGAGAGGTTCCAGGAATCGACTTGGAACTGTCGGCCGGGCGGCGGGGCGGCCTCGACGAGCGCCGCCAGCAGGCGCTTCAGGCGTGACGTCTCGACCTTGTCCCAATCGAACTGCACAGCGGAGAATCCCTCCCACGGACGCCCGGCTTCCATGAGGCGATCAATGACCTCGCTGGTCTCCGACTCCGTGAACCGCGCCATCCCCGGAGAGACCTCACGCCAGTACCGGTCGCGCACCCGAGCGTCCTGCGGGTCGAGGAGTCGCCACGTCTCGTCGCGGAACGGGGCGCACATGAACAGGCGGACTTTCTGTTCGGTCTTCGCCGTCTCTGCGACGGCCGGGATGACCGCGGAACGGACGTCATCATCAAGGCAAGAGATGAACCCCCCCATGAAGGCATCCAGCCTTGCCGGCGACCAGGATCCGGTCGAAAGGCAGGTCCGAAGAACGTCGGCGGCCGAGTCCGGCCCGGCTGCGCACCGGGCCGCGTATCTCCCCACTGTCCAGCCATCGCTCTCCGCCGCCAGTTCCAGAGCGCCGCGGAATCCGCGCACCGACCATATCGCCTTCATCGCCTCCCGGCGTCGTTCATCGACACGCTTGTCGGACTCCGCGATGTCGAGATCGTCGTCGAAGTCCTTCAGCCATCCGGAAGCGAAGAGCCACGCATGGCGGCCGACGGGGTCTTTCGGGCCCAGATCCGCCCACGCTTCGCGCGCCTTGTCCACCACCGCGGCGTCCAGGCCGCGGCTCCGTCCCCATCGGAGCACCACGACGCGGATCTTCTCTCGCAGAAGCGCTCTCGCTCTCTTGTCCGTTTCGGTCCGCGCCCAGTCTTCGACGGCGCGCAATACCGCCGCCCGATCCGGCTCGGTCATGACGTCGAGACGCTCGAGCAAGTCGCCGAGGGTCTCTTCGTCGTGCTGCCGACCCGGCCGGGAAAGCGCGAGAGCGAGCGCCTTGCGCGCGAACCCGATTCGGGCAGACGGGATTGCCCCGTGGCCGGCGCCGGCGGCGTCCTCCCGCCAACGGGGCCGGTTGTTGGGAAAGGCGACCTGCTGACGGCCATCGAACTGCTGGACGCAGATTCGCCAGCCGACACCGGGGAAGCGCCGCCAGACCGTCTCGAGGGCCCGGATTCTGTCGTCGAGCGATGCCGCTGTCTGAGGCAACCACGCTCGAAAGAGCCCCGAAAGGCTGTTGATGGGTCGGTTGACCCAGTTGTCGTCAATCTCCGTTTCCGAGAGCCCCGCGAGAATGTTCACCACGCGGGGGAAGTGCTGCGGGTTCCAGGCGAGGCGCTCCAGCGCCCACAGGACACCGGTTCGCGCGGGGCTGTCGAACAAGCCGGGGGAGGCGGGCTGCAGGAGCGCCTGCAGGACGGGATTCGCCCCCCTGAGGTCCGCTTCGAGCAGCTCCAGAAACCGGCCTGGAGCGGCCTCGGCGTAGCCGGGAAGGTCCCCGTCGTGCGACCGCAGCTTGTCGCTGGTGAACGGTGTGAGAAGCCGCTCCACGAGGGCCGCCACAACCGCCGCCGCGTCGACGCCGAGGCGCTGCCGGAACAGCGCGTTCCCGTGGACGGACAGCAGCACGAGGGTCTCGCAGCCACCACGGCGTCCTGATCGCCGGGATCGGGGAAAGCCGCCGCCGCAGCACGGTCGGCGACCGCCCCGACTCGCTCGCCAGCCGATCGATGCGGTCGCGGTCGGTCACGCCCATGTCCGCGAGCGCCTGTTCGAACGCCTCGCTGCCCAGCAGCTCGACGGCGACGTCGGGTTCCCCATCAACCGCGTTGCGCGGGCGCACGACGATGCAGTGGCGTTGGCGATAGTGCGAGGCGAGCTCCCGTTCAGTGTCTTCACCGTACACGATTGGGATGAATGGAGACGGGGAACCCGCCAGGGTTCGCAGCGTGGCTGCCGACTCGAAGACGACGGCGTGGTCGCGGGCGGGTGCCGGCGCCTCGCCGTGTCGGAACAGGCACGCGAGGAACGCCACGGCTTCCTCTCGGGAATCCGCGGCAACCGTGAGTGGACCGTCGCCGGGCGCCTTGTTCAGCCACTTCTTGAACCGCTCCAGGTGGGCGGTTACCGACGCCGCGAAGATCACATCGGTCAACGGCGGTGCGCTGGCCTGAGCCCACTGGTTCCAGAAACGGTCGAGGGGCCGGAAGCCTTCGGTGGGAATCCCCAGCTCGCCGGCGAGCCAGATCCGCGGAGCGATCGTGGTCTCCACCCACTGCTCGAGATCGCTCGCGTCGAGCGCCCTCACCGCCCGCCAGTCGCCAGCGGCCTCCCTGCTGCGAGCCCATTCGTCCTTGCCCGGCCAGTTGCGCGGCGTCACGAAAATGAAGGTGCACTTCGCGCGTTCTGCGGACGGCAACGCCTCGAGGCGGGCTCGATAGTCCCGGTCGGCCTTCGCCTTGGGGCGCTGGTCGACCCCGAACTCCCAGAACGACCTGCCTTCCGGCACCCAGAGCGTCGCGGCATCCGCTTCGACCCGACCGTCCCAGCCGTGCCGCTGGGCGTTGTCGTAGCCAGGGAAGTCGACGCGGCGTAGCTCGCGTCCCGTGGCGTGGACCAGCCGGCGCAGCAGCACCGGCAGCCGGTCGCGGGCCCGCACGTTCGTCGCCGCCCAGTCCTCTATCCGCCGGGCCTCGATCGTCAGGAAGCTCGGCGCGTACGTCCCTACCGGCACCGCCCGGTCTTCAGTGCTTCGGCGATGCCGATCGGCCTCGGCCTGGAGCTCCAGCAGGCGCGCCCGGTCCGCCCCGAAGGTCGCCTCCAGCCGAAGGGCCATGTTCGCCGACAGCGCCGCCCGGCCGTTCAGCAGATTCGACAGCGCCGGCCGGCCCACGCCCAGGCGACGCGCCGCCTCCGTGACCGACATGCCCGCCGGGATGACCCGCCGCCGGACGAAGCCGCCGACGTCCGCACGACCGCTCTTCTGTCTCGCCACACCGGAACTGTAGCTATGTCTTGGGGAATGCGCGAGGAATCGCGGGGGCCGGCGCGGTTCGACCGACGGTCAGGGGAGCCGCGTTTACGGCCGTCTCCCCAAGGGTTCCGCGGGACTTGGGAGAAGAGGGATGGCACGCCCGGCTGGATTCGAACCAGCGACCCTCGGTTTAGAAGACCGATGCTCTATCC
>JAPOYG010000626.1 GCA_026706755.1 Acidobacteriota bacterium
ATCTACTACGAGGAAGGCAATCCGCGGGTGTCGATCGCCCCGGACGTCTTCGTGGTGTTCGGCGTGGAGGACCGGCGGCGGCTCAACTACAAGCTCTGGGAGGAAGGACCGGCGCCGGCATTCGTGCTGGAGGTGGCGTCGCCGAGCACCTGGCGGGATGACCTCGGCCGGAAGCGGTTGGTGTACGCCCGGCTCGGCGTGCGCGAGTACTGGCAGTACGACCCGGACGGAGAGCACCTGCCCGCCCGCCTGCAGGGGGAGCGCCTGACGCCGGCGGGATACGTTCGTCAACCCGTGGCGACAGCGTTGGACGGAACGCTGGCGCTGCGCAGCGAGACCCTGGGACTGGAGCTGCGAGCGGCGCCGGGGCGGGAGATGCGCTTCCGGGACCCGGCGACCGGCCAGGATCTGCGTAGCCACCACGAGGAAGCGGACGCCCGCCAAGCCGCCGAGACGCATGCCGCGGCTGCGGAGACGCGTGCGGCGGCCGCCGAGGCGCGTGCGGCTGCGGCCGAGTCGCGGGCGGCGGAACTGGAGGCACAACTCCGCCGGCGAAGCGAATAGAGTGCTACCTGGGCTGAGGATGCCGGTCCACGGTCCGGCGCGCGTCCATCAGCTCCGCCAGGAGCGCCGCGGTGTGCGGGGCCTCCTTGTAGGTGGCGGTCCGGAAGATGCCCTGCGCGATGCGGAGGGGCGTCCAGCCCGAGGCGTTCTCGATGTCGAAGGTAGCCGCGCCGTGGGCGACCAGCAGCTCCACGATGGAGTTGGCGCCGCGGTAGGCCGCGCCGTGGAGCGCCGTCTCCCCGATGTCGTCGACGGCGTTCGGGTCGCCGCCCAGCGCCAGGGCCAGCTCCACACAGGCCCGCGCCTCGGCCTCGGTCCCCGGATCCTCACCGGGGGAGTGGATGCCCACGCCGGAGGCCACCATCAGCAGGGTGGTCCCGTCCTCGTTGGGGATGGTCGGGTCGGCGCCGAGGTCGAGCAGCACGCGCATCAGCGGCGCGTCGGCCAGGCGGGCCGCCATGAGGAGCGGGGTGGCGCCGACGCGGTTCAGCGCGTTGCGGTAGCCGTTCCGCGGCTCCGCGGTCATGCGGAGGTCGACGTCGGCGCCCCGCGCCACGAGCTCCCGGGCGAAGGTGAGGCTGTCCATCGTCCCGGTGGTCACCGGCCCCGGCGGGTTGAAGCCGAAGTTGGGCATCCGGACCCACGTCATGGCGTGCAGCGCCGCCCAGCCCTGCGCGGAGCCGTTCGGGTCGGCGCCCCGCTCGACGAGCGAGACGCCCAGCTCCCAGTGGGCGTTGGTGGCGGCGAGCGTCACGGTGTTCATGCCGTCCGGGAGCCGGTCGTCGGGGTCGGCGCCGGCCTCGATGAGCGCCCGCGCGGCGTCGATGTGCCCGGCCCGGACGGCGAACAGCAGCGCCGTGAACCCGTGCGGGGCCGGTCCCTCGAGCCCCGTGCGCAGCGGGTTCTCCGGGACCACGGTGCGCGCCCCGACGTCGGCCCCGGCGTCGATCAGCGCCTGCATCGTCTCCACGTGACCCTCGGCCGCCGCCCACATCAGCGCCGTCTGTCCCGCCGCCTGCGCGGCGTTCACGTCGGCGCCGTGGTCCAGGAGCGCGCGTACCGCGCCCGTGCGCCCGGTGCGCGCCGCGGTCAGGAGCACCGTCTCGCTGCCCGCCATCGTCGCGTTCGGATCCGCGCCCGCCGCGAGCAGCGCCGCGATCATCTCGGCGCTGCCGTTGACGGCGGCCAGCGAGAGCGGCGTCACGTCGAAGGCGTTGGCGGCCGTCGGGTCGGCCCCCGCCGCGAGCAGCACTTGCGCCAGGTCGACCCGATCGAGACGGGCGGCCCAGTGGAGCGCCGTCGCTCCGTCCGGCTGCCGGGCGTCGACGTCCGCCCCCCCGTCCAGCGCCGCGCGGGCGGCGTCCGCGTCCCCTTGCCGGACGGCGTCCACGAGCGGTGCATCGAGACCAACTCCCGACCCGGCGGACGCCGCGCCAGCCGCGACGCTCACCGAAGCCATCGCCAGCGTCAGCGCCAGTGACAGACCAGCCGCGAGCGCGGGCACCTTCCGCCGGGCCCGCCTCCCTGGCAGCCTCTCCGCGAGGGCCCCGGCGGCAAGCCGTCGATCGCGCGGTCGTCCGGACCAGCGCGGCGTCGAAGTCCGCGCTCGAGTCGTCACAGGCATCACCACCTCACCTCCGCCGCCGGGAGTCTGCGCCGCAGATCGTGCAGTGCAGGAGACTCGCCCCCGCGCAGACGCACCACGCGCCCAGCGCTCGCGGATCCGATCCTATCGCGAGACGGCGGGGCGACGTCCGGTGATACACTGCGCAATCTGGGGTCGGTGTCCGCGCACCCGTCCGTGCGCTTCGCGTGGAGAGTCGATTCTCGACGCTGCTCGGGCAGCCGCCGTCGGGTTGCGGCAGTCGGAGGCGCGGACGGCCCTGGCCGGCGCCCCGAGGGGCAGCTTCGGCTGTCGACGCGGTGGCGGTCGGAGGCACAGGTGGCGTTGGCCGTCGCGCCGAGGGCCAGCCTCGGCCGTCGATGGGAGTTCCCCGATGAGTAGCGTCCGACGTCTGCCGCTCGCCGTTCTGCTGGTGCTCGCGGTGCCGGCGCTCGCCGCCGCGGCAGGGCAGCCGCCCCCGGCCGTCGCCGCCGGGCAGGCGGAGCGAGGTGCGGCAGAGCAGGCTCTGCTCGACCGCTACTGCGTCACCTGTCACAACGACAACCTGCGCACCGCGGGGCTGGCCCTCGACGGCGTCGACGCCGCGCGCGTCGGGGACCACGCCGAAATCTGGGAGAAGGTGGTCGGCAAGCTGCGCGCGGGGATGATGCCGCCGGCCGGACGTCCACGACCCGACCGCGAGACCTACGCCCGGCTGACCGCGTTTCTCGAGACCGAGCTCGACCGGGCCGCCGCCGCCAATCCCGATCCCGGCCGCGCGGACGCGCTGCGGCGCCTGAACGCGACCGAGTACCGCAACGCGATCCGCGATCTGCTGGACCTGGAGATTGACGTCGCGGCCCTGCTGCCGGCGGACGACTCGAGCGCCGGCTTCGACAACGTCAGTCTCGGCGGCCTCGACCCCGGCCGGCTCGAGCGCTACCTGACCGCGGCCCGGAGGATCAGCCGGCTGGCCGTAGGCGCGCCCCTGCGCTCGGCGGTGGCCGACACGTTCATCGTCCCGTCCGACCTCAACCAGACCGGGCACGTCGAAGGTCTGCCGTTCGGCACGCGCGGCGGAACCACCGTCCCCTACACATTCCCGGTCGACGCCCACTACGAGCTGCGCGTCGAGCTGGGCAAGAGCTGGAACAGCAACCGGGTGGGCGGCCTGCGCCGGCCCCACGACGTCGTGATCACGCTCGACGGAGAGCCGGTGGAGGTGCTGACGGTCGCGCCGCGGCCGCGGCGCGGCCGGGGGCCGGCGCTCGAGTACCAGACGGTCGACCGGCCGGCGGATGCCGATCTCGCGGTTCGCATCCCGGTGACGGCCGGCCCGCACGTCGTCGGCGCCGCCTTCGTGGACCGCGACCCCGGGCTGGTGGAGCGGCACCGGCAGCCGTTCCTCAAGGTGCACATCACGGTCGGCGGCGATCAGCGGACGCAGCCCAACGTCTACTCGATCACGATCACGGGGCCGTTCGAGGCCACCGGTCCCGGCGACACGCCGAGCCGCCGGCGCATCTTCACCTGCCGGCCCGCCGGGGCAACGCCGGACACCGAGGCTGCCTGCGCCACCGAGATCCTCTCGACCCTTGCGCGCCGCGCGTACCGCCGGCCGGTGACGGATGCCGACGTCGCCGTGCTCCTCCGCTTCTTCGAGGACGGACGCTCCGGAGCCGACTTCGACGCTGGCATCGAGATGGGGCTGCAGCGCCTGCTGATCAGCCCCGAGTTCCTGCTCCGCGTCGAGCGCGACCCCGAGGGTGTCGAGACCGGTCGCCCCTACCTGGTGAGCGACCTGGAGCTCGCCTCGCGCCTCGCGTTCTTCCTGTGGAGCAGCCTGCCCGACGACGCGCTGATCGACGCGGCCGCGGCGGGCACGCTGCGCGACCCGGCGGTGCTCGAGTCTCACGTGCGGCGGATGCTCGCCGATCCGCGCGCGGAGTCGCTGGTCACCAACTTCGCGGCGCAGTGGCTCTACCTGCGCAACCTGACCGCGGTCTCGCCCGACTTCATCGTCTTCCCGGACTTCGACGAGACCCTGCGACGGGCCCTGCGACGGGAGACGGAGCTCTTCTTCGAGAGCATCGTCCGCGAGGACCGCAGCGCGCTCGATCTGCTGACCGCGGACTACACGTTCGTGAACGAGCGGCTGGCGAAGCACTACGGCATGCCGGGCATCTACGGCAGCCACTTCCGGCGGGTCGCGTTGCCGCCCGACAGCCCCCGCGGGGGCCTGCTCGGCCAGGGGAGCATCCTCGCCGTGACCGGCTACGCCACGCGCACCTCGCCGGTGGTCCGGGGCAAGTGGGTGCTGGAGAACCTGCTGGGCACGCCGCCGCCCCCGCCGCCGCCGAACGTGCCGCCGCTCAGCGAGGAGAAGTCCGACGCCGTGCTCTCGATGCGCGAGCGGATGATCGAGCACCGGCGCAACCCGGTCTGCGCGGCCTGCCACGCGCTGATGGACCCGGTGGGGCTCTCCCTGGAGAACTTCGACGCCATCGGGCGCTGGCGCACCCTGACCGACGGCTTCGCGCCCATCGACGCCTCGGGGTCGCTGCCGGACGGGACGACGTTCGACGGGGTCGCGGGGCTGCGGCAGGCCCTCGTGAGCCGCTCGGATCAGTTCGTGCGGACCCTGACCGAGAGGCTGCTCACCTACGGCCTCGGCCGGGCCGTCGAGCACTACGACCAGCCCGCGGTCCGCGCCATCCAGCGCGCGGCGGCGCGCGACGACTATCGCTTCTCGTCCATCGTTCTCGGGATCGTGAACAGCACACCGTTCCAGATGCGGCGGCCCCCGTCCGGCGCCGCGCCGGCCGCGGAGGTCGTGGCTTCCCGCTGAAAGAGACCGAACCCATGATCATCACGAAGAAGCACCTGGCGCGTCGGACGTTCCTCAGGGGCGTGGGGGCGACCCTGGCCCTGCCGCTGCTCGATTCCATGGTCCCGGCGCTGTCGGCCGCGGCCCGGACCGCGGCGAATCCGGTCCGCCGGCTCGGCTTCATCTACTTCCCGCACGGGTCGGTCTCGTGGGCGGACGGGAGCGCCAACCGCTGGACGCCGCCGGGCGAGGGCGGCCCGCTGGAGCTCTCGCCGATCCTGCAGCGGCTCGCGCCGGTGAAGGACCAGACGCTGGTTCTCACCAACATGGAGCACCGCAACGCGCAGGGGAACGGCACCGACGGGAACGCCGAGCACACCCGCTCCAACGCGAGCTGGCTGAGCGCGGCGCGCCCCAAGATGACGGAGGGCGCCGACGTCCGGCTGGCCACCACCGTCGACCAGATCGCGGCCGAGAAGCTCTGCCGCGACACCCGGCTGCCGTCGCTCGAGCTGACGCTCGAGAACAGCTTCCTCGTCGGGAACTGCGACAACGGCTACAACTGCGTCTACGTCAACACGCTGTCCTGGTCGTCGCCCACGACGCCGCTGCCGATGGAGAACAACCCCCGCGCGGTGTTCGAGCGCCTGTTCGGCGACGGCGGGACGGTCGACGAGCGACGGGCGGCGATGCGGCGCGACCGGAGCATCCTCGACTCCGTGAGCGAAGACATGTCGCGGCTGGTCCGCTCCCTCGGCGCGAGCGACCGGGCCCGCGTCGACCAGTATGTCGACTCCGTCCGCGAGGTCGAGCGGCGCATCCAGCGCGCCGAGGCGCAGGCGGGCGAGTCGACGTTCACGCTCCCCGACCGGCCGGTCGGGATCCCCGAGACCTACGACGAGCACGCCCGGCTGCTCTTCGACCTGCTGCTGCTGACCTACCAGGCCGACATCACGCGCGTCTTCAGCCTGCAGCTCGGCCGCGAGCAGAGCGCCCGCACCTTCCCGTGGATCGGCGTGAACGAAGGTCACCACGCGGTCTCCCACCACCAGGACGACCCCGAGAAGATGGCCTCCATCGCGAAGATCAACACCTACCACATCGAGCTGCTGGCCTACTTCGTCGACAAGCTGGCCGCGACGCCGGACGGCGACGGAAGCCTCCTGGATCACTCGATGGTGCTGCACGGCAGCGGCATGAGCAACGGCAACCTCCACGACCACAAGAACCTGCCGCTCGTCCTCGTGGGCGGCGGCGCGGGGCAGCTCAGGGGCGGCCGCCACATCAAGTTCGCCGAGCTGACGCCGATGGCCAACCTGCTGCTGGGGCTCCTGGACAAGGCCGGCGTCCCGGCGGACTCCTTCGGCGACAGCAACGGCCGCGTCGACCTCGAGCCGCTCTCGCTGATGACCGACGGATAGGGAGACCGTCCCCCACGGCCGGCCGACGGCGTCGTCGAGCGACCGGCGACCCGGATGGCGCCCGTTGGGGTGCGCGGCGACAGTTCCGGCACAGGGGGAACCCCAACGGATCGGGGGCCGCATGAAGCGACTGGCTTGCACGCTCGTGGCGGCGTGGGTGTTGTCCGGCGGCGCGGGCGGGAGCGTCGGGGCACAGGGGGATGCGCCGCCGATGTCCGGCGGGCAGCTCCGCGAGGTCCTCGACGCGTACTGCGTCACCTGCCACAACGAGCGGCTCCGAACGGCCGACCTGCTGCTCGACCGGGCGGACACGCATGACATCCCCGCGGGCGCGGAGGTGTGGGAGAAGGCCATCCGCAAGCTGCGCGGCGGGCTGATGCCGCCGGCGGGGCGCCGGCGGCCGGACCCGGCGACGGTCGACCGGGTCGTCGCCACGCTGGAAGGCGCCATCGACCGCGCGGCCGCGGCCGATCCCGATCCGGGGCGCCGCACCCTGCACCGTCTGAACCGGACGGAGTACGGCAACGCCATCCGCGACCTGCTGGCCCTCGAGATCGACGTCGCGTCGCTGCTGCCGCCCGACGACTCGAGCTACGGCTTCGACAACATCGCCGAGGTCCTGAACGTCTCGCCGTACATGCTGGAGCGCTATCTGTCGGCCGCCCTGAGGGTCAGTCGGGCCGCGGTCGGAGACGGCTCGGTCGCACCCACCGCCGCCACCTACAGCGTGGCCCCCGACCTGTCCCAGGACTACCACGTCGACGGATTGCCGTTCGGGACGCGCGGCGGCACCGTGATCCGCCACACGTTCCCGGTCGACGGCGAGTACGACATTCGCGTCCGGCTGGCACGAACCACCTGGGGGACGGTGCGCGGGCTGGCGCTCGTCCAGCCGGTGGACGTGCGCCTGAACGGGGTGCTCGTGGAGCGGCTCGAGGCGGGGGGCATCGGCCGCTACTTCGGCCAGGACGTCCGCGGCCACGATCTCGATTCGCACCTGGTCGTGCGGGTTCCGGTGACGGCCGGTCCCCACGAGATCACCGTCACCTTCCCCAAGCGGAGTCACGCGCAGCGCGAGACCGGGGGCATCGAGTTCCGGCCGGGCTCCCGCCCGCAGTTGCGGAAGCCATTCATCGCGAGCAACGTCAGCTACGGCAGCGTGTCGGGACTGCCGCAGGTCCACCGGGTGTTCGTCGAGGGGCCGTACGACGTCTCCGGCTCCGGGCAGACGCCCAGCCGGCGCCGCATCTTCGTCTGCCATCCCGAGACGGCGGCCGAGGAGGCGCCCTGCGCCGAGGAGATCGTCGGCACGCTGGCCCGGCGCGCCTACCGCCGGCCGCCCACCGCGGCGGAGGTGCGCGAGCTGCTCGTCCACTACGAGACCGCGCGACAGTCGGCCGGCTTCGAAGCGGGCATCCAGATGGCGCTGCGCGCACTGCTGGTGCAGCCGGAGTTCCTGTTCCGTATCGAGGAGGGCCGGCCGGGATCGACGCCGGGGGTCGCCCATCCGGTGAGCGACCTGGAGCTCGCCTCGCGCCTGTCGTTCTTTCTCTGGAGCAGCATCCCGGACGAGGAGCTGCTGGCGCTGGCCGAGGCCGGACGCCTGCGCGAGCCGGAGGTCCTCGAGCAGCAGGCACGGCGCATGCTGGCGGATGCCCGCGCGGACGAGCTGGTGAGCAACTTCGCCGCGCAGTGGCTGTACACGCGCAACATGGGCGCGACGTATCCCAACGGGGCCCTGTACCCGGACTACGACGACAACCTGCGGCAGGCGATGCGGCGCGAGACGGAGCTGCTGTTCGACAGCATCCTGCGGGAGGATCGCAGCGTCATCGACCTCCTGACCGCGGACTACACGTTCGTAAACGAGCGGCTGGCCCGGCACTACGGGATCGAGGGGGTGTACGGCAGCCGCTTCCGGCGCATCCCGCTGGCGGATGGCGATCCCCGGGGCGGGCTTCTGGGGCAGGGGAGCCTGCTGACGGTCACCTCCCACGCCACGCGCACGTCGCCGGTGGTCCGCGGGAAGTGGATCCTGGAGAACATCCTCGGGACGCCGCCCCCGGAGCCGCCTCCGGGCGTGCCGCCGCTCCAGGACGCGGCCGACCTGTCCCGCCTGACGATGCGCGAGCGCATGGAGCGCCATCGCGCGAACCCCGCCTGTGCGGGCTGCCACAACCAGATGGATCCGCTGGGGCTGGCGCTCGAGTCGTTCGACGCGGTAGGCCACCTCCGCACGGTCCGCGGGAGCTCCACCGAGCCCATCGACGTCTCCGGCGTGATGCCGGACGGGACGGCGTTCGAGGGCGCGTCCGGGTTGCGCGACATCCTGGTGGGCCGCTCCGACCAGTTCGTGCGGACGCTCACCGAGAAGTTGCTCACCTACGCCCTGGGGCGCGGGGTCGAACACCACGACATGCCGGCCGTCCGCGGCATCCTGCGGGATGCGGCGGTGACCGACTACCGCTTCTCGTCCATGGTGTTGGGGGTCGTCCGGAGCGTGCCCTTCCAGTTGCGAAGGGTGGCGGAGCCGGACGCCGATGCGCTGGCGGGCCCTGACCGGAGCGTTGGGAGTCCACACGCGCGCGAGACGCCTGCATCGCCGGCTCTGCGGCACCGACTCCCGGCGCAGCCGTGACGGGGCAGGCTCGGGGCAGACAGCAGATTCGAGGCAGACAGATGTTCATCACGAAAGCGTCCCTGCCGAGGCGGACGGTGCTCCGGGGCATGGGGGCGATGGTGGCCCTGCCCTTGCTGGACGCCATGGCGCCGGCGCTCACCGCGCTCGCCAGGACCCCGGCGAAGCCGGTGCGGCGCATCGGGTTCGTGTACATCCCGAACGGGGCCGCGATGGACTCCTGGACGCCGGTCGAGACCGGGGAGGGGTTCCGGTTCTCGCCGACGCTGCAATCGCTCGAGCCGCTTCGCGATCAGGTGGTCGTGCTGAGCAACCTGGGCCACGCGAACGCCGAATCGGAGAACGACGGGGCCGGCGAGCACGCCCGCAGCTCGGCCGTGTACCTGACCGGCGTGCGCGCGAAGAAGACCGCCGGCGTGGAGGTCCGGGCCGGCACGACCGTCGACCAGCTCATCGCGCAGCAGATCGGAAGGGATACGCCGCTTTCTTCGCTGGAATTGGCGCTCGATTCGGCCGAGTTCGTCGGCGACTGCGACGCGGGGTACGCCTGCGCGTACGTCAACACGATCTCCTGGGGGTCTCCCACGCTCCCGCTGCCGATGGAGATGAACCCCCGCGTCGTCTTCGAGCGGCTCTTCGGGGACGGGGCGAGCGCCGAGGAACGCAGCCGCATCAATCGCGAGAACGCCAGCATCCTCGACGCGATCGGCGCCAAGGTGGGGCGGCTCTCGGGGCGGCTCGGTCCCCGGGACCGGCAGAAGCTCGACCAGTATCTCGACAGCATTCGGGACGTGGAGCGCCGCATTCAGTTGGTGGAGAGCCGCAACCGGGAGAACCCGCTGCAGCCGCCCGAGACCCCGCTCGGCGTGCCCGAGACCTTCGACGAGCACATGACGCTGATGTACGACCTGCAGGTGGTGGCGTTCCAGGCCGACCTGACGCGGGTGACGACCTTGCTGCTCGGGCGCGAGACGACCACCCGCACCTATCCGAGCATCGGCGTGCCGGAGGGGCATCACAACCTGTCGCACCATCAGTACAACCCCGAGAAGATCGCGAAGCTGGCCCGGGTGAACGCCTACCACGTGCAGGGTTTCGCGTCGTTCCTCGAGAAGCTCCGCGCGACCCCCGACGGCGACGGCTCGCTGCTCGACCACTCGCTGATGCTGTACGGCGGCGGGATGGCCGATCCGCAGACCCACGCCCACTATCCGCTGCCCGTCGTCCTGGCGGGAGGCGGCGCGGGCGCCCTCCGGGGCGGACGGCACCTCGTCTATCCGCATCGCACGCCGATGTCGAGCCTGCTGCTGAGCCTGCTGGACAAGTTCGGGGCGCCGACGGAGCAGTTCGGCGACGCGGCGGGCGTGACCGCAACGCTCCCGGATGTGTGAGTACCGGACGCGTGGCGAGGCCGGCCTGTGCCGCACCGTGTTTCTCCGGGCGGTACTGGGACAGTGACGGAAACACATCGCCGCCCTCGCGGGCGATGACGGCAGGGCCCGGGTCCGTCGCACGCGGGGACCGAAGCGGAGGTCGTGAGCGGGAGGTCGCGATGATGCGCCCAGGTCGCGTTGGTGCGCTGTCGATTCTGGTCCTGCTGCTCACCGCCGGAGCCGGGGCCTCTCAGCCACCGGAATCGATCGTCGACGCCTTCAGGGCCGGGGGCGCGGCGGCGGTGCGCGCGCTCCTCGACGCCGGATGGATGGAGGTCGACGCCCCAGCAGCGGACGGCACGACCGCGCTCCACTGGGCTGTCCACCGGGACGATCTGGGCGCGGTGGAGCTCCTGATCGGCGCCGGCGCGGACGTGAACCTCACCAACGACTACGGCGTGACCCCGCTCTCGCTCGCCTGCACCAACGGGAGCGCGGAGGTCGTGGCCCGGCTCCTCGACGCCGGAGCGGATCCGGAGGTCCGGACCGAGGGCGAAACCGCGCTCATGACGGCCGTGCGCACGGGCAGCGCCGACGTCGTCGAGCTGCTGGTCGCGCACGGAGCGGATCCCGGCGCAACGGAGCTCGCGAGTGGTCAGACGCTACTGATGACGGCCGCGGCGGAGATGCATCCGTCCCTGGTCCGGCTTCTGCTCGCGCGCGCGGGCGACGTGCATGCCCGCTCCGTCGTCGGCTTCACGCCGCTGCTGTTCGCGGTCCGGGCCGGCGACCTCGAATCGGTCAGGCTGCTGATCGGAGCGGGCGCCAGCGCCAACGAGAGATTCCCGGCCGTAGGCGGAGTGCCGGGGGCACGGCCCGCAGCCAACGATGGCGACGAGGATGCGCCTCGAGGGACGACGGCCCTGGTCCTGGCCATCGGGAACGCCCACTACGAGCTCGCCGGCTACCTGCTGGAGCAGGGCGCCGATCCGAACGCCGACAGCGAGGGCCAGACGGCGCTCCACGCGCTGGTCTCGACGATGAACTGGGAGGGCCTGGGGGGGCCGGACGCGGAGGTGACGGGCAGCGGCCGCCTCGATGCGCGGGACCTTCTGGGCGTGCTCCTTGCGGCCGGGGCCGACGTGAACGCCGGGCTGACGCAGGCGCTCGGCGGGGGCATCATCACGGGGTTCTCGGTGGAGCCGCAGGCGATGCTGGGCGTGACGGCGTTCTGGCAGGCGGCCCGCGCCGGCGACATCCGCACGATGCGCGTCCTCGCGGACCACGGCGCCGACCTCCACCATGCAACGCAACGGGGCACGACGCCGCTCATGGTGGCCGCGGGCGTGGGCTTCACGGACGGGGCGACGCCGGGTTCGGAGGCCAACGCGCTCGAAGCCGTCCGGTTCCTGGTGGAGCGGGGTGCCGACGTCCATCACCGGCAGGGGACCGACCCCGACTGCACGCCCCGCAACTACACCGGCGGCGGCGGCTCTCGAAACCTGCCCGGCCTGGTGTGCGGCTGGACCGCGCTCCACGGCGCGGCGGTGCGGGGAGCGGACTCCATCGTGCAGTTCCTCGTGGACCAGGGCGCCCGGCTGGACGTCCGGGACAAGGCGGGGCAGAGGCCGCTCGAGGTGGCGGAGTTCACCTCCCTCAACGCGACCTCCTATGTGCGCGAGAGCACGTCCCGGCTGCTGCGCCGGTTGATGATCGAGCGGAACCTGCTGCCTGCGCAGTGAACCAGATGGCGACTGCCGACACTGCGGACGTCCTGATCATCGGCAGCGGCGCGTCCGGCGGGCCATTCGCCTGGTCGCTCAGCCAGGTGCCGGGAATCAAAGTCGTGTGCCTGGAGCAGGGCGATTGGGCGGCTCCGCCGTCCGATTCCCGCGCGGAAGGCGACGGGGAGCGTCAGCGGCTGGTGACGCCACCCCCGCGCGACGGTGTCCGGCACTTTGCGAACGGCTACCCGTACGATCACTCCGAGTCGTACTGGCAGCCCATTCTGGGGAACGCCGTCGGGGGCGCCACGGTCCACTACGCGGCGCTGTGGGCCAGGCTGCGTCCTTCGGACTTCGTGGCCGGAAGCCTCTCCGGCGTGGGTGAGGACTGGCCGATCGACTACTGGGACCTGGCGCCGTACTACGACTCCAACGACCGGATGGTCGGCGTGTCCGGGATCCCCGACAATCCTGCCTACCCGCCCAAGCCGGTCGACCTGATGCCTCCCCATCCGCTCAACAAGGCCGGGGAGGTCCTGAGCCGCGGCTTCGACAGGCTGGGATGGCACTGGTGGCCGGGCGAGCGGGCGGTGGTGACCGCGCCGCACGATGACCGGCAGCCCTGCCCCCGGAACTGCGAATCGTGTCACCAGGGGTGCCCCCGAGAGGCGAAGAACAGCTCCGACGTCGTCCACTGGCCCGAGGCGCTGCGGAACGGCGTGGTGCTGAAGACGCGGGCCCGGGTCCGGGAGATCACCGTCGACGGGAACGGCCTGGCCAGCGGCGCGTTGTACTACGACGCCGACGGCCGCCTCGCCGAGCAGCGGGCCCGCATGGTGGTCGTGGCCTGCAACGGAATCGGCACCCCGAGGCTGCTGCTGAACTCTCGGTCCCGGTACTTCCCGCACGGCCTGGCCAACGGCAGCGGGCTGGTCGGGAAGGGGCTGATGGGGCACCCGAAGGCCACCGTGGTGGGCTCGTTCGACTACGAGGACCTGGCGACCCCGGTGCCCGCCAGCACCTTCCTGACGAGCGACGAGTTCTCCGACAGCGCGGACGGCCGCGGATTCGCGCGCGGCTTCTGGATCCTGTCCGGCGCCTATCAGGGGCCCATCGAGGCGGCGCTCGGCGCGCAGCCCGAATCCATCTCCTCGGCCGGTCCACCCGAGCTGGCTGCCAGCCCGGCTTCCGGACGGGAGGTGCCGTGGGGCGCGGCCCACCACGCGGCGCTCCGGGAGCGGCTCGAGCAGACCGTTGCCATCATGATGTACTGCGACGAGCTTCCCGAGGACTTCAATCGCGTGGAGCTCGATCCCGTTCTCACCGACGATGCGGGCATCCCGGCCCCCAAGCTGTTCTATCGGCGGGGAGAGAACACGCAGAAGATGCTCGACTACGGCATGGAGCGCTGCAGGGAAGTGCTGGAGGCGGCCGGCGCAACCCGGATCGTCTCGGCCGAGAAGGTGGCTCCTGCGCCCGGACACTACCTCGGCACGGCGCGCATGGGGACCGACCCCGACCGGTCGGTCGTCGATCGGTGGGGCCGGGCCCACGACGTGAGGAACCTGTTCATCATCGACGGCAGCGTGTTCACGACCGCCGCCTCCTGCGTTCCCACGTCGACGATACAGGCGATCGCCCTGCGGACGGCGGACTACGTCAAGCGCAACGCGCAGGAGCTGCTGGGGTAGGAGTCTGCGCCGTGCGAAGGGGCTACGGGACGATGGCAGATCGCGCGAAGAGACAGGCAAGCTGCCAGGGCACGCTCCGCCATCCGGAAGCGGCGATCTCCAGGCGGAAGTTCATCCAGGGTGCGGTCGCGGTCTCGGCGGCGGGGATGGCCGCACTGCCCGCGAGGGCTCGGGGCGCCACCCCACCCACGCCAGGGCGCGACGCAGCGGACCCCGCAGGTGCAGGCGAGGACGCCGGGACCTACCGGGTCCTGACTCCGGAGGAGGGACGCGCGCTGGCTGCGGTCCTCAACCGCATCATCCCCGCCACCGACGTGATGCCCGGGGCCGGCGACGTGGGGGTCGCCCGTTTCATCGATGGAGTTCTGGTGGACGCCCCACACCTGAGGCCACGCATCACCTCGTTGCTGCACGCGGCGGACGCCGGGGAACGGTTTACGAACCTGCGTGAGCCGGAGCGGGACTCCCGGCTTCGCGAGATGGCGCGCCGGGAGAAGGAGTCGTTCGATACGCTGCTCCGGGCCGCCTACACCGGGTACTACAGCGAGCCTCTGGTGCTGGC
>JAPOYG010000587.1 GCA_026706755.1 Acidobacteriota bacterium
GAAGCGCAGCGCATCCAGCGTGGGCGGGACGACGTCCGGGTCATGGTCCGCTACCCCCGCGACGAGCGCCGGTCGCTCGGCGACCTGGAGAACATGCGCATCCGTACGCCGAGCGGCGGCGAGGTCCCGTTCAGCGTGGTGGCGCAGGTCGAGTCGGGATTCGGCTTCGCATCCATTACGCGCGTCGACCGCAACCGCTCGGTGAACGTGACGGCGGCCGTCGACCCGGCAACCGCATCTGCCGGCTCGGTTATCTCCGACCTCCGCGAGAGAGTCCTTCCGGAGGTGCTGGCCGAGTACCCCGGCGTGTTCTTCTCCTTCCAGGGGGTTCAGGCCGAGCAGGCGGAGACGCTCGCCAGCCTGCGCCGCGGGTTCCTGCTGGCCATGCTCCTGATCTACATGCTGCTCGCCATCCCGCTGCGCTCGTACGTGCAGCCGCTGATCATCATGGCCGCGGTCCCCTTCGGCGCGGTCGGCGCGATCTGGGGACACCTCCTGATGGGACTGGACCTGTCGATACTGTCCGTCTTCGGCCTGGTGGCCCTTACCGGCGTCGTGGTCAACGACAGTCTCGTCATGGTCGACTTCATCAACGGTGCACGACGAGATGCCCCCGAGGAAACAGAAGCCGACGGCCTCCAGCGCGCACTCCTCGAGGCGGGGACGGTCCGGTTTCGCCCCATCCTGTTGACCTCCCTCACCACGTTCGTCGGGTTGGCGCCGTTGATGCTCGAACGCAGCACGGCGGCGATGACGCTCGTGCCGATGGCGGTTTCGCTGGCGTTCGGCGTGCTGTTCGCGACCTTCATCACCCTCGTTCTGGTGCCGGCCATCTACCTGATCCTCGCGGATTCGCAGTACGTGCTCCAGCGAGCATTCGGACGCTGATGCGATGGAACTACCTCGAACCTCCAAGTCGCCGCCGTTGTCAGCCGCGCGCGTGCAGTCCGCCAGAGCGCAGTACGGCCACGCGGTCGACCGCTATCTCGAGCAGTTGCGCGTCGGCGATCCGCCGGCGGACGATCTGGTCCGCGCCTGGGAGCGGATGCCGACCGGCCAGGGGCAGCGGATGCTGACGCAGGCGATCGACCACGGGATTGCATCCGTGCCCGATCCGCCGGCGGAACTGGTCGCGCTGTTCAAGAGCCTGGACCACGTGCCGTTCTGGGTCGATTGGGACAGGATGCATCTGGCGAGCCGCAAGATCCTTCGCAACGGCCTGCTGCCGGCGATGGCGTTCACCGCCTATGCGGCGCCGCATACGTATTTCGCCACCGCCAACAGGCCGCTGGCGTTCACGGAGCAACTGGCCAACCAGACCGTCGTACGCTACCGCCAGACGACCCGCTTCGTCATCGAGATGTTCATGCCGCGCAACCTCCAGCGGCACGCCGACGGGTTCAAGCTTGCGGTCATCGTGCGCATCCGCCATGCCCGCGTCCGGCGCCGGCTCCTGCAGTCCGGCCGGTGGACGCACGACGGCCGCGCACCGCAGATCCCGCTGAACCAGTCGCACATGGCCATGAGCGCGATCCTCTTCTCGTACTTCGTGGTGCAGGGCATGCGGCGCCTGGGGGGGCACTTCACGTCCGGCGAAGTGGAAAGCGTCACGCTGACGTGGCGCTACGCGGCTCACCTGCTCGGCATCGACCCCGAGATCGTGCCGACGTCGGAAGAAGAGATACGCCGGCACGTGGACGTGGCGTTCTCCCTCGAATTCGATCCGGACGACACGGCGAAGCGCCTGGCCCGATCAATGGTGGAGGCGGCCCCCGCCTTCCTGCGCATCCGGGACGACCGCCTCGCGCGCCGCTTCGTTCGCATGCTGTATGCGGTGTCCAGACACCTGCTCGGAGACCGCCTGGCGGACAGGCTGGGGTATCCCCGGACGCGTGCGCTGCCGCTGTTCTACAGCGGGTTCGCCCTGATGTGGCTTGTCGACCGCTTCCCGATGCTGGTTCCCCGTGCGCTCCGCCCGTTCATGGGTATGCGGTTCTGGCTGGAGACGAGCGACTACGAGACCGACTTCCGCAACCTCGTCGAGGATTGATCGGCAGGCCGGTCACGTGCGGCCATGGCCATCGCCGTGTGTCGCACGTCCCAGGTCACGAGGCGCCGTCGGCAGAACGTAACGGCTCTTCGCCTGCCCGCAAGCCCGGAAATCCCACATCGGATGCGACGCGGGCACGGTGATCGTTTCCACGGGTCCGATGATCCCCTTGACCCGCTCGACTTCGTAGGTAGGCGCGTGCTCGCGAAACGCGTCGTCCAGCGCTCCGGCCAGCCGACCGGCATCCGATCCCTCCCTGACGTACATGGCGAATGCGCTCCGGTACGGATGCGGACCGATCAGCACGTCGTCCACGCCGCGGTAGCCGATGCCCCGGAGCAGCCGCACCACGTCGTCCTCCGGCACGGCCGTGCTCGTGACCTTCAGAAGGAAGGCGGACTTCGAGCGGAACGCCAGCCGTGGCGAGCGGTGGAACCAGCCGGTGCAGCGGACAACGTCGTGGAGGCGATAGCGGATCAGGCCGTGCACCGTCGTCAGGAAGACCTCGTAGTCGCAGCCGGGTTCCACCCGCCACGACGGCAACAGGTTCTCGGCCACGGGCTCGGCCCGCTCGGGCAGCAACTCGACGATTGTCGCGCCCGGGTGGAGCGGATGGCCCTCCGCGCCGTCATACAGCGGCACCGTGATAGCCGCCTCCGTGCAGATGTACGGGTTGTCGCGCACCCGTACGCCTCCCAGGAACGGCTCGAGCAGCGGAAGCTGCGCGGCGGCGCTCGCCCCGGTCCAGCTCAGCACGACCGGCATGCGCGGCCACACCTCGCGCATCGTCGGGGAGCCGCCGCGGAACACCTCCCGCAGGCGGCGCACGCGACGCGGCGGGACCCTGACCGGAGGCAACGGCAGCGGCGGCGACGCACGTCCCGTGAGATAGGGCCAGTAGCCGTCCATCCGCTCCAGCAGGGACCGGTAGAATTCCGCGAGCCAGGCGGCTGACAGGCCCATGGCCACACTCAGATCCTTCGCCACGGCGTAGAGCGGCGCCCACTCGTCCCACAGGTCGGGCCGCTGGTAGACCTCCCACGGAATCGCCATCGTCCCGCGTGCCCACCGGGGCATCCTGGCGACGAAGTAACCGGTTGCGTAGCCCACCGGCACGCCGGCCGGCGAAGGCGGATGGCTGCCCGCATTGCCCAGCACGAGGGCCGGCAGCGCCGGAATGTGGGGCTCTGCCAGGGACAGGCGGTACAGGTAGGCGCCCATCGGGCTGAAAGCTGCCAGGCGCTGTTTCCGATTGCCCGCGTACGGGAAGCGCTTGCGCTTCGCAGCGGTGGTGCCGCTGCTTTCCGCCCAATAGCGGATCGGTGCGGTCGCCGTCGGCATGCCGCTTCCCTCGAACGCCTTCTCGAATGCCTCGGCGTAGTCTGCGTACTCGGTAATGGGAAGTTCCGCCAGCGGCGGTGCGCCGGACCGCCCCCACCGTTCCCCCCACATGGGCGAGCCCTCGGCCTCGCGCGCGATCTCGGCCCACAGCGCGCGCTGAGCCGCTTCGGGATCCCGCGCCGCCGCTTCGAAGCGCCGCCAGATCGGCCGCAGCAGGCGCAGCATCGCGGAGCCTCCCGAAATGGGCGCCAGTCGCTTCCGAGCCGTCACCTTCTCCCCGGACCCGCCGTTCAGGTCGGTCATGCGGCGTTCCCTCCCAGGGTTCTCACGCCCTCGCACGAGTGCGTCGCCGGTGTTCTACCGCGGGTTCGCCGTGATGTCCGGCCGGGCGACCGCCGTGGCCGACAGGCCGCTGCTGATGGCGTAGACGACCAGGGACCGGTACTTCAGCGGCCGGTCCGCGGCAAGATCCAGACGCCAGCGCTGCGTGATGGTTGCGAGCACGTACACGGCCGTCATCCTGGCGTACAGGTCGCCGGGACACGCTCTCGACCCGCCGCCGAATGGTCCGTAGGCGTACTTCGGGCGCTCCGGTCCTTCGCCCAGCCACCGTTCCGGGAGGAACCGATCGGGATCGGGGAAGTACCGCCCGTCCTTGTGGGGCGCCAACCAGCAGATCTGCAGGTTCGTCCCCCTGGGCAGGAAGTAGCCGCCGATGACTACGTCCCTGACCGCCGTTCTCGGCACGAGGTACACGGGCGGGCAGAGTCGCAGCGTCTCGTCGAAGACGGCGCGCGTGTAGACGAGGCGGGCAAAGTCGTCCGGGGTCGCGGGCCGCCTTCCCAGCACGTCGTCGATCTCCTCGATCATGCGATCGCGAGCGCGGGGGTTCCGTCCGAGCTGGTAGAAGCACCAGCACAGCGAGGACTTGAGGGTCTCCTGGGACGCAAGCAGCAGCACCAGTGTTTCGTCCCGCACTTCCGAGTCGTTGAAGGCCCGTCCGCCGCCTTCCTCGTTCTGCGTGTGGACGAGAAGCGAGATCACGTTATGGGCCGCCGGACCGTCGTCGGACGCGCGCCGAATCGCCTCTCGAATCTTGTCGTCGATCACCCGACCGGCGCGCCGGAGGCGCCGCAGGTGAGGCCACGGCAAGCGCTCGATGACTCTGTACCCGGGAACCAGCGTCATCGCGAAGTCCCACTGCACGTACTCGGCGGCGCTCTCCAGATCGTCCGCGTCTACGTCGATTCCGTCGCCGAAGAAGACACCGATGGCAATGTCCGTAACCAGTTCCCTGACCTCTGAGCAGATGTCGACGACCGCGCCCTCGTGCCACGTGTCCCGCCGCGCCGCCGCCTTGTGCACGAAGGTGGACACGTAGCGATCGAGCGCCGTCCTGTGAAAGAACGGCTGGATCAGCCTGCGCCGCCGTCGATGCTCGGGCCCGCTCGCCGTGATGACCGTCGGGTTGCTGATTCCCCGCGACAGTTGCAGCGCACGCCCCTTGTCGAACGCGTCGCGCTGCTCGTCGAGCACCTCCCGTATCAACTCGGCATCGAAGAGCCCGCAGACTTCCAGGTGCAGCACCCGGTACCGCACGATCGGTCCGTGGTCCCGGTGCAGTTTCTCGTAGAACCGGATCGAATCGCGGAGTCGCCGGACCAGATTGCGGCCACGGCCACGCACGAGCGGCGGGCGCTTCGTTCGTTCGGTGCCCTGTTGCAGTGCGTTCATGGACCGCCTCCGGGCCGACCGCGTCGCCCGCGGGCAGGGGCCAAGAGCTTGCCACGACTGACCGCCATTGTCCCTTCCGATACTGGTAGGTACCGGCGGAAGGCGGACGGTTTCGCTGGAACGGCGGGGCGACCCGATCCCCCGACGAGGGCGTCAGCACCGACCCGCACCGGAGCCGCATCGACCCGGCGACCGCGACCGCGGGACGACGCCCGCGCCGCTGCAGCTCAGTGCCCACACCCGCCGCGGCATCCGTCACCAAGTCGGGGCGGCGCTCGACTGGCCGGTCGGGCGCCGGTCATGCGCCTGGACGACTACTGCCGTGCTACAGCGGGTTGGACTGTCTCAGACGTTCCAGGTCGTAGGTGCACCGGAGCCCGTGCACGGCCAAGTCATCGAACTCCCACTCGGCAAGGAGATCCGCGGGAGCCAGAGGCGTAACCCGTACCCGGTACGCCCCGTCGGCCATCAGATTGTCGCCGTTCCCGTAGTGACGCAGGCCGACCGCGTGTCCGAACTCGTGCAGCATGTGGTTCTTCAGAGTGACTGAAGTGTCGAATCGATCCACGTCGATGGAGAACTCGTCGATCAACCAGCGCCGAAGGTCGTCGAAAGAGGCCAGCGGCTCGGCGCCCCGGCGTTCCTCATTGATTCTCTCGAGGATCCAGGCCTCGGGATTCGCCCCGCCGAGGTCCGGCAACTCCACGCCCTTGTCGGACATCAGTTGGATGACCATGGCGTGGAACTCCCCTTCGCTCGCGGTCGACAAGCGTTCGATCACCAGGCTCTGGAGGGCGGCCAGGTCGACGTCCTCGCCCGGGAGCGGTTCGACGCCCAGGCGCCGCAACGTTCTGCCGAACACGATACGAAGCCGCCCGGCCGCCGTGTTCGGCTTTTCGCCGTACACCAGGATGTCCACCTCCGCGATGGCTACCCACGGTTCCGCGCCGGCGACGGGCCGGATCTCGGCACTGGCCGCCTCCATGATCACGTTCTCGGTCACTTCGATGCCGCCCGAATGCGCCCAGTAGTCGTCCCAGTAGATGACGTTCCTGGAGTCGTTCCGCCTCCGATGCAGGTCTCCGCGGTCGATCTCGCGCCGGACGGCTACCATCCGGAACCCGACCCGCCTGTTCAGCTCAGCGGCCGCCGCATGAATGACCGGCCGGTGTGACGGCGGAAACTCGTCGTGCACGTGAAACTCCACCGGGAGTTTCTCGCCGTGAGACAACGGCGCGTCGGGAAGGTCGGGATCTCTGTAGCGATGGTCCGGGCCGTGGAATACGAGATCGCATGGAGCAACTGACGCCAGCGGGTCGCCGTTCGGCTGACCGGCAACGGAAGCGGAAAGGCACACGGACACGAACGCAACCATCCATCGCGTCATCGAAAGTCCTCCCGGTCATCCGGCCCCGCGGTGCTCCTCGACGGACGCCGCCATCCCGGCGTGCCGAGTGGCCGCGAGGTGCTTCTCGACGAACGTCTCCGGGAACATCGCGAGGACATCAAGGACCAGCGGGGTAGCTGCTTCCGCCGCCTCGAGCGCCGCAGGTTGCGCCAGGCCCCGTCCTGGTCAGCGTCGGGGCCGCGTCGCATAGAGTAATACCAGCACAACGCGCTCGTGGTTGCGATACCCGCCGCGGGCGCCGTCGTCGATTCAGGAGACGCAATGCAGACACCTCTTCGAATCCTCCTGCCTGTCCTGGCGCTGGCCGCCCTCTCGCCGGCGGCTTCGGCGGCGCAGGACGAGGTCCAGGTCTTCCGGGGCGCCACCGTGCTCCCGATCGCGGGGCCGGCGATCGAGTCCGGCGTCGTGGTCGTCCACGGCGGCACCATCGTCGAGGTCGGCGGACCCGACGTGGCCACGCCGGAAGGGGCGGTGGAGCACGACCTGACGGGCCGCGTGCTGCTGCCGGGCCTGGTGGACAGCCACTCGCACGTGGGCGGCGCGTCGGGCGGCGACGGCTCGTCGCCGCTCCATCCCGACGTGCGGGCCCTGGACTCCATCGACATCCTCTCCGACAGCTTCTGGCGCGCGCGGGCCGGCGGCATCACCACCGTGAACGTGATGCCGGGATCGGGACACCTCATGTCGGGCCAGACCGTGTACCTCAAGCTCCGGGACGGCGGCCGCACGGTCGAGGACTGGCTGTTCTGCGACGATCCGGTGGCCGGCATATGCGGCGGGATGAAGATGGCGAACGGCACGAACTCGATGCGGAACCCGCCGTTCCCCGGCACGCGGGCCCGGTCGGCGGCGCTCGTGCGCGGCCTCTACCACGAGGCGCGCGCCTGGGTGGAGAGGCGCCGGGCGGAGGACGAGCCTCCAGCCGGGCGCGACATGCGCATGGAGGCACTGGCGGAGGTGCTGGCCGGCGACCGCATCGTCCAGTACCACACGCACCGCCACAACGACATCGCCACCGTGCTGCGGCTGCGCGACGAGTTCGGCTTCCGCGTGGTCCTGCAGCACGGCACGGAGGCCTGGAAGCTGGCCGACGAGATCGCCGCCGCGGGGGTGCCGGTGTCGATCACCTTCATCGACGCGCCGGGCGGCAAGGAGGAGGCGCTCGACTGGTCGCTGGAGATCGGCGCCATCCTGGAGCGGGCGGGCGTGGACGTCGCCTTCAACACGGACGATTTCATCACCGACTCCCGGCTGCTGCTCAGGAGCGCGGCGCTTGCGGTGCGCAACGGCATGTCGCGCGCCGCGGCGCTGGAGGCGCTTACCCTAGTGCCGGCGCGCATGCTGGACGTGGAGGATCGCGTCGGCTCGCTCGAGGCGGGCAAGGACGCCGACTTCGTGGTGCTCTCGGGCGATCCGTTCAGCGTCTACACGAAGGTCGAGCAGACGTGGGTCGAGGGGCGGCTCATCTACGACCGGTCCGACCCGGAGCACCGCCGCTACGCGGTCGGCGGCCACGACGTCTACCGCGCGACGGCCGCCGAGGAGGAAGGTCTGCGCCGGCTTCTGGAAGGAGAGGCGCGATGAGTGGGCACCCGCTCCCGCGACGCCGTGGAGTCCTGCTGCCGATGGTGCCGCTGGTGCTGGGGGCGGCCCTGGCCGGCGTGGCGGCGCCGCCGGCCGGCGCGCAGGTCGTGGTGCGGGCGGACCTCCTCCACACCGTTTCCGGGGAGCCGATCGAGAACGCGGTCGTGATTGCCGGCGCCGATGGCACGATCGAATGGGTCGGCCCCGCGGGCGAGGCGACGCTGCCCGACGGCGTCGAGGTGCTGGAAGCGGCCGTCGTCACGCCCGGCCTGGTCGATGCGCACTCCGTCGTCGGTCTGTCCGGCGCCCTGAACAGCAACGTGGGAGCCGTCCGCGATCAGGACCAGTTGGACACCTCGGCCCCGATCCAGCCCGAGCTGCGCGCCGTCGACGCATACGACGCGACCGAGATGCTGGTCGAGTGGGTCCGCCTCCACGGCGTCACGACGCTCCACACCGGGCACGGCCCGGGCGCCCTGATCAGCGGCCAGACGATGATCGTCAAGACCCGCGGCCGCAGCGTGGCGGAGACGACGCTGGTTCCCGCCCGCATGCTGGCCGCGACCCTCGGCAACGCGGTGTCCGCGAACTTCGACTCGCCGGGCACGTCCTCCAAGGGCGTCGCGATGCTGCGCGGCGCGCTGTTCGCCGCGCAGGCGTACGGCGAGCGGATGCGCGCCGCGGCGGCGGACGACGCGGGCGGGGCGCCGCCGCCCCCCGACCTGACCAGCGAGGTGCTGGGCCGGGTGCTCGAGGGCGAGCTCTCGCTGCTGGTCACCGCCGACCGCGCCACCGACATCGCCGCCGCGCTCCGGCTGCAGGCGGAGTTCGGCTTCGACCTCGTCCTCGACAGCGCGGCCGAGGCATACCTGCTGCTGGACGAGATCCGCGCCGCCGGCGTGCCCGTCCTCGTGCACCCGCCGATGAGCCGCGTGCGCAACGGGTCGTTCGAGACGGCGGCCCGGCTCGCCGAGGCCGGCATCCCGTTCGCCATCCAGACCGGCTTCGAGGGCTACGTGCCCAAGACGCGCGTGCTGCTGTGGGAGGCCGCCATCGCCGCCGCCAACGGCCTGGGTCCCGAGCGGGCGCTCGAAGCGGTGACCCTGGGGGCCGCGCGCATCCTCGGCGTCGACGACCGCGTTGGCTCGATCGAGGTCGGCAAGGATGCCGATCTCGTCCTCTTCGACGGCGACCCCTTCGAGTACACCAGCCACGTGTGCGGCGTGATCATCGAGGCCGAGGTCCAGACCCGGGAGTGCCGGTAGCCGTCGCCTCCTGCGGTCCGGCCACGGCTCCGACCGTCCGGGAGCGTGACAGGCGCAGCCTCACCTGCCCGAACAGGCCGACACCGCCGGGTTTCCCTCTCCGTTTCGGCCACCCGGCCGCGCAGGCGGCGCGGAGACGATCCCCTCGGCGCGTAGCCGCTGCGGGTCCGCCGCGGGTGGCGCCAGCGCATCGCCCGAGGCGGGGGAGAACCGCGCGAACTCGCCGTAGGCGGCGCGCTCCAGGCTCTCGCGCAACTCGTGCAGATCCTCCCGAACGATGCCCGCCAGCCTGATCATGACGTCGCTCACCATCCAGGCCGAGCCGAAGATGGCCAGGACAATGGCCGCCACCCCGATCACCCACTTCGCGTCG
Organism: Acidobacteriota bacterium; assembly: GCA_026706755.1. Taxonomy (GTDB): domain Bacteria; phylum Acidobacteriota; class Vicinamibacteria; order Vicinamibacterales; family UBA8438; genus JAGWAJ01. The sequence goes on from JAPOYG010000587.1 coordinate 9,756, forward strand.
CTGCTCATCGGCTTTGTTCCAGTGCGAGACCGTGGACGGAGCCGATTGGCTTCACGTCGGGTGTTGCGTCACTGCGGGTCCGACATCCCCTGGTACGTCAGCTTCTGCATGCCCGCGCCGGTCGCCGCCAGGTAGAGGTTGCCTTGGGAATCGGTGGCGATATGGTGGCCGGTGCCGAGGATGCCCTCGGGGCGGAGGGTGCCCAGGATTTCCAGCGTCGCGCGATCGACGGCGACGATCCCGTTGTCGCCGCCGACGTACAGGAACTGCTGCTCGGGGTCCGCGGACAGGGCGAGATTGCGCGCGAAGGGTGCGTCCGGCGTGATCACCTGTCCCACGAACGTGCCGTCCAGCGTGAACGCCTGCACGCGGCGGTTCTCGCGGTCGGCCGCGTACACGATGCCGTCGTTCGACACCCGGATGGCGTGGAGGACGTTGAACCTGGAAGGACCCGGATCCGGGAAGCTGGTCGGGGCCTGCACCTGACACTGGTTGTCTTCCACCGGGGCGTCGCCGAAGGCGCCCCACATCCGCTTGAAACTGCCGGTTCCGGCGTCGAATACGGCCACGCGGCGGTTGCCGTAGCCGTCGGCCACGAACAGCTCGTTGGTCGGCGCATGGACCTGCTGATCCGAGGGCCGGTTGACGTTCATCGTGTCGGCGTTGCCCTGGCTCCGGTTGCTGCGGCCAATCTGCAGGACGAACGTGCCGTCCGCGGTGAACTTCAGCAACTGGTCGTCGTTGACCGGCTGGACTCGGGGCACGCCGTTGGTGGCGCAGTTGTTGCCGCCCAGCCAGACGAAGCCCTCGTGATCGATGTGGAGGCCGTGCTCCCGCTGCGGCCACTCGTAGCCGGCGCCCGGACCGCCCCAGGCCTTGATGAAGTTGCCGTCCCCATCGAAGACGACGACGGGCGGCGCCGCCAGCGCGTCCTGCTCGGCCGGGAGCGTCAGCGGGCGGTGCAGCACCCATACGTTGTCCTCGGCGTCGATGGCGATGCTGGACGGCGCGCCCAGCCTCATCCCCTCCGGCACCGTCGGCCACGCCGCGTCGACCTCGAAGACCGGCAGGCTGCGACCCTGCGCCGCCGCCGACCCGCCGGTCGGAGCCGGGCCGAACAGCCCTGCCGCCGCGGCAGCGGCGGCCGCGACCGCGACCAGCGCCGGGAGCACGGCATGACGAACACACTGGCTCTGCATGATGTCTCCCTCACCGCACGGGGGCGACGACCGTGCCACCGGGAAGCTCCCCGGGGCGCGGCCGCCTTCCGCAGTTCGAGGCGCGCTCATCCGGGCGCGACCGCCGCCGTCCCGAACGGCGGCGAATCGCGCTCGCAGGAACGGCGAATCAGGCCCGCAGCATCTCCGGCCGGATCGGCATCCGGTAGATCCGCTTGCCGGTGGCGGCCGCGACGGCGTTCGCCAGGGCCCCCGGCAGCACGGCCGTGCTCGGCTCGCCGACGCCCCCCGGGTTCTCCGTGCTCGGCACGATGTGCACCGCGATCTCGGGCGCCTCGTTCATGCGCACCATCGGATAGTCGTGGAAGTTCGACTGCGCCACCCGGCCCTTCTGGATGGTGATCTCGCTCTTGAGCGCGGCCGTCAGCCCGTAGATCATGCCGCCTTCCATCTGGCCCCGGATGGTGTCGGGGTGCACGGTCCAGCCGGCGTCGACCGCGCACGTCATCCGATGCACGTGCACCGCGGCGTCGGCATCGGCCGGCGCCGAGACGGAAACCTCGGCCGCGATGGCGACGATGGTGCCGAAGCACTCGAGAATGGAGATGCCGCGCGCCCGCCCCTCGGGGACCGGCGTCGACCAGCCGTGCTTGTCGGCCGCCAGCTCCAGGACCGCCTTGTGGCGCGGGTGGTTGCGGAGCAGGCGCCGGCGCAGCTCGTAGGGGTCGTGGCCGCCCGCCGCCGCCACCTCGTCGAAGAAGGCCTCGACGACGTAGCCGTTGACCGAGGCCCCGACGGAGCGCCAGAAGCCGAACGGGATGCCCGGGTCGAACTCGGTGTACTCCACCCGGACGTTCGGGATGTCGTAGGGCAGGTTGGCCGCGCCGTCGACCGAGATGAAGTCGATGCCCCGCGTGGCGGCCAGCGCGCCGGGCCGCGTCCGCTCGAGGAGCGAGGGCTGGACCAGCCGCTGCTTCCAGGCGACCGGCGTGCCGTCGGCGTCGAGCGCCGCCCACATCCGGACGTAGGTGTAGGGGCGGTAGTAGTCGTGCTGCATGTCGTCTTCGCGCGACCAGACCACCTTGACCGGACGACCCACCGCCTTCGAGGCCTCCACGGCGTCGGTGACGAAGTCGACCTCGCCGCGGCGCCCGAACCCGCCGCCCATGTATGTCGGGTGGACGAACACCTGATCCGGCGCCAGCCCCGACGCGGCGACCGCCGCCCCGTGCGTCGCCGTCTGACCCTGCGTCGGCAACCAGACGTCGCAGCGGTCGGCCTGGACGTGCGCCGTGCAGTTCATCGGCTCCATCGTCGCGTGCGCGAGATACGGCACCTCGAAGACGCGCTCGAACGTCGTGGCCGCGCCGGCCAGCGCCGCGTCGGCGTCCCCGTCGTTGCGCGCGGGCGCCCCGGGCTGCTCGGCCTTCTCCCGGAACCGGCGGCTGATCTCCGCCGTGGTGAGATCGGCCAGCGGCCCCTCGTCCCACGTCACGTCGTCCGCCAGCGCCTGCAGGCCGCGCGAGGCGGCCCAGTAGTTGTCGGCCACGACGGCCAGGCCGGCGCTCACCGGGACCACGTCCCGCACCCCGTTGACGGCGGTGGCGCGGGTGGCGTCGTACTTGGCTACCTTGCCGCCGAACACCGGGCAGCGGAGGACGCGGGCCACCAGCATGCCGGGTCGCTGGACGTCGATGCCGAAGCCGGCCCGGCCGTCGACCTTCTCGGGGATGTCGAGACGCTCCACCTCGTCCCGCCCCAGCAGCTTGAAGGAGCCGGGCTCCTTCAGCGTGACCTCGGCGGGCACGGGCAAGCGGGAGGCGCGGTCGACGAGCGCGCCGTACCGGAGCGAGCGGCCGGTCGGGTCGTGTTGCACACGGCCCTTGTCGGTCGAGCAGTCCTCGACCGCGACGCCCCACTCGGCCGCGGCCGCCGCCACGAGCACCTGCCGGGCGGCCGCGCCCGCCTCCCGCAGTGGCCGCCAGTAGGCGCGGATGCTGTTGCTGCCGGCGGTGATCTGCTGGCCGCCGAAGCCGGCGCCGTAGCGGGAGTCGGCTCCCACCCACTCCGTGGCGATCCGGCTCCAGTCGACGTCGAGCTCTTCCCCGACCAGCATCGGCATGGCGGTCATCACGCCCTGCCCCATCTCGAGCTGCGTCAGCATGACGCGCACGGTGTCGTCGGCGTCGATACGGACCCAGATGTTCGGCTCGAAGGAACCGTCGGCCGCCGCCAGCGAAGCCTGCAGCGGGCCCAGGTAGTTGCCCACCAGCAGTCCGCCCCCGGCCGCCGCCGTGACCGTGAGGAACGCGCGTCGATCGAGCGTCGGTGTCCTGGTCATCACGCACCCTCCGCCGCGCGGTGAATGGCCCGTCGGATCCGCTGGTAGGTTCCGCAGCGGCAGACGTTGCCCGTCATCGCCGCGTCGATCTCCTGGTCGTTCGGCCGCGGCGTCCGGGCGAGCAGCGCGGCGGCCGACATCAGTTGTCCCGACTGGCAGTAGCCGCACTGCGGAACCTGTTCGGCCACCCAGGCCACCTGCAGCGGATGGGTCCCGTCCGGCGACAGTCCCTCGATCGTCGTGATCCGCCTGCCCACGGCCCGCGAGGCCGGCGTGGTGCAGGAACGGATCGGCACGCCGTCGAGGTGGACGGTGCAGGCGCCGCACTGGGCGATCCCGCAGCCGAACTTGGTGCCGGTCAGGCCGATGACGTCACGGATCGCCCAGAGCAGCGGCATCTCGGGCTCAATGTCGAGGTCGTAGCGGCGCTCGTTGACGGTGAGTGAAACCATGCGAGCTCCTGGAGAGGGTTGGGGACTTCCGAGACTCACTGTAGCGTAGCGCCGCGCGCGACCGCAAACCGCTCCGCCTGCGCTCCCGACGCACCAGCGGGCGGTCGTACATGCCCTCGCGGGCCGAAGCCCGGCACGCGGGAATCTACCCCTTCGGCAGCGCGGGAATCTGCCCCTTCGGCAGCCAGGAGAGTGCGTCCCGTCAGGGGCGGGGGGCGGCCACCGCGCTCTCCCGGGCGAACCGACGGTAGACCTCGCGGGCCTCGTCGAACTGCGCGAACACGTGCGCCCGCTCGCGCTCGGACCTCCAGCCCGGCCACACGTCCGCCATCCCCTCCAGCCGGTCGATCCACCCCAGCGCATACGCGGCCGCGGTCGCGTCGCGGATCGGCCGGTCGCCTACGAGCAGCCAGACGGGGTTGGTGAACGCCTGCACGTACGTCACGTCCATCGGGAAGCGCTCGGCGGGCGCGCCCTCGGCCCGCAGATGGCACCACCCGCTGTCGCGCACGGGCCGGCTGGCAGTGAAGGCGGCCGAGCGGCGGTCCGCGTCGAGCGGGACGTCCAGCACGACCTCGCCGTCGCACACCAGGAAGACCTGTTCCAGGGGCGTGACCGACCGCACCCGGCCGGCGACCC
>JAPOYG010000579.1:0-8856 GCA_026706755.1 Acidobacteriota bacterium
ATGGTCGAGAGCGTGCGTCGGGACGTGGACGGCGTGCGTCGGGACGTGGACGGCGTGCGTCGAGACGTGGACGGCGTGCGACGCGACCTGACGGCTCAAGTCGCGGCCGTGAACACCCGCATCGACAATATCCTGCTGTCGGAACGTGGCAGGAAGTCGCCCTGAGGAGCCTGCGACGGGTTTGCGGCGCTACCCCGGCGGCCAGGTCAGGTCGCGGCCCGCCAGCAGGTGCAGGTGGATGTGGAAGACGGTCTGGCCGGCCGCCGCGTTGCAGTTGAAGACCGTCCGATAGCCGGCCTCGGCGTGGCCCAGGTCGCGGGCGATGGCCGCCGCCCGGCGCACCATCGCGCCGACCGTGGCATCGTCCTCTGCTGTCAGATCATTGACGGTCGCGATGTGCTTGCGGGGGATGACGAGGATGTGGACCGGCGCCTGCGGATTGAGGTCGTGGAAGGCCACGAGGGTGTCGTCCTCGTAGGCCTTGCGGGCGGGGATAGCGCCGCCCGCGATGCGGCAGAACAGGCAGTCTTCCATCTCGGCTCCCGGTCCGCTCCGGTCGGTTCCCGATCAACGCCCGCGGATGGCGGCCACGCGGGGGATGCCGGCCAGGTCGCCGGCGACGTCGATGAGCGCCAGCGCCGAGCTGGCCTCGACGAGCGCGCGCACCGTATCCTCCTGCCCGGCCCCGAACTCGACCACCAGGTGGCCCCCCGCGGCGAGGTGTCGGGGCGCCGCCGCCAGCAGGGCGCGCAGCGGATCCAGCCCGTCGCGGCCCCCGTCGAGGGCCAGCCACGGCTCGTGGTCGCGCACCTCCGGGCTGAGCACCCTCGTCGCCGCCGACGGGACGTAGGGCAGGTTGGCGACGATGAGTTCCCAGCCCCGCCCGGCCGGTGCGCCGGCGCCCGCCCCGTCGCCGCCCGCCCCGTCGCCGCCCCTGCGTCCGGTCGGCGCGGCAGCGCGGAACCCGTCCAGGAGCGACGCCACGACCCAGCGGATGCGCTCCGCGACGCCGTTCGCACGGGCGTTGCGCCGGGCGACGGCAATCGCGGCAGGGGAGAGGTCGGTGGCGACGACGCGCGCCGCCGGCAGTTCGTGCGCCAGGGCCACGGCCAGGCACCCCGACCCCGTTCCGACGTCGACGACCCGGAGCGGCGCCCCCCGCCGCGCCCCGACGAGGCGCAGCGACCACTCGACGATCAGCTCGGTCTCGGGCCGCGGCGTCAGCACCGCGGGCCCCACCTCGAACGTCAGGCCCCAGAACTCGCGCCGCCCCGTGATGGCGGAGACCGGCTCGCGCCCGGCCCGCCGCCCCACCAGCGCGCGGTAGTCCGCCGCGAAGCGGTCCGGCGGCGGCTCCCGGCGCCGGCTGAGATAGGTGGCCCGGTCCCAGCCGAGCGCGTGGCGCGCCAACACCTCCGCGTCGCTGGCGGCGTGGTCGGGGTCGACGCCCGCCGTGACCAGCCGCCGATGGGCTGCCCGCACCTCGTCGAGGACGGTCATGCGGAGGTCTTGGCCTCGGCCGCCTTCAGCTTCTCCGACTGGTAGTGGGTGGCCAGCGTCTCGACCATCTCGCCGAGCGCCCCGTCGAGCACCGCGGGCAGCTTGTGCGTCGTGAACCCGATGCGATGGTCGGTCAGCCGGTTCTGCGGGAAGTTGTAGGTGCGGATCTTCTCGGACCGCTCGCCGGTGCCCACCTGGCCGCGGCGGTCCTCGGCAATCTCGTCCTGCTGGCGCTGCCGCTCGAGGTCGTAGAGGCGCGAGCGGAGCACCTTCATCGCCTTCGCCTTGTTCTTGATCTGCGACTTCTCGTCCTGCTGCGAGACGACGAGGCCGGTCGGCAGGTGCGTGATGCGGACCGCCGAGTACGTCGTGTTGACGCTCTGCCCGCCCGGCCCGCTCGAGCAGAAGGTGTCGATGCGCAGCTCCTTGGGCTCGATGCGGATGTCGACCTCCTCCGCCTCCGGCAGCACCGCGACCGTGGCCGTCGACGTGTGGATGCGGCCGCTCGCCTCCGTGGCAGGCACCCGCTGCACCCGGTGCACGCCGCTCTCGTACTTCAGCCGGCTGTAGACGCGGCGGCCCTCGACGAGCGCGATGACCTCCTTGATCGCTCCCACGCCCGTCTCGTTGAGCGAGAGCAGCTCCACCCGCCAGCCCTCGCCCTCGGCGTAGCGCTTGTACATGCGGAACAGGTCGCCGGCGAAGAGCCCCGCCTCGTCGCCTCCCGTGCCGGCGCGGATCTCCAGCACGACGTTCTTCTCGTCGTTCGGGTCGCGCGGCAGCAGCAGCACCCGGATGGCCGCCTCCAGCTCCTCGCGGCGACCGTTCAGCGCCTCCAACTCCTGCGCGGCCAGCTCCCGGAGGTCGGCGTCGTCGCCCTCGAGCAGCTCGGTCGCCTCCGCCGCCTCGGTCACCACCGACTTGTACTCGCGGAAACGTTCGACCAGCGGCTCGATCTCCGCCAGCGCGCGCGTGTGCGTGCGGTACTCGTCCTGGTCCGCCTGCACCTCGGGGGTGGAGATGAGCGCCAGCAGCCGGTCGTAGCGCTCCTCGATCGCCTGCAGCTTCTCGAACATCGGTCAACTCGCCCGCGCTCGCCGCCGGCCGCGGCGGCCGCTCGGCCCCCGGCCCCGGGTCTTTCCCGGATCCCGGGCTTCCGGGCTTCGCCCCGGGCGTCAACTTTTCGACGCGTCAATCGCCAGGCTTCAACCGCCGAGCCTCGACCGCCGGGCGTCAAGCATCCGGCGTCGACCACCCGGCGTCCACCACCCGGCGTCAACCACCTGACACGGGCGGCAGAAAGGCGACCTCGTCCCCTTCGGCGATGGCCGCATCCATGCGGGCGTACTCTTCGTTCACCGCGGTGGACACGGCGTTCCGGTACTCGGCCAGCTCCGGGAACTCGCGCGCCAGGTCGTCCCACAGGCCGCCCGCCGTGGTGCCCGGCGGCAGCTCGCGCACCAGGGTCTCGGCGCCGGCAATCTCCCGCAGGCGGGCGAACAGGCGGACCGTCACGCGCATGCGCGTTGGACGGCGGTCTCGCGCGCCTTGGCGTCGTCGGGGTCGGCGGTCGCCCCCTCGATCCAGACGTCGCCGCCCTCGAAGTACTCGTGCTTCCAGATGGGGGCGATCTGCTTGATGCGCTCGATGGCGTAGCGGCACGCCGCGAACGCCTCGGCGCGGTGGGGCGACGCGGCGGCGATGGCGACGCTCGCCTCGCCGACGGCCAGCCGCCCCAGCCGGTGGTGGATGGCCAGGCGCGCGTCCGGCCAGCGCTCCCCGGCCTCGGCCGCGATCCGCTCGAAGGCCTTGACCGCCAGCGGCTCGTAGGCCTCGTACTCCAGCCGGTCCACCCGCCGCCCCTGGTTCCGGTCGCGGACCGTCCCCACGAACGACGCGACCGCCCCCGCCCCCGGCCCGCTGCCGTCGAACGCGGCGGTCACGATCGCCGCCAGCCGCCCCGGCTCGAGCGGCGCCGCCGTGACCGCAAACGCGCCCTCGGCCATCGCCGTCGAGTATAGCAGCCGCCCCCGACCGGCCTGCCGGAGCGGCTGCCCGCGGCCGTACGAGGGACGACGCGCGATGTTCTTCCGATTCGCGGCACTGTCCCCGCGCGGCCCGTTCGTGTGCCTTCAGGTGAGATAGACTCGAAACGTATGGACGCCCTTGCGCTGCTCACCGCCGCCGCGTCCTTCTTCGCGGCGGCGGGCGTCCTCTTCAACGCCTGGCAGACGACGCGCGTCGAGGCGCGGCTGTCGAGCCGTATCGACCGTCTTTCGAGCCAGATGGACCGCCTCTCAGGCCGGCTGGATTCCCTAGAATCGACTGTCCAGACCGTCCTGACCGCGCTGGTTCAGCGGCGCGGCGACTGACGGAAGCGCGCCGGCCGGACGGCGTCACCCCACCGCGAACGCCTGCAGGGCGGGCACGAGGATCGTGCTCAGCACGACCACGACGATCGACGTCAAAATTGTGACGACTACGCCGACGCGGAACATCGTCCCGAGCCCGACGGCGCCGGAGGCGAACGTCACCGCCACGACGCCGCTGGCCCAGGGGAGCGTCACCGCGTCGGCGGTGCCCGCGATGATGCGGGCGAGAATCGCGGCGTTGTAGCCGAGGGCGTCGGCGATCGGATAGAGCGTCGTGGAGATCGCCACCGTCGCGGCCGGCCCGTTGGCCAACTGCGTCAGGAGCGGCGTGGCGAGACCGGCGAGCCACGGCAGCGCCCCCGCGGTGACGTTGCCCGTGAGCAGGGCGGCCAGCCAGTCGGTCACGCCCACGCGGGCCAGCACGTCGGCCAGGGCCATCCCGCCGAGCACCAGGAACAGCACGTTCCATCCGATCCCCTGCTGGACGTCCGCCGCTTCCAGGGTCGCCTTTCCGCGCTTCGCGTCCACCGGCAGCGCGAAGAGCAGCACCATGGCCACCGGGGCCACGTACCAGATGTCGAGGAACCCGATCGTGACGAACGTGGGGAGAATCCACAGCACCAGCATCACGACCAGCACGAACAGGACGTTCTTCTCGCCCCGGCCCATCGGGCCCAGCCGCGCCAGCTCCCGCCGGAAGCGGGCGCGGTCGGGGATGGCCCGCACTTCCAGCGGCAGCATCAGCTTCAACACGCCGTAGCACAACGGGAGGTGGACCGCGGTGAGCACGACGCCGGTCGACATCCACTGCGCGAAGGTCACGCTGTAGGCGGTCAGCCGTTCCAGCAGCGCCAGGGTCACCGGGTTGTAGATGGCGCCCGCCGGCGTCGCCATGCCCCCCACGGTGGTGCCGTAGAGGACGGCGAGGCACGCCGCCGCCGCCATGCGCCCCGCGCCGGGCGCGACCGAGCGGGCGATCGACAGCGCGATCGGCGTCATCATCACGGCCACCGCGAGGTCGCTGACCATCGCGGACAGCACCGCCGACACGGTCATGATCGCGAGCAGGAGGCCGCCGCCGGAGCGCGCCACCCCGGGCAGGCACAGTGCGCCGAGGGCGATCCGCCGGGCCAGGCCGTGCTTGGCGACCGCGTGCCCGAACAGCATGACGCCCGCCAGGTGGGGCAGGATGACGTGGCCGTAGCGGGCGGCCACGTCGGCGACCGACATTCCCGCGCCGAGGGGCAGGAGCACGAACGGCAGGAAGCTGGTGACGGCCCAGGGCACCGGCCTCGTGACCCACCACGCCAGGACCCAGGCGAAGGCGCTGACGGCGTAGTGCGCCTCCGGCGCGAGGCCGACGAGCGGCGCGGCGCGGACGGCGGCGAACGCGACGGGTCCGGCCGCGAGGCGCAGCACGAGCGCGCGCCGGCCCCGAGCGGCGTCAACGTCCGGCACGGTCCGCCTCCGGGACTTCCACGTGCACGGTCACGATGTCGGAGTCGTGGAACTGCTGGTGGCGGACCGACGACGCGATGTGGCGCAGCAGGCGCAGCGAGACCTCGCGCTCCGCCAGCACGTCGTCGGGCTGTTCCGCCAGCAGCCCCATCCGGTCCTGCAGGTTCTCCTCGCCCGCCGCGGCGAAGAACTCGAGGACCGCGCCGCCGGCCTCCTTGCGCGCCTGCAGGAGCAGCCGGCGCCGCTCGAGCTCCTCCCGGCCCTCGTCCTGCCCGATCAGCGTCAGCAGCGTCTCCTCGGTGGCCGCGTCCAGGCGGTCGACCATCTTCTCGCCCCAGCCGCTGCGGGACGCGAACGCGGCCAGGAACTCCCGGATCTTCGGCAGCACGGCCAGGTCGAGGGCCACCTCGATGCGCCGGCGCCGCGGCGCCGTCACTTCCACGAACAGGGTCAGGAGGATGGCCGAGAGACTGCCCGCGGTAATGCCGTTCTGCAGCAGGCCGCCCGCGAGCTCGGCCAGCAGGTCGGGGAATATCAGGCCGTTCTGGCAACCGACGCCGATCCAGAACGAGACCCCCGCGATCAGCCCCTTGCGGTAGTCGATCCCGCCCTGCACGACCTCCGTCATGCCGCGCACGAAGGCCATCGCCAGCACCACCGTCAAATAAGCGACGGCGACCGGGCTGGGTATCGCCAGGACCGCGGCGAGCAGCTTGGGCAGGAACGCCAGCGCAATCAGGAGGCCGCCGGCGGCGATTCCCGCGCGGCGCGCCGCCACCCCCGTCAGCTCGACCGTCGGAACGCTGACGCCGATGGTCTGGGTGGGCATGATGCCGGCGACGCCCGACAGCAGCTTGCCGATGCCGTCCGCCGCCACCGCCCCCTCCACCGCCCGGTAGTCGACGGCCCGGGGCCGCCGCCACGACACGCGCTGGATGGAGACGGCGCCCGTGATCGTCTGGATGGCGCCGATGACGGCCACGAACACGAAGGCGGGCAGCAGCGCCGCGAACGCCGGACCGAGATCGAGCTCGACGCCCGGCCAGGCGCCCTGCGGCAGACCGATCCAGGGAGCCCGCACGACCCGCTCCGGGTCGTAGAGGCCCAGCGCGCCGGCCACCCCGGATCCGGCGACGACGCCGATGAGAGGAGCCCACAGGCGCAGCGTCGCGTTCCCCTTCAGGGAGATGCCGCTGATGACGAGAATCGTCGCCAGCGCGGCGAGGGGCGCGCCGAGCGTCCCCGTGCCGGGCGGCACCTCGGTCAGGCGGCCGAAGACGACCGGCAGGACGGTTGCCGGGACCAGCATGTTCACGGTGCCGACGATGGTCGGCGTCAGCAGCCGCCGGAACAGCGCGAGCCGCAGGGAGACGACGATGGTGACCAGCGCCGACGCGACGACCAGGGTCGCCAGCAGGGACGGACCCCCCTCGGCGAGGGCGGCGGCGCACACCCCGATGAAGGCCACCGCGGGGCCCATCGTGAGCACGTATCCCGCGCCGACCCGGCCGAGCCTCGCCGCCTGCAGCGCCGTGACGATGCCGCTGACGGCGACCGCGCTGAACACCGCCCAGGAGAGGTAGGCGTCGGTCCCGCCGGCGGCCCGGATCACGATCGTGGGGATCAGGACGATGCTGGCCAGGCCCAGAACGACGTGCTGCAGGCCGCAACCGAGCGCGAGGAAGGCGGGTGGCTTCTCGTCAGCCTGGTAGCGCATACCGGGAGCCCGTCGCGTCGCCCGGCCGCAGGATCTCCCGGGCCGCGTTCGGCGGCCGCGACCGTTTGGGGCCGTCCACGCGACGATTATCGCCGCGAACGGCCGCAACTGCGAGCGCGGCCGCCCCCGTTCGGCCGTTCAGCAGTCCCGCCGCTCCGCCCGCCGGAAGGGTCCAGCCCCCGGGCGGTTTCAGGATCCGCGCCGCTCCGCCCGCCAGAAGGCATCCAGCACCCGGCCGGCGGGGCCGGCCGCGACGGCATCGCGGAGCGCGCCGGCGACGAAGCGCTGGGCGTCGGCCGCCGCCTCGGCCACCGGCCGGCCGTGGGCGAGCGCGGCGGCGACCGCGGCCGCGAACGTGCAGCCCGTGCCGTGGACCGTCAACCCGTTGACGCGCGGCGCCCGCAGCTCGACGACGTCGCTGCCGTCGAACAGCACGTCGACGGCGTGTCCCGCATCCTCCTCGAGGTGCCCTCCGGTGACGACGACGGCCCGCGGGCCGAGGTCGTGGATGCGCCGTGCGGCCTCCCGCGCATCCGCCGGCGACGCGATTCGCATGCCCGCCAGGCGCTCGGCCTCGTCCCGGTTCGGGGTGACGACGGCGGCCCGCGGCAGGAGCGCGCGCCGCAGCCGCTCGATGGCGTCGTCGTCGAGCAGGCGGTCGCCCAGCCCGCTCCGGAGCACCGGGTCGACGACCAGGCGGGGGAGCGCCCGCCGCGCCGCGGCGGCGGCCACGACGTCGACGATGGCCGCCGTGGCCAGCATGCCCGTCTTCACCGCGGCGACGCCGGGGCTCGCCGTGGCGGCCGCAATCTGCGCCTCGACGACCCGCGGGGGTACGGCATGGCAGGCTTGCACGCCGCCCGCGTCCTGGGCGGTGACCGCGGTGACCGCGCACAGGCCGTGGACGCCGTGCGCGGCGAAGGTCCTGAGGTCGGCCTGAATGCCGGCGCCCCCGCTCGAGTCGCTGCCGGCGATGGTGAGGGCTGCGGTCATGAGCGCGAGAGATCGGTCGCCGCCCGAGCGGAGCGCCGCGTTCCGGTCGCGCGGATCGTCGCGGCCCCGCCGTCGTCGCGCGCCCGGGTCAACGCGCCGCGGCGGCGACGAACACCAGCACGTACTGGTAGCGCAGGTCCTCCCGCTCGCGCAGGCGCAGGCCGGCCGCCCGCGCGTCCCGCACCACCGCCTCCGGCTCCACGCGCTCCGCCAGCGGCGGCCCCGGCCCCCCGCCGTCGAGCTTGAAGTCGACGATGCCGACCCGCCCGCCCGGGGCGAGCAGCGGCAGGAGGTTGCGGAGCAGGGGGATGCGGTCCTCGACCGCCACCGCGGCGTAGACGTCGACGATGAGCACCGCGTCGACCGGCGACGGCAGCAGCGGATCGGTCGGCGTGCCGTGGATGGTCCGGACGTTGGCCAGGCCCTCGCGGCGCACGCGGCGGTTGATCGACTCCAGCATCTGGGGCTGAATGTCCTCGGCGTAGACCAGCCCGTTGGGGCCGACGCGCCGCGCGAGGCGCACGGTGAACCAGCCGCCCCCCGCCCCGATGTCGGCCACCGCCGCGCCGTCCGCAATCCGCAGCAGGTCCATGATCCGTTCCGGCTGCTGCCACGCGTCGCGGTCGGGGCCCTCGAGCAGGCCGAGGTCCTCGGGCGGGAAGAGCCGCCCGTGCGGGACGCGGTCCCGGGCCGGTTCCGCGTCCTGCGCGGCGCCCGCCGCACCGGAGAGGGCGGGGCCGGCGAGCGCGGCGAGGCAGACGAGCAAGGGGACGACGAGTCGGATCATCGGTGCCGCCGGATCATCGGTGCCGCCGG
>JAPOYG010000579.1:8874-14344 GCA_026706755.1 Acidobacteriota bacterium
TCATCGGTGCCGCCGGGTCCGTCATCCGGGCGGCGGGTTGTCCGCTTCGCCGGCGGGCGGGCACGGCGGGGCCGGCGCGTCCGCCTCCCGCATCGACGGGCGCCCGTAGCCGCGCTCCATGGCCCCGGCGTCGAGGTCGCTCGTCTCGAGGTCGATCACCGGCAGCAGCTCGAACGGCGCCGGGGCCCCGCCCGCCACGCACTTCAGGTAGCCGCCGCACGACCGGCAGAGCTCCGCCCGCTGCGCCTCGCCGGCGCCCGCCGCGGCGAGCAGGCCCTCGCCGCCCGCGCCGCAGTAGATGCACGCGCCCGGTGCGCAGGGCCAGCCGGCGCCGCAGAACGAGCAGCGCAGCCGCCGGCCGGCGTCCGCCCGGTCCGCGTCCCCGTCGCCCGCGCCGTCCGCGCCCCGGTCGTCCGCGCCCCGGTCGCCCGGGTCCCCGTCGCCCGGGTCGCCGGCCCCGAGCTCCGCCAGGGCCGGCCACGAGCCGCAGGCCGGGCAGTACCCGCGCCCCCAGCTCCGGAGCGCCGCCGCCAGCTCCGAACCGGCGTCCGCCGCCGCCCGCTCGGGGTCGGGGTCCGCTTCCGCCAGCACGTGCTGCCGCAGGCGGCAGGCGAGCGGCCCCACCGCCATCTCGGCCACCACCCACGTCAGGTCGGGCGACACGCCGACGTGGACGGCCCGCGTCCGGATGGCCGCCTGCCGCCGCCCGAGCGAGGCCGCGAGCAGCGATCCGACGTCGATCTCGCCCCGCTCGAGCACCTCCCGCAGGTGCCGCGCCGGCGCGCCCGCGCCGCCCGCCGCGAGGTCGTCGCAGAAGCCCAGCAGGTAGGGCCCGAGGAGCGCCGCGTCGACCTCGACCCCTTCGTCGAGCCCGACCGGCTCGCCCCCCGCGAGCCGCGCCGCCAGCGCGCCGGCGGGCCGGGGCGCGACCGGCAGCGGCTGCCGGTCGAGGGCGGCCCCCAGGTCCAGGCCGCGGGTGACGAGCACGCGCTGCATGTCGACCGCTCCCCCCAGTTCGGCGCGCCGTTCCCGGAGGGCGCGCCAGCGGGGCTCGGCAGCGGCGAGCAGCTCCTCGCGGGTCACACCTGCCAGTATCGCCCGCCGCGGCGCGCCCGGCCAAGCCCGCGGCCGCCGGAGCCGTCGGCTGACGAGCGCCATGTCCGCCGCGGCACGGGTTCTGCTGTACAATCGAGGCTTGCATGCAGGGGAGACAAGCGACAGTGCCTGAGACAATGACGGCTGTGGCGGCGGGGCCGATCCTGGTGACGGAGGCGGCGGCTTCGAAGATCCACGCCCTGCTGGCCGAGGAGGAGAAGGCCGACGCCGGGCTGCGGGTGTTCGTGCAGGGCGGCGGCTGCTCCGGGTTCCAGTACGGCCTGATGATCGAGGAGGGCTCCGGCGACGCCGAGGCGGACCGCATCTTCCAGTCGAACGGCATCACGCTCTTCATCGACCCCATCAGCATCCGCTATCTCACCGGGGCCGAGGTCGACTTCGTCGACAACCTGATGGGGGGCGGGTTCACCATCAAGAACCCGAACGCCAAGTCGACCTGCGGGTGCGGCCAGTCCTTCGGCGTCTGATTCCGTGCGGCCGGGCCGACCGCACCGTGCGGCCCCGCCCGCTCGCCCGGTGACCGCCATGGAAGCGCCATCCGCCTTCGTCGATCGCCTGCGCCCGGCGGGCGGCAAGCGCTCGAGCAAGCGAGACCTGATCGTCAACGTCTTCCTGCGCCAGGAAGGCCACCTGAGCGCCGACGACCTCGTCGACGTGCTGCGTCGCGAGGGCCACAAGAGCAGCCGCGCCACCGTCTACCGCACGCTGCAGTGGATGGCCGACGCCGGCATCGCCCGCAAGGTCGACTTCGGCGACGGGCGGGCCCGCTTCGAGCACTCCTACGGGCAGCCGCGGCACTTCCACCTGATCTGCAAGAGCTGCCACCGCTCGTCCGAGTTCCTGTCGTCGGACGTCGAGGCGCTCCTCGAGGAGATCGCCGGCGTCCGCGGCTTCGAGCTCGGCCAGAGCGTGGTGCAGATCCACGGGCGGTGCGACGAGTGCCGGACCGGCCACCGGCGGCGCGGGCAGGGCGACGTGCCCATGGAGCGGCTCTTCGCGCGCGACGCCCTGCGGATCGCGATCCAGACGGAACGGAGCGGGCTGGACTTCTACTCCCGCGCCGCGCGCATCACGAAGGACGCGCGCGGCCGCCGCGTCTTCCGCAAGCTGGCCGCCGAGGAGCAGGAGCACCTGGGGAAGCTGGAGGCGCGCTACGCCGAGCTCCTCGCCGAGGACCCGGATCTGGAATCGCGGCCCACGTTCCTCTTCTTCAAGGGGGCCGCGAGCGGGCTCTTCGCGGCCGGGGCGGAGGAGCTCGACAAGGGGGCGGACGACCGGCAGGCGCTGCGCATCGGCATCCGCTGCGAGCGCGGCTCGCACCGCTTCTTCAAGCGCTACGGCGAGCGCTTCGAGGACTCGGAGGGCAAGCGCATCTTCCTGGAGTTCGCCGACGAGGAGCGCGAGCACCTCGAGCTCCTCATCCGCGAGTATCGCTCGCTTGCGGCGCGCGAGTCCCGGGCGCAGTCGAAAGCGAAGGCGCAGGCGCAGCCCGAGTCGAAGGCGCGCCGCCCGCGAACGGCGTCCGCCCGCCGCGCCAACACCTGACCGACCCCGCCGAACCCCGACGCCACCCGCCGGCGGCCGACGCCATGATCGACCTTCACATGCACACCACGGCGTCGGACGGCACTCTCGCCCCCGCCGCGCTCGTCGACCGCGCGCACGCGATCGGCATCCGCACGATGAGCGTCACGGACCACGACACGATGGCCGGGGTGCCGGAGGCGGCGGCGGCCGCGGCCGGGCGCGGCATCGAGCTGCTTCCCGGCATCGAGATCACCGCCGTCGCCGACGGCCGGGACGTCCACATGCTGGCCTACTTCCTCGATCCGGCGCCGGCCCGCCTGGATCGCTTCCTGGCCGACCAGCGCGAGGACCGCGTGCGGCGCGCGCGCGAGATGGGGGAGAAGCTCGCCGCCCTTGCCGTGCCGATCCCCATCGAGGGGCTCATCGAGAAGGCCTCGGCGGCCGGGCGCGCCGTCGCCCGCCCCGTCGTGGCGCGGGCGCTCGTCGAGGCCGGCCACTGCGCCACGCCGCAGGAGGCGTTCGACCGCTGGCTCGCCGACGGCGGGCCGGCCTACGTCGCCCGCCGCGGCGCGTCGCCGGCGGAGGTCGTGCGCCTCGTGGCGGAGGCGGGCGGCCTCGTCTCGCTCGCCCACCCCGGCCTGCTGCGGCGCGACGAGCTCATCCCCGGCCTCGCCGAATCCGGCCTCGGGGCGATCGAGGCGTTCCACAGCGACCACGACGCGGCGGCCGAGGCCCGCTACCAGCGGCTTGCCGACCGGCTCGGCCTGGCCGTCAGCGGCGGCTCGGACTTCCACGGCGAACGGCACCACCGCGCGAAGAGCTTCGGGCGCGTGGGCCTCCCGCCGGTCCGCTACGAGACGCTCGTCGAGCGCGTGCGGCGCGCCGACGCCGCCGCCGGTCCTGCCGCCGCCGCGGCGGAACCCGCGTGACGAGATGCGCGCCGCCCTCACCACGGCCATCCTGATCGGGCTCGGCGGCCTCGGGTACGCCACCGTCCTCGGCTTCGCCGCGTCCGGCTCGGACGACCTGCTGCGCCACACGACGGTCGGCATCTTCGCCACCCTGGTCACCCTGCTCGCGCACTCGATGACGATGTTCTACCTGCTGGGGAAGGGGCGGGCCATCCGGGAGGCGGCGGCCGAGGGGGGCTTGCCGGCCCTGTTCTACGCCGCGGTGGCGCGTGCCCGCCGGCCGGTCTTCTCGGTCGGGATGCTGGCGATGGGGTTGACGATGGCGGCCGCCATCATCGGCGCCGGCGTCGACACGGGGGCCGTGCCCACCATCGTCCACACGCTGCTGGCGGCGTCGGCCGTCGCGGCCAACCTGGCGCTGCTCCGGGCGGAGCTCGCCGCCATGCAGGTGGCGTCCGATACCGAGCGCGACGTGAACGCGCTCCTCGAGCCGCCGCCGGCAGACGGGTAGCTAGAACTTCCGGTAGGAATTGGCGGAAGCGCCTGGGAGTCGAACCCAGCCCCCCCGCGTTGACGGGGAGCGACCGATTTTGAAGACCGGGAGGGCCACCGGGCCCCGTTCGCTTCCGGAGGGCGCCCGCCCGGTCCGTCCTAGCCCTCGATCAGCCGCACCTCACCCGCGCGGGGACCCTTCTGGGATTCCTCGGGCGTGAAGTCGACGCGCTGGCCTTCGCGAAGCAACTCGAAGACGGCACCTCGGACGGCGCTGCGGTGGAAGAAATGCTCGATCCCGCTCTCGTCCCGAATGAACCCGAAGCCCTTGTCAATCAGCAGACGTGCGATAGTGCCGCTCGGCATTCCGTCCCTCCGGTGGTCCGCCGCCCCTGCCCCGTGGGGAGCCGCGTTCCTGTGAGCCGCGTGCGCCCTTCCGACGCTCGTCTGACAGCGACGGGCCTACGCTCGCGCGTCGTCTGCCCGCATGATGCCCGGGGGAAGACAGAACCCTCGGCTCGAAAGGGGGAAGCATAGGACGGACCGTACGAGAAGTCAAGCCGCGCGTTCGGCCTCAGGCGGACGAGGCAGCCGGCTTCGGCGCGGGCTTCGGCTTCTTCGGCGGGGGATAGGTGGTCCAGAAATTGCGCCCGCAGGCCGGACATTTCCAGAACTGCTGGGGCGGCCACGGCTGCCCGGGGCCGGGATCGCGCAGGTCCATCTGCTCGCCGCACCGCTGGCACCGGATCCGGATGTCAAATCCGGGAGCATCGCTCATGCCTTTCATCTTAGTGTTTCGCCGCCGCCGCACACAACCGGCCTCCCGGGGCCGGTAGGATGTCGGGCGTGTCCGTCCCCGGTCTCGTGCTCGCCGGCGGCCGTTCGTCCCGCATGGGGCGCCCCAAGGCGCTGCTCCCGGCCGGGGCCGAGACCTTCGTCGGCCGCATCGTCCGCACCCTCCGCGCCGGCGGCGCCGGCCCGCTCGTGGTCGTCGCGCCCGGCGCGGACCTCGCGGCGCGGATTGGCGCCGCCCTCGCCGGTCACGAGCCGCCGCCGCGCGTCGTCGTGAACCCCGACCCGGCCCGCGGCCAGCTCTCGTCCCTCGTGGTCGGCCTCGACGCCATCGACCGTCCCGGCGTCGACGCCGCGCTGGTCACGCTGGTCGACGTCCCGCTGGTCACCGCCGACACCGTCCGCGCGCTCCTCGACCGCTACCGCCGCACCCGCGCCCCCATCGTCCGTCCGGCCCGCCGGGACGCCCCCGGCCACGGCCACCCGGTCGTCTTCGGGCGCACCCTGTTCGCCGCGCTCCGCCGCGCCGATCCCGCGACCGGCGCCAAGCCCGTCGTCCGCGCCCACGAGGCCGAGGCCGAGGACGTCGTCGTCGACGACCCGGGCGCCTTCACCGACATCGACACCCCGGA
>JAPOYG010000301.1 GCA_026706755.1 Acidobacteriota bacterium
CCAAGTATTCGTCAGCCGGCGGCGTGGCGTCGGGCAGAGACGGATCGACGTTGTGGCTGTGATCGCTGCGAAGCAACGCTCGTGCATCACCGTCACCTGCGACGGCCGCGATCAGATCGTGGCCCGCGAGCGCATCGAGATTGTCCTCGATGTCGCCCACCATCGGCATCTTCCGGTACATGAAGTTGCCGAGAATGAGGCTTTGGCGCTCGATGCGGAAGTCCGGGACCCTGCCACGGGCAGCCGCAGTCAGGTCACTGAACAACTCGGCGACCTCGTCATCGTCTAGTCGGGCGTCGGACAGCTTCGAGCCGAGCAGTTCCTCCCCGGAGACGCCGACGTCGAACTCCTTGTCCAGATACCTCATCAGCGCGTCGTTCACGGTCCACTCGCCGTCGAGGGAGAGATCGAAATCGGCCTCGGAGGCACCGCGTCGGTGCAGACCCACGTTGCACATCAGCACCGGCGAAGCGGGCACCGCACGCGTGCCCCCGGCGGTCCAAGTCGCCATTCCCCGAACCAGGAACAGCGTGGTCACCCCTCGCTCCTCGAAGTTCTCCGTTGCCTTGCGGCCTATCGCACGGGCCCGTCGCACCGCGTCAGAGAGGGCGGTGCCGTCGTCGGGGCCGCCGCGGAACAGGACGCTCAGCGCGACCGTCGAACCGGGTTTGCCGGAGAGCAGCCGAGTCAGCGCTCGCGGCTCGGCGCCGGCGAGATCCAGCGTCCCGAGTTTCAGGTGGCGGTAGTACAGCAGCCTGTTGCGGCCCGACACGTCGGTCAGGTCCCGCGCCCACTGTTGCGAGGCACGACGGACGCTTTCGATCCGGCTCACCGGCCAATCATTGCGCGAATCCCGACGAGTCGGACAATCGCAATGCGGCCGAGACTGAGGCCGCGGCCTCGCTGCAGAACACGAACCAGGGCGTCAGCGAACTTCGCAACGACCTGACGCCCGGCGGCAGTGAAACAGAAGCGCATGCCGGCGGGGACGCGCCCCGCTGCGGGCGCCGCGGACTGGGAGGCGGCGAGAGCGGCAAGGCTCTGCACAGGGATCGAGTCGGTCCTCGCAGGCTGGGACCTTGCGCGGGACACGCCGACGGCGAAGATGGGAATTCCCGAGCCTCCCGAATAGCCCACTTTGCCGGGGCAGGACTCGCCGGTCAGATGCTGCAACACTTGAGCCGCAGGACGCTCTGCCCGCGGCGCCAGCGGGGCGGCGGGTACCGTTGCGCCGATGGCCGGCGCGGGCGACGTGTTCTCCGAGTTCTGGGACACGAAGGGCTACGTCGTGGCCGACGGCGCCATGGGGACCCAGCTCTTCGCCCTCGGGCTCAACTCCGGCGACGCGCCGGAGCGCTTCAACCTGCTGGCCCCCGGGAGGATCCGCGACGTTCACCGCGGTCACGTGCGGGCGGGCGCCGACTTGGTGCTGACCAACAGCTTCGGCGCCAACCGCGCCCGGCTGCGCCTGCACAACCTCCACGAGCGCACCCTGGAGTTGAACGAGGCCGCCGCCCGCATCGCCCGGGAGGCCGCCGCGGCGGAGTGCCGCCGCGACCCCCGGACCGTGCTGGTGGCCGGCTCGATGGGGCCGACGGGCGAACTCTTGGAGCCGCTGGGAGCCATGACCGCGGCCGACTGCGAGCAGACCTTCGCCACCCAGGCCGAGGGTCTGGCGCAGGGCGGTGCCGACCTGATGTGGATCGAGACGATGAGCGACCTCGGGGAGGTGGAAGCCGCCGTGCGCGGCGCCCGCAGCGCCTGCGACCTGCCGGTGGCGGTGACGATGAGCTTCGACACCGCCGGCCGCACGATGATGGGCACGAGCGCCACTGCGATGGCCGAGCGGCTCGGCCCGCTGAAGCTGGCCGCCCTCGGCGCGAACTGCGGCAACAACCTCGCAGACACCGAGGCCGCCGCGCTCAATATCGCCGCCGCCCTTCCCGAGGTCCCGGTGGTCTCCAAGCCGAACGCAGGGATCCCCTACTGGAGCGGCAACACCTTCCACTACACGGGAACGCCCGAGATGCTGGCGGCCCACGCCCGGCGGGCACGCCAAGGCGGCGTGCGGATCATCGGCGCCTGCTGCGGCAGCACCCCCGACCACATCGCTGAGATCGCGGCGGTGCTGGCGGGCGACCAGCCGGTGTCCGAGAGCGACGAGTCCCCCGGCGACGCCACCGCCGGCATCCGAAACCGCCGGCACCAAGGTTCCCGTCGGCGACGCCGAACCTGATCCGGGTGCCGCGTCGCGCCCGCGGCTCGCCACCGCCGACCGCCGCCCCGGACGGGCCCGCCACCGGACCTTCGGCCACCCGGCCCCGGAGGCAGGCCCCATACAATGCCCCCGGCATGCGCGAACAGCCCGCGGGGGAGCCCTTCGAGCCGCACCCGCGGCGCTGGCTGATCCTCGCCGTCCTGTGCTCGTCGATGGTGATGGTCTTCAGCAACCTCGGTTCGATGAACGTGGCCCTGCCGACCATGCAGACGGCGCTGGGGGCCAGCGGCTCGGACCTGCAATGGATCACCGACGCCCACATCCTGACCTTCGCCTGCCTGCTGCTGCCGCTCGGCGCGCTCGGTGACCGCCGAGGTCGAAAGGGGGTGCTGCTCGCCGGGACCGTGATCTTCGGGGCAGCCAGCGGGCTGGCAGCCTTCTCGACAACCGCCGGGCAGGTGATCATCTACCGGACCGTGATGGGTGTCGGCGCCGCCCTCGTCATGCCCGCGACGCTGTCGATCGGCGCGGTGATCTTTCCGGCGTCGGAACGGGCCAAGGCCGTCGCCGCCTGGTCGGCGGCCGCCGGGCTGAGCGGGATGCTCGGTCCCGTCATCGGCGGCGTCCTGCTCCGGTACTTCTGGTGGGGCTCGGCCTTCCTGTTCACCGTGCCCGTGGCCGGGGTGGTCCTGGCGCTGGTCGCCTGGATCGTGCCGACGTCCCGAGACGAGGGACGACGGCCGCTGGACGCGGTCGGCTCGGCGCTGTCGATCGTGGCGCTCGGCTGCCTGCTGTACGGGATCATCGAAGGCCCCGAACTGGGATGGCGCGACCCTTGGGTGATCGGGGGCTTCGGCGTGGCGGTGGTGGGATTCTGGGCCTACGCCCGCTGGGAGCGCCGGGTCCGGTTCCCCATGCTCGACCCGGCGTACTTCGGCAACCGGGTCTTCACCCTCGGGGCCGTCTCCGCCGTCTGTACCTTCTTCGCCCTGTACGGCATCGTCTTCATCCTCACCCAGTACTTCCAGTTCGCGCAGGGCCTCACGCCGCTCGGGGCGGGTGTCCGGATGCTGCCGGTCTCGGTGGTCGTGTTCCTGATCGCACCCCGCATCCCCGCCGTGATCGCCCGATCCGGCACGCGGGCCACGATCACCGCCGGGCTGGTGATCAGCGCCGCCGGCATGGCGATCATGGGGATGCTCAGCGCGGCGTCACCGTACTGGCTCGCCGCGGTGGGCCTCCTGGTGCTGGGCACCGGGCTCGCCGTGACCATGCCGACCGCCACACACGCCATCGTCAGCTCGCTCCCGCCGCACAAATCCGGCGTCGGCTCGGCCCTCAACGACATGACACGCGAAACGGGCGGGGCGATCGGCATCGCGCTGCTGGGCTCGCTCCTGTCGGTCGGCTACCGGCAGGGGATCTCCGGGAGGCTGGGCGACCTGCCGGCGGAGGTGGCCGAGGCTGCCTCCGACTCGATCGGCGGCGCCCTCGGCGCCGGCGGCGAGCTGCCTGCCGAGGCCGCCGAACGGCTGCATGGTCTCGCGGTGGATGCATTCGACCGGGGGATGACCCTGGCCGCCTGGGTTGCGGCCGCCGTGCTGGCGCTCGTCGCGGTCATCGTCTACCGGATGTACCCGAGGCACCGAACCGTCACCCGTCCGGTCGCGCCGGCGGAGGCGGGCGCGGAGAGCGGCTGAGGCCGGCCGATGCCCCCGCCCGGCGAGATCATCGATACCGTCCCCCGTCCGATCGCGTCGGCGGAGACGGGCGCAAGCGCCAGGGACACCTGAGGCCGGCCGATGCCCAGCGCCGACAGGACCGTCGGTCGTCGTGACCTGATCTCCGACCTCGCCGCCGCGGTCGGCGCCCGCCACACGCAGACCGACGAGGACATCCTGGCCCCGCTCCTCGTCGACGAGCGCCGACGCTACCACGGCGACGCCCTGGCGGCGGTCTCGCCCGCCGACACCGCTGAGGTGGCGACGGTGATGCGCCTCTGTGCCGCCGCCGGCGTCGCCGTGGTTCCCCAGGGTGGCAACACGGGACTCTGCGGCGGGGCCACCCCTCAGCGCGAGGTGCCGTCGGTGATCCTCAGCCTGCGGCGCATGCGCGAGGTGCGCCACATCGACCGGCTGGGCCGCACGATCACCGTCGGCGCCGGCGCGACCGTGGAGGAGGTTGCCGGCGCGGCCGCGGCCGCGGGCCTGCTGTTCCCGCTCAGCTTCGGGGCCGAGGGCACCGCTCAGATCGGCGGCGCCCTGTCCACCAACGCCGGCGGGACCAGCGTGCTGCGCTACGGCAGCGCCCGCGCCCTCACCCTGGGCCTGGAGGTGGTGCTGGCCGACGGCACGGTGGCGCGCCTGGGCCGCGGGCTGCGCAAGGACAACACCGGCTACGACCTGAAGCACCTCTTCGTGGGCAGCGAAGGCACCCTCGGCGTGATCTGCGAGGCCACCCTGGCGCTGCACCCGCTGCCGCGCCAGCGGGCGACGGCGATGGCTGCCCTCTCCGCCGACGCGGCGCCCGCGCCAGCGACCGGCGCGGGTGGGGCCAGTGCCGGCTTGGAGGTGCTCGGCCGGTTGCTGGACGCGAGCGACGGGCGCGTCAGCGCGTGCGAGTGGCTGAGCCCCACCACTCGCCTGTTGGCCTGCGCGCAGCCGGGCGGCGCCCGGGATCCGTTCGGTCCCGGCACCGAATCCCTGCTGCTCGTCGAGTTGACGTCGGGCCGGGCGGGCGATGACCTGCGACGGCTGCTTGAGGAGGTGCTTGCCGGTGCTCTCGCTGACGGTCTGATCTGCGACGCCACGGTGGCCGACGGCACGGCCGCCGCCGAGCGGCTGTGGCGGGTGCGCGAGGCGCCGCCCGAGGCCGAGAAGCGCTCCGGAGGCTCCGTTAAGTACGACATCGCCGTCGTGCCCGACCGGATGCCCGTGTTCTTGGAGCGGGCGGCCGTCGCGGTCGGCACAGTCCTCCCCGGCGTGCGCATCAACGCCTTCGGCCACCTCGGCGACGGCAACATCCACTTCAACCTGCTGGCACCGTCCGGGACGCCCCCGGACGCGCTCTTCGACCGCGAGGAACGCCTGACCGAAGCGGTCTTCGACGTGGCCGAATCCCTCGGCGGCAGCTTCAGCGCCGAGCACGGCATCGGCCAGCGCTGGCGCCACGAACTCGCCCGCCGCAAGCAGCCCGCAGAGCTGGACCTGATGCGCCGAATCAAGGCCGCCCTCGACCCCCACGGCGTCCTCAACCCCGGCAAGGTCGTCTGAGCGGCCCCGCGGCCCGAGCCGTCAGACGTGGGTCATCGTGCCGTTGTCGATGACCGCGCTGTCGCCGAGGAGCGCAGCCGGGTCCGTTTCGTCACCAGCTAGGTCGGGCAGCTGATGGGGCCGCAGATACCGCAACGCTTGAGGCTCCAGGTGTGTTTGCGCAGGCAGTCCCAGAGATCGACACTCGTGTCGTAGTCGGGGTAGAAGTGTCGGCCCATAACCAGCGGGCGGACGATCTTGGCCCCTACGTTCGCCAGAGCGCCATACGCAGCCGTGATGCTCCTGCCAGAGGTGAACGTGTCGTCGAGCAGGAGAACGCGTCGGCCAGCAACCCGCTCTGACGTCCGCTCGTCGACTTCGTAGCGTCGCTCTGTCTTCGAGCCGACCGCGCGCAGCACGCGGATATGTCGGTCGCGCAGGCTCGGAAGCCTGTTGATCACTGCGCGGAGAGCGTCCCTGTCCGTGGACGGCACGGTGACGACGACGTCGGGCATGCCCCCTAGGCAGTCGGAGTGGCGCTCGAGGAATAGGGAGAGCAACACGGCGAGATCCAGCGAACATTCGCTCCTCTCAGCCTTGGCGACAGCGTCCTTGTAGCCGCGTAGGCGACGGTGCAGGCCTTTCCCGTGCATGGAGATGGCGATCGGCAACACGGGCGGAACGTCGTGCCGGTTGCATGGGCCGCAGCGGTTGTAGCCGGGTCCGACCCCACTGCGGCACGTCTCGCAGCAGATGCCCGGGCGGGGCGCCGCCACGGGCACAAGTTCCGGCTGGAGGCGCCGGAGGTAGGCGAGAGCCTGCGTTCGATTCACGCGAAGGCGAACGAGTCGTCAGCAACGATGGCGAGATGGTCGTCCAGTGCTTGGGTGATCTCCTCGGCGCCGTTGACGACGGTGACGTTGCCCGGCCCGCCCGCCATCTCCTCCGCCCAGGGCTGGTCGGTGACAAGGCTGTCGAGGAGGAACACCGGTTTGCCGTGGCCGATGGCGGCTTCGGCCTGGTGGCGAGCGCCGGACGTCTCCGACGCTTCAACGACGACGGTGGCCATCGACAGCCCCGAGGTCGTCAGGTTCCGCGCCGGAAACGACCAACGGGCACCCCCGGTGCCGGGTAGGAACTGCGACACGCACGCCCCGCTCCGGCGGATAGCCGAGGCGAGCGCCCGGTTCGCCGCGGGGTAGACCCGCTCGATATCGGTCCCGAAGACCGCGATCGTCCGGCCGCCCGCGTTCAGCGCGGCGGCGTGCGCCGCGGTATCGATACCCGCGGCCAGCCCGGCGACGACCGAATAGCCGCGCTCGACGACGCCGGCGGCGAGGCGGCCGGCGAGTGTTCGGCCTGCCGCGGACGGGGAGCGGGTACCGACGATCGCCACCGCACGCCGGTCATCGTCAATCAGGGTGCCCTGCACGAACAGCAGGGGCGGCGCGTCATGCACGAGCCGCAGATTCAGCGGGAACGCCGCATCGGTGCATGCCACGACCTCCACGCCGACGCCAGCCAAGCGCGCCAATGCGGACTCCCAGTGCTCGCGGCGTCCAGCGGCGCGCGCGACCCCGTCTTCTAGCCACACCCGATCCTCGGGGATCAACCCCTCCCCGACCGGATCGAGCACCAACTCCTCGAGCAGGAACGTCAGCCGCCACATGCCCCGACCGTTCATGTGGCGAGCCAGTGCCTCGCAGACCGCCGCGAGAAATGCCCGGTCCGACCGCAGATCCCCCAACTCGTACATCGCCAACTGCCTCCCGACCCGGACTCCGACGCCGCCAGCGGACATCACAACCGTACACACCGGCTGCGACAGCTCGCCGCCACCAGCGCCGGGTCGCTAGTGGCGCAGCGGGTCCCCCGGACTTCGAGCGTCTGACGCGGTCATCTATTGTCGTTTCGCGGCGCCTGCTGCTTGACGTGATGCTCGATGCCGAGTTGGCGTAGGCCTTCCTTGACGACGAGGTCGAGTCTGTCCTGGGGGATGCCTTCGGCGTGCGCGGCGTTGATTTCGAGGGTGACGGTGACGTCGGCCCCGGTTGCGACAAGGGGAGTGACTGCGACCTTTACGACGTCGCGGACCTTGTCGGCGGGGATGCGGGTGGCGGTGACGACGACGGTTCTGGTGTCGGGGCTTGGTGGGTCTGCGGGTTCGCCGGTCGGTCAGTTGCTCCCGCTGCTCCTTGTTGAAGCGCTTGAGCCGCGCTTCGTCACGGGTGATGTCCTGCATGGCGGCAACGGTGCGTGCCGTTTGGCGGGCACGAGTGATGCCAGCACCGTCAGCAGCGATGATGACGACGGCGTTCTTGTTGACGCGGTTCGATCCGCCCCGGTTGTTGAGGATCGTCTCGGCCACCGCGCTCCCTTCGCCAGCGGCGGTCAGTTCGGCGTTCAGGACGCCGAGGGTGAGCCGGGGCTCGTCGGCGATGTCCAGCGTGTCGGTGACGTTCGTCTCGACCCGAAACGGCGCCAGCCTCGGCGTCTTGGCCGCAGTGGCGTCCCGCAGGAGCTGCCGGATGCGGTCGTCGCTGACCGCTCCCTCCCGTTCGACGATGATCTTGTTGAGGTTCGGCTCTGTGGTGAAGCGGTAGCGGCCACCCTCGTGACGCATATACCACAGCGACCCGGCGAGCGCGTCGCGCACATCGTCGAGGACGCCCCGAGAGATACCGGGCCGGCCGGCTCCGACAAGCATCTGCGCCGACGAGGCGCCCAGCACCCGGTCGGAGCCGAAGCTGTGAAGGAACGCCGAGGTGGCGAGCGCTGTCGCGACGCGGTGGCGGGCGATGTCGCCGCCGCGTCGCCGGTCCTCCTCAGGCGCCTTGGAGTCAGCGCGGATGATGTCGGCGTTCAGCGCCGACTTGTACGACTCCCCGGCGAAGCGGATGATCTCCGCCCGCACGCCGGCGTCCTCCAGCGGCACGTCGCCGCAGCAGATGAGAGCGCCGGTGTGGTTGCGCCGCGACAACGCCTTGACGGTGTGCGCCAGCGTCCGAAGGGCGCCACGCGTCCTCTGGAAGCCCGACAGCGATCCCCAGCGGTTGGTCAGGACGTCGATCAGCTCGGGATGGAACGGGTACGAACCGGCGATGCGGTCCCTGTAGGAGGGGTCGCGGTACGACTGCGGCACGACGTCGCCCATCTGCTCGTAGTAGGTGCCGTAGGCGTCGGCCGCGGCCCGCCGGTCCGCTCCGTCGCCGACCGTCTCGAAGAGGCGGGTGTGCAGGATCGGGAAGATGTCGTCGCCCTCCACCGGTGTCACGATGTTCTCAGTACGCCCCACGACCTTGGAGAGCCGCTCGGCCATCTCCTCCCCGGCGAGGGTCGAATAGTCCTCGAGACGGGAGGAAGTCAGCGTGGCCACGATCGCGGCGCCGGGAACGTTGGCGGCGGCGGTGCACAGCTCCTTGATGACCGTCAGGGTGATAGCAGCGAGGTTCCCGTCGCCGACTGCGACCGGCAGCGCCTTGTTAAGGTACTCGAGCGTCTCGTCGAGCAGGATCAGGCAGGGTGCCGCTTTCTCGAGGAGCCGCACCATCTCGGCAGTCGAGGTTCCCCGCCGTCCCTCGTCCTTGGCACGCACTTCGGCGTGCAGCGCAGCGCCTCCCAGCCGCCACGCCAAGTGCCCGAGGAGCGAATGGACGACGGTGCCGTCGGGCATTTGCTCGGGGTCGGTGGTGAGGGCGGAGCCGTCGAGGACGGCCACGCGTGCCTTCGGCAGGCGGCCGGTCCGGAGCGCGCCAGCGACCTGGCGTCCGAGAGAGGTTCCGCCCACCTCGTCGGGGCTGCCATAGAGGTGGTAGGCGGCGAGCAGGGTGTGCGTCTTGCCGCCGCCGAACTCGGTCTGCATCCGGTACACCGCGGCCGCGGCGTTGTCTCCGGCGAGGCGGCCGCCGATCTCCACCAGCGCGGCGAGCAGCGGCTCGGTGAGGTACGTCTTGGCGGCGAACAGTGCCGGATCGCGGTAGTCGGCGGGGCCGAGCCCGAGCGCCACGAGCCCGAGGTCGGCCGCGAACAGCGATTCGTCGAACGAGCCGTCGCGGATGTCGGCATGGGGGCGGGCCACCTCGGGCCACGGTTTCAGATCGATCATGGGTCGCGAGCCCTCCTCATACGCTGAACATCGCGCGCTGCTCAAAGCCGCCCGCGGCGCGACTTGCCGCCTTGCGGGACAGGTGCTCCTGGCTGGTCGTGAGCGATTGGTACATAGTCCTCTCACGGTCGCCGTCCGGTAGCAGTGCTCCGAGCACGCGCGCCAGGTCCCAGAAGCCGGCGGCGTCGCTGTAACCGGACTCGGCGAGCAGCGCAACCACCTCGGTGGGTCGGCCGGCATCCCAGAGTTGGGCGGCGCGGTGCAGGACGTCGATGATCGGGCTGTCGGGTCGGATGCGGAGATCCCTCCGCTGGTGAGGTCCGAGCAGGGAGAACTTCTTGCAGGCCCTATGAACCATCCCCCCTGCGATCGCTTCGTCGAGGCCGACGGAAAAGGCGCGGGAGAGCTTGATCGCCTCGTCGTCGGGGATCGGGACCGTGAGATAGGCCCAACGCCAACTCACGTACAGCAGCGAATGGTCGTCCAGCAGTCCGAGCGCCTCGGGGCTCAGCAGCCGCCCCATGGCGTGACGGGCGACCGTCTTGCGGGCGAGTTCCATGAGGTCGCCGACGGACACGTCCGAGCCGTCGAGTCGCGTCACGCGACGGTGGCGCGCGAACACCTCGAAGGCGGGGCCGACCGCGGAAACGAAATAGTCGGCGCCCCGCAGCCCCATGTTCTCGAAGGAGTCGAGCCGTTCGTGCACGACCCGGTCGAGTTCCGCCTCGACCTCGTCGAAGAACGCGTCTCCGGCCTCCTGAAGGGGGCGGCACACGAGAACGACGGAGCTGCGCAGCGCCGCGTTTACGCGGGCGACCGGTCGTCCCTCCATCTCCGATCGGATCGGCCACGACGTTGTGACGCCCAGTCCGGCGACGCGCAGCGCCCGGAGCAGTTTCTCCCAGGCCTTGACGTCGGTGTGGGCGAAGACGACGGCGACCACGCCTCGGGGTTTCACGACGCGGGCCACTTCTGAGAGCGCGTTCCCGAGGCGTCGGTCGAACTCCTCCTCAGTGATGTGCCCGGTCATGCCCGGGCGGCACCGGTTCTGCACGACCTCCTGCGCCTTGGGTGTCCACGGCGTGACGAAGTGCTCCGGGTACAGGTGCCCGACGCTGCGCTTCAGCCAGATGTAGAAGAAGTCCGAGAGGTCGGAGTACATGACCGAGTCGTAGTACGGCGGGTCGATGAGCACCGCGTCGAACTCGCAGTCGTCGAACGGCATGGCCCGTGCGTCGCCGCGCAGCACCCTGGCCGGACCGTCGCCGGTTTGGGCGCAGTGCTCGATGGTCTTACAGATTGCGGTCACCGCATCGTTCCACGAACCCGATCCGGTGCGGAACGGGTAGTTCTCACAGAAGTCCCAGCGCATCTGAACCGTCTGGTCGGGACATGTGCTGCGGATTTTCTCGCCGCCGGTCTGCCAACTCGAGAAGGCGGAGTTGCGGTCGGCAACCTTGTCGAGAGCGAACGCGAGGTAGGTCGCCACGGCCCTCGCCCGGCCGGGTTCCATGCCTTCGGCCAGCATCGCGTCGTGCGCGTGGCGGATCTCGCCAGCGAGAGTCGCGTAAAGCACGAGTTGGCGGTCGGTGAACAGCGAGCGCCATGTGCGGTAGCCGTAGGGCAGGAACTGGAGATTGTTGTAGCCGATCTCGTCCACGGTCTCGTCGGGCAGGCGGGAGGTGCCGTCGTCGAACTCCGTGTTGTCGAGAGCGGCCATTCTCTGTCGGGCGAGCATCGGTGCCTTGAGTTCGGCGGGTGTCGGGGCGCGGTAGGTGCGTTCGCGGCCGTCGATGTCGCACACTGCGTACAGCCGGTAGCCGAAGCCGCTTTCGTGGCCGTGCTGCTTGACGTCCCGCTGTGGCGCGGTGATGCCCGAGAGGGGGCAGGTGACGCTGCCTGCCGACTCGAAGCCGTCCTTGAGGGTCGGATCGTCCGGGAGCGCGGTTCCCTGGTGAACTTCGATGTCCACACCGCCGGGGGCGGGCGTCGTGGTCACCCAGGCCGAGCGCCGGGCCGCCGCGAGGAGCCGGGAACTGAGGATCGGGATCTCGGCGGTCAGGTTCGGGTCGGGGCTCGGCATCGTGCGCACCCAGAAGTAATATGGCGCCGGTGCCGTCCGGTCCGCTACTCGTGGGTACAGGTGGTCGACAGCTCGGCGGGTTCTCTCCGCCACCCGGCCCGCCCACCGTTGGACGTCGGCGACGAGAGTGTTGTGCCCGGCCTTGTCGTAGGCGCTGTAGCGCTGCGGGTAGTCGAGGCATCCCAACTCCACGAGGTGGGCGACCGGGTTGAGGTCCATCGCAGTCGTGTCGCAGCCGAGGCGCAAGGCTTCCAGTGGGATGGCGCCGCCGCCGGCGAAGCAGTCCAGGACCTTCGGGGCGCTGCCGGCCGTCTCGCGGATGCGGCCGCGAAGCCAGGCGACGCCCGGATTCTGGAGCACACCCTTGGCGGTCATGGCCATCCTGATCTGCTTCTCGACCTCCTCGGCGTCTTCCTCGTCGTCGATCAACGACGCGGCCACCACCGCTCTCGCCATGGGGAGGGGTCGGCGCGCCCACCAAGGGTGCATCGTTGAAATGTGCCCGTCGTGGGTGCGCTTGTCGGTCTTTGAGGCGTCGTCGATCTCTTTGAGCGGCAAGGTCTCCTCGATCAGCTTCTTGCTTGTCATGGCTGGGTCTCGGCAGCCTCGATGACGGGTTGGGGCGCGACGCGGAACCGTACGTCGAGGTTCGATGCCCAGCTGTCGGCGAGGGTCTTGGCCGGATTTCGCACGCGGTACAGGCGCGGTCGGGCGCTTGCACAGTCCAGGACGACGTAGAGCCAGTAGTGGTCGCCGAGTTCGATCGCCTTGGCGAACTCGGACCACGTCAGGGCCACCGAGCCGACGCCGGCGCGTCCCTTCACCTCGATGCACCGCCGCTCCGTGCCCTTCAGCGACAGGAGATCGAATCCGACGTTGTCGGTCTCGACAGAACGCACGATGTCGGCCCCGCGGATTTCGGTCTCGTACTGCCTGGACACCTCGATGGCGATCTGCTCGATCTGGCGGTTGGAGTGCGCGGTGCCCTCACCGGCGGAGGCCTCCTGGTCGCCTGCCGAAGCGTCTGCTGCTTCGGCAGGAAGGACCAGCGCCTTGGCGAGCGTCCGAACCGGCCCGCGCCTCACGTTGCGGGCGCGCCGGACCTCCTCGAGGCGGCGGTCGCGCTTGGCTTCGCTCTCGGCGCGTGCGAGTTCGGCTTGACGGAGCCGGCCCTTGGCCGAGGCGACGCCACCTTCGATCTCGGCATCGAGGTCGAACAAGCTGTCCTGGTGTTGGCCAAGGATGATGTTGAACGCCCGGGTGAGGTAGTCCTCGGCGATGTCGGCGGTGCGGGCGCGGTCGGCTCGTGCTCGCTGGTAGTGGCGTTCGAACTCGTGGCGCCGCGCCCAGGCGTCCAGAGCATCGGCGCCGTCAACGCCTACTCGGGGGATGTCGCCGGTGTGGCCGATCAGGTCGTAGAGAAAGATCCGCTGCGATTCGAGCGCCCCGCCGACGGCCTTGGTGATCGAGGCGAAGGCTCGGTGGACCGTCTCCCCGTTGCCGTCGATGCTGTCGGCGACGACGAAGAACACGACCGTCGGCGCGGCGCAATCGGGCGAGCGGAACGTCGCGCCCGATTCGACGGCGCGCCGCGTCCGCTCGACGACCGAGGCGAGCGCGGCGTCGAACAGCGGGTGCCCGGGGCCGCACAGCTCCGCCTCGGGAGAGGTGGTGCCGTCGGCGGGCAGGGGACCGCGCAGCGCGACGGCCCGTTCGAACGTGAGTCGTTCGTAGCTCGGGAAGATCTCCCGGGTGGCGCCGCTCAGGCGCGAGGCGGCGACGAGGTGGTCGGGTGTGCGGGTGACCCGCAGCGTGCGGTCGAGCCTCTCGGTGACGCTGCCTCCGAGGAAGTCGACCGCGTCGCGGAAGAAGCGCTCGAGGTAGCCGGGGGGCAGGCGCCGCTCGTTGGCCCGCGCCTCGGATTCGGCCTGGGCCTGCCAGTCCAGATGGTGGGCGGCGAGCGCCCTCGTCGTCAGAGCCCGGAACTTCTCCTCCGTTGCCGGATCGATCGTCGCGCCACCGAGTTGCTCGACTGCCTCCTGTTCGGTGACCTCGCCGGTGAGGACCCTCTCGATGAGTTCGGCGAGGCGCGCCCCGGCGAAGATCTCGCCGATCACATCGAAGACGGTCTCCCCGAGCGCGCCGGCCATGTTCTCCAACTTGTGCAGCAGCGTGTGGAGCACGGCGCCCTCGCGGGTGTTCAGCGCCACCAGGTTGTAGATGTGCACGTCGCGGGTCTGTCCGATCCGGTGGATGCGGCCCATCCGCTGCTCCAGCCGGTTCGGGTTCCACGGGATGTCGTAGTTCACCATCAGGTGGCAGAACTGGAGGTTGATGCCCTCCCCGGCCGCCTCGGTGGCGACCATGATCTGCGCGTGCTCCCGGAAGTGTTTCTCCGCGGCGATACGGTCGCGCAGTTTCATACCGCCGTGGATGCACGCCAGTTCGAAGCCTTCTGCGGCCAGCCTCTCGACGAGGAAGTCGAGGGTGTCGCGGTGCTCGGTGAAGATGAGCAGCTTGACGGAGCGGTCTCGTCGAAGGCCCTCGTCGTCGAGGAGGCCGAGCAGCTCGTTCAGCTTTACCTCGGTGCCGGCAATCTCGGTCTCGGTGGCCTGGGTCAGCAGCGGCCGCACCACGTCGAGTTCGGCCCGCAACTCGGCCACCGTGGTGGGGAGCCACTCGT
>JAPOYG010000433.1:0-1109 GCA_026706755.1 Acidobacteriota bacterium
GAGGACGCCAACGCCGCCCACGGCGACGGCATGTCGGCCCTGCACTGGGCCGCCGAACGGAACGACGCGGCGATGGCCCGGGCGCTGATCCACGCCGGCGCCGCGGTGGACGCGGCAACTCGCATCGGCCGCTACACGCCGTTGCACGTGGCCGCTGCCGCCGGCCACGGGGAGGCGGTCGGTGTGCTCCTCGCGTCCGGGGCCGCGGCGATGGCCGCGACGAGCACCGGCGGAGCGACTCCGCTCCACCTGGCGGCAGCCTCCGGCAGCGTGACCACGCTCGCGGCGCTGCTCGACGGCGGCGCCGACGTGAACGCGGGGGAGAAGGCCTGGGGCCAGACGCCGCTCATCTTCGCGGCGGCCCGCGGCCGGGTTGACGCCGTCCGGCTGCTGCTGGCGCGCGGGGCCGATCCCGAAGTCGCGTCGAAGACCGTCGATCTCGTCGCCGACGGCCGGCTGGCGGCGGAGGCCCGGCGACGGCAACGGAGCGTCCTGGAGGCGTTCGAGGCGGGCGACGCCCGAGCGACGCCGAGCCAGGTCCAGGCCGCCGTGCTGGCGGGACGCGAGCGCTACCTCTCCGGCGAGATTCCCGAGACCGAGGCGAATCCCGACGCCCGCCCCCCGGCCATCGAGACCCAGGGCGGGCTGACGGCGCTGCTGCACGCGGCGCGGCAGGGGCACATCGCCGCCGCGGCGGCGCTCCTCGACGGCGGGGCCGACATCGACCGCGTCTCGGCCGGCGACGGCACCAGCCCGCTGCTGATGGCGACCATCAACGCCCAGTTCGACCTGGCCCTGATGCTCGTCGAGCGCGGCGCGGACCCCAACGTCGCGTCGAGCCTCAACGGCGTGACGCCGCTCTGGGCGGCGGTCAACGCCGAGTGGCAGCCGCGCACCCGGTTTCCGCAGCCGCAGCAGCACGGCTTCCAGCAGGCGACCTACCTGGACGTGATGCGGGCGCTGCTCGAGGCGGGCGCCGACCCGGATGCGCGGCTGACGCGCCACCCCTGGTACATGGTCTACAGCGGGTGCGGCAACCGGAACTGCGGCCTCGTCGACACGGAAGGGGCGACCGCGTTCTGGCGCGCCGCCTACGCCACCGATCTCCC
>JAPOYG010000433.1:1254-10904 GCA_026706755.1 Acidobacteriota bacterium
TGGGTGGCTACCGATCTCGCGACGATGGGCCCCGACCCCTCCGGGCTGCCGCCCTACAAGGCGGGCGACCCCGGGGTGTACCCGATCCACGCCGCCTCCGGCGTCGGGTACGGCGAGGGCTTCGCCGGCAACGCCCACCGCCACGCGCCGGACGCCTGGCTGGCCGCGGTCGAGTACCTGGTCGAGCTCGGGGCCGACGTCAATCAGCGCGACCACAACGGCTACAACGCCGTGCACCACGCCGCGGCGCGCGGCGATGACGAGCTCATCCTCTACCTGGTCGAGCGGGGCGCCGACGTCACCGCGGTCAGCCGTCGCGGCCAGACGACGGCCGACATGGCCAACGGCCCCGTGCAGCGCGTCTCGCCGATTCCCGAGACGGTGGCGCTCCTCGAGCGGCTGGGCTCGAAGAACAACCACAACTGCGTGTCGTGCTGAGCTGCGGAGCCGCAGGCGACGAACGGCGGGCCGGGCGGCTTCCGTTGGGGACTCAGCCGCGGCGCCCCGTGATCGGGTTGAACCACGTCACGTCGGGGAACCGTGCGAAGTCGGTGTCGGCGGTGTGAACGACAGCCCCGTGCCGCATCGCCGTCGCCGCAATCAGCGCATCGGTGACCAGTCCCCCGCCGGCTCCGGCGCGCTCGACGAGAGTCAGCGCTCGGTCGAGGTCCGCGTTGTCCGCTCCGA
This sequence comes from Acidobacteriota bacterium, assembly GCA_026706755.1. Lineage (GTDB taxonomy): Bacteria > Acidobacteriota > Vicinamibacteria > Vicinamibacterales > UBA8438 > JAGWAJ01. The sequence goes on from JAPOYG010000433.1 coordinate 1,942, forward strand.
CGACGGTGGTAACAGTGCGATCCAGCCAGCGCCGGACCTCCGCAGTGGCTTCCGGCAGCGTGAGCGGATCGTCGAAGGCCGCGGCGCTCGTGCCGACACGCACGAAGGCGAGGACCACGACCGGCACGAGGCCCACCGTCTCGGGGCCGTTCAGGCAGTCCGCCCACCATCCGGCCGCGGCGTCGCGAAACGGGCTGGACGTGTCGCAGGCGTACAGGAGGAGATTGGAGTCCGGAATGATCACCGCGACTCGCGTTCTCGCTCGAGGCGCGCGTTCAGCGCCTGGAAGCGCCGCACTTCCAGCGCGGCGTCGAGGTCGTGCAGGCGGCCCGGGTCGATTCCTGCCCGCAGGCGCATCGGCTTGGCCATCGTGACGAACGGCGGCTCGGCGTCGGCGGCGCGGCCTCTGAGCCCCTGTCGAATCGCGTCGTTGAGCGCGGCCTTGAATGTCAGGTTGCGCTCGCGCATCGCGATGCGCAACAGGTGCTCCGTGTCGGGGTCGAGGGTGACGGTAGTCCGCACCTCCGCATCATGATGCTCCTCGCGTATGCTGTCAAGATTGCAACGCGGCGGTGCCGCGAGCGCCGGCCCAGGTGATTCGTGGCGCTGCAGACGAAATGCGTCACTCGGGAAGCGGGTGGTTCATGAATGCGGAAGTCGTCCCGAACCGAAGCGTGCGGCTCTGTTGCGCCCGAGGGCAGCGCAGGGCATCTCGAGCACCCGCGCTGAGTCGGGCGCTCCGCGTCGCGTTCCTGGTCGCTCTCGTCCCGGTCGCGGCAGCCGCGCAGGACGTTGCTCCCTGGATCGAGATGACGGTCGTCGGCGTCGATCCCGGCCGGGTCGACGAGTTCCTGGCCGCACAGCGGGAGCTGTCCGCGCTCGACGGCGAAGCCGGCGTGCCCTGGCGCAGCGTCAGTCGGACTGCGGTCTTCGGCGATACGTACCGTTTCCTCATCCTGTCGCCGCTTGCCAACTTCGCGCGCTACGACCGCGACACCGACGCGGATCCCGCCCGCTCCGCCGCCATCGCCCGCATCCGACGCGTCCTCACCGGCCGCACCACCTACGCGCTCCGCACGACGCCGGGGATCGACAACCCGCTCCCGGACGACGCGGAGCCGTCGCTGACGCTCGTGCAGGTCGTCTCGGTCGTCCCCGGGCGGGAGCAGGACTACCTGCGGGTGATGGCGGACGACGTGCTGCCGTACTTCGAGGCGGCGGAGATGCACCACACCTCGGGGGCGCTGACCTTCGGGGGCGAGAGCGGGTACGTCCACTTCTTCCACGTCGGGAGCTTCGCCGAGCTGGACCGCGGGTCGCCCATGGCCCGCGCCCTGGGCGCCCGCGGGGCGCAGGAGGTCCTGGGAAAGCTCACCGGCGTCGTGCGCCGCAACGAGCAGTGGATCGTCCGCTACCTGGCTGAGGTGAGCATCCGGCCGGAGGTCGCGAGCGAAGAGCCCTGCGGGTGAACACCAACTACCGCCCTTCCGCCTCGGCGTCCTCTGCTCTGGACCCGGTCATGATGTTCATCATTCCGTAGTTGCCTTCGTGGCAGGCGAACTCGAACATCGGCTGATCGTTGCGCGCGTAGGGGAGGGCACCGGACCACGGCCGCGTCCATGTCTCGGGGTCGTCGACCGTGAAGCGGTAGTCGAGCAGGTCGGGGCCGACGCGGGTGAAGCGCTCGGTGACGACCGCCGACTCGCTCAGACGGCCGCGGGAGAGGGAGTGCTCGGGGCGGCTCCAGCGGCGGATGAACGGCTCGCGCAGGTTCCTGGTCTCGATGACCAGGGTGTCGCCTTCCCAGTAGCCCCGGGAGCTGCCGGCGAACTGGTGGATGGCCGGCGGCAGATGCGGGCGCCCGTCGAGGTAGACGACCCGCAGGTCGTGGATGTGCTCCTGGAGGATCAGCACGAAGTCGGGCGTCTGGAAGAAGTGGTAGTTGTTGTTGTAGCCGGTCGGGAGCGTCGGGATTCCGCGGTACCAGAGGCAGCGTTCGCTGAGGCCCATCTCTTCCGGCCCGTCCGCTGGGATGCGTCCCTCCTGCACGTCGGCCAGGCGCACCGAGGCCGGAGACGTGATGCGGGCCAGCGCCTGCGGCGTCAGCTCCGGGAGCCGCCCGTCGGCCGGGTCGGTGATGAGCGACGTGCGCATCGTCCTGACGATCGACGTGCTCTGCTCCGTCCAGTAGCTGTTGTAGGCGCCGACGTTCCCGCCGACCGGCAGCGGCTCCGTGCGGACCTCGCTCGGCGCGTTCTGCTGGTCCACGCGGTCCTGGGCCTGCCGCTCGCGCGCCGCCACCTCGTCGGCGGTGAAGAACGCCTGGTCGGCCAGCTCCGCGGGACGCTCGAGCGGGGTTATGGTGGCGTTGTTCCAGATTGCCCGCAGATCGGGGTCGCCCCACGGCGTGCGCGGCGGCGTCCAGTCCGCCGGCGCCTGGAGCTCCGGCTGGGCCGCGGCAGGCGCGGCGGTCAGGCAGAGGAGGGCGACGACGGCCGCCAGCGCGCCGCAGGTTCCGGTCAATCGGTGGCTCATCGCTATCCTCCTCGCTGCATCACGTCGTTCGGCGCGGGCGCCGGCGGCTGCGTCATCTCCAGCATCTGCGCCGTCAGCGCCGTTCGCGTCATCTGCTCATCCGGTCATCCGGTCATCCGGTCATCCGGTCAGTGGGCCGCCGGCCAGGCATCGGGCACCGCGAAGACGAAGATCGCGTGACCTCCCACCGGAGGGCGGTTCTTCTCGGGCGTGAGCTGGCCCGAGATGCCGCTCCAGAGCGACGGGTCCGTGCCGACCGGGATCGCCAGGTACTGCCGGCCGTCGACGGCGTAGGTGATCGGGAACCCCGAGACCGAGCTCGGCATCCGCGTCCGGAACAGGATGTCGCCCGAGCGGGCATCGTAGACGTACAGGTTGCGGTCCCAGTCGCCGGCCACGACGAGCCCGCCGCCGGTCGTGAGCGCCGCGCTGTCGATGGCCGTGCGCGTCCGGTGGCGCCACAGGACGTTGCCGTCGACGTCGATGGCGACGAGCTCCCCGACGCCGTCCGGCCGCAACGGATGGGGCAGGTGCTGGCGGCGCGACAGCCCGACGCCGCCTCCGCCCTCGACCCGTTCCGGCCCGGGCCCGAAGGTCGTTCGCTCGCAGCTCACGATCAGCGGAACGTAGAAGGCCCGCGTGTCGGGGTGGTAGGCCATCGCCCGCCAGCTCTTGAAGCCGGCAACGCTGGGGCAGAACGTGAGTTCCACGCCCTCCTGCGGGATCATGCCGGGGCGGTAGGTGATGGCCCCGGTCCGGGGATCGACGTCGAGAATGGTCTGGTAGCCGAGGTCGTGGGCGGCGAGCAGGCGCCCGGTCGTACGGTCGAGCTCCCAGAGGATGGCCAGCTTGCCCATCTTGAACAATGACCGCTGCCCGTCGTAATCGACGAGCAGGTTCTCGAACGTCTCGTCCATGTCGTGCGTCTCGCCGGGCAGGAGCTGGTTGTACCAGACGATGCTCCCGGTGTCCGGGTCGAGCGCGAGGACGCTGTTCGTGTAGAGCGCGTCGCCGGAGTGGCCGCGCTGGAAGCGCGCCCACGGCTTGGCCTGGGCCGTCGCCCAGTAGATCAGGTCCGTGCGGGGGTCGTAGCTGCCGGCGGTCCAACTGTCGCCGCCGATACGGAACATGAGCGGCGTGTCGCCCCAGGTGTCGCCCCCCGGCTCGCCCGGCCGGGCCACGGTCGACGTGCGCCACAGCTCCTCGCCGGTCCGCGCGTCCCGGGCCGAGATGAAGCAGGGCATCTCCTTGGCCTCGTGGTAGCGCTCGCAGCCGTTCGTGCTCGCAATCACCTTGCCCCGGACGACGATCGGTCCCGCCGAGTACCGGAAGCCGAGCGTATGGTCGGCCCCTTCGACGTTCCACACGACGGCACCCGTCCGCGCGTCGAGCGCGACGATGTGCGCGTCGATGGTCGTCAGGTAGACCTTGTCGTCGTAGATGGCGAGGTTGCGGGTGGTGACGATGCCCCCGATCCTGTCGGGGACGTGCTCGTGCCGGTAGCGCCAGAGAAACTCCCCGGTGGCGGCGTCGAGCGCCTCGACGACGTCGAACGGGCTGGCGATGTACATCACGCCGTCGTAGACGAGCGGATTCGGCTCGGGACGTCCCTCGGAGCTGAGGGCCCACGACCACACCAGGCGCAGCCGGTCGGCGTTCCCGGTGTCGATCTGGTCGAGCGGGCTGTAGCCCCAGCCGTCGAGCGTGCGCCGCCAGTTGATCCAGTCGGCCGGGTCCGGATCGAGCAGCATGGCGTCGGTGACCGGCGCCGGCTCGCGCCCCTGCGCGTGTGCCGGCGCCTCCGCCAGGAGGACGAGGCAGGCGGCAAGGGCGACGGACACCGAGACGAGCAAGGCCGTGAGCCGCCAAGGCCGGTTGTTCATCGACGCTCCTTCCCGGCCCGGCCGACGAGCTCGCGGCCCGGAGGTGCGGGGCGCAGAGGAGGCCGGCGGACGGCCCATCATAACCGCTGGAGGTCCGTACCGTGGATGGGGCGATGGCGCGTTCACGCCCGCGCCGACCCGCGACCCGCTCGTCAGGTTGCGCCGGTGCCCGCTTGCGGGAGCGTCGGGAGTCTGCGGTCTCGCGCGAAGCACTCCCAACGCCCGTTCGGCGGCGCAGATTCCTTGCGGCGTTCTACTCCCGGGCTCCCTCCGAGAGCATCACGAGCGTAGGCAGGATGAACAGGATGAACGCGCCCGAGAGCACCAGACCCCCCACCATGCTGACCACGAACGGCACGAGGAACATCAGGTCGTCGCCCCGCTCGTAGAGCAGGGGCGACAGGCCCAGGATGGTGGTCGCGCTCGTCAGGAACACCGCGCGGAAGCGGTGGTGGGCCGCCGCGGACGCCGCGGCGATGGCCGGCAGCATGCGGTTCTCGCGACGGATGGTGTTGTAACGGTCCAGCAGCACCAGGGCATCGTTGACGACGACCCCGAATACGGCGATCAGGCCGAGCAGGGACAGGGCGGTGAGATCCCATCCGAGCACCCAGTGGGCCAGGACGGCCCCCGCGAAGGCGATCGGGAAGCCGGCCACGGCCACCAGCGGCTTCCAGTAGCTCCGCAGGAAGGCGGCCATGAGTGCGTAGATCGCTATCAAGACGACGGGGACCAGCAGTCCCAGGGTCTCCAGCATGGCCCGCTCGTCCCGCACGCCCCCCTCCGGCTCGATGGTCAGGCCGGGGTACCGCGCGAGCAGCTCCGGCACGACCTCCTGCTGGGCCCTCCGCCGCGCCTGGATGGGCGTGATTACGCCGACGTCCGCTCGCGCTTCCACCGTCGCCGCCCGGTTGCCGTCGATGCGCATCAGCGTCGCCTGGTCGCGGGTCTCCTTCAGATCCGCCACCAGGGACAGCGGGACTTCCCCGCCCCCGGCGCGGCGGATGCGCTCGCTGGTCAGCTCCTGCAGGCTGCGCCGGCGGTCGCGCGGGTATCTCACCATGACTCGCAGCTCTTCGTGGCCGCGCTGGATCCGCTGGACCTCCGCGCCGTGGAAGTTGGCTCTGAGCTGCGTCCCGATGGCGGCCGGCGTCAGCCCCGCCGCCTTCCCGGCCGGGGTCAGCTGGATGTCCAGGTGCCGCTTGCCGTCCGACACGCTGTCCGTGACCTCGTAGACCCCCGGTACCGCGGCGAGAAAGGACCGCAACTCGGAGGCTGCCTTCCTCAGCGTCTCGGCGTCGTCGTGCTTCAGCGCGTACGCGACGCCGGGCCGCGGCTGGATGCGCGCGGTCTGGAACTCCGCCCGCTCCACGTACGACAGATCCCCGATGTTGCGGCGCCACGCCCGCTCGACCTCCGCGGGCGACGCCTGCCGGAGCGGCCGGTCGTGCAGCTGGAGTCGCACGCCGGCCAGATGGCTGCCGTTGGACCGGTCCGTCAGCGCGCGGGCCGACACGATGTTGCCGGCCAGGATGCTGACCGTGTCGATCGACTCTCCCGGGAGCTCCTCGTTCGTCGCGTATGCGGCGTTCGCAACCTCCCGGGCGCTGGCCAGGGTCGTCGCGAACGGCGTGCCGACCGGCAGGAACAGGTTCGCCTGCACGTTCTCCGTCGGGTTCATCTCCACGTCGAAGAGGATGACCCGCACCGCTTCGACGCGGAGCAGCAGCAGGGACAGGACCACCAGGGCCCCTCCGCCGACGAGCGTCCAGGAGACGTGGCGCACGGACCACGACACGGCCGGCACCACGGTGCGATCGCGGATGCGGTCTATCCAGGCGCACACTCGATCCTGCACCGTCCGCAGCGGTTCCAGGCTCCAGCGCCCGTCGTGCGAGAGATGGGCCGGCAGGATGAAGAAGGCCTCGAGGAGCGACACCGAGAGCACGAAGAGGGCGACGTAGGGGAACACGTTCACCAACTGCGCCGTGGTCGCGGTGACGAAGAGAAACGGGACGAACGCGAGGATCGTCGTGCAGGCGCCGACGGTGATCGGACCGACCACCGCCCGGGCACCGGCCGCCGCCGCCTCCACCCCGCGCTTGCCGCTCTCGCGCTCCGAGGCGATGCTCTCCCCGACCACCAGGGCGTCGTCCACGACGAGGCCGACCATCAGGAAGAGACCGATCAGCGTCCCGAGGTTCAGGGTCAGGTTCGTGGGTCCGAAGAACAGGAGGGCGCCGACGAACGAGAAGGGAATGCCCAGGGTTATCCAGGTCGCCGCGCGCAGGTCGAACACGAGCAGGAGCAGGACGAAGACCAGCAGGATGCCGGCCAGCCCGTTTCTCGCGATTCCCGACATGCGGTCCACGGCCGGCTGCGCGCGGTCGTTCCAGACGTGGATCGCGACACCCGGCGGCGGGTCGTGAGCGGCAAGCCAGCCCCTGATCTCGCTGGCCACGTCGACGATCGACTGCTGCTCCGGAACGTCGATGCGCACGAACACCGCGGGCGCGCCGTCGATCTCCGACACGATGTCGTCGTCGACGAACCCGTCGCGAATCTCCGCGACGTCCGCGAGCGTCACGATCGTCCCGTCGAGCCTCGTGATCAGCGGAATGTCCTCGAACTCCTCGCCGACGTCGCGCTTGGCGACGGTGTGCAGCACCACGCCGCCGGACCCGGTGCGCAACTCGCCGAAGGTGAGGTTCAGGGACGCCCGCCGGACCGCGCTGGTCACCTCGGCCATGGAGAGGTCGTTGCGGCGCAACTCCTCTTCGCTCAGCTCGATCGCGATCTCCCGGTCGCGCGTGCCGCGGAGCGTCACCAGCGAGACGGACGGCAACTCCAGCAGCCCGCTGCGCACCTCCTCGGCCGCGAGCCGCAGCTCGTTCTCGCCCGCGACCGGCGACGAGACGGCCAGGGTCATGGCCTCGACGGACAGGCGCATCAGGTTGACCTCGGCCCGTTCCGCGTTCGGCGGCGGGAAGTTCTCGATGGCGTCCACCGCGGTCCGCACGTCGTTCAGAACGGTCCCGGTATCGGCGAAGGTCGCCAGCTCGATGCGCACCCGGCCCAGCCCCTCGGTGGCGGTCGCCACGACCCGCTCGACGCCCGCCAGCCCGACCACGCTCTCCTCGACGCGGCGATTGATGTCCTGCTCCACTTCCTGCGGGGACGAACCGGGCGCACGCACCCGCACGGTGATGGCCCGCAGATCGAATTCCGGAAAGTTCTGTACCGCGAGCCCATAGGCGGACGCCACGCCACCGACGACGAGGGCCGCCATCAGCAGATTGGCCGCGACGGGGTTCGCCGCGAAGTAGCCGATCAGCCCCGCCCTGGCGGCGGCTCCCGGTTGCGGAGTCCGTTCGTCGTCGGTGCTCATGTCCGCCTTCCTTCAATCGGTCGTCGTCGGAGCGGCGGTCACGGCGACCGCAATCCCTTCCCGGGCTCCGCGCAACCTGCCGACGACCACGCCCTCACCCGCGTCGAACGCCCGCACCACCGCGCCCGCCTCCGTGCGGGCGAGGGTGTGCGGCGCGAACGAGGTGAGCGCTCCGTCCCGGACCACCCAGACGGTGTCGCCTTCCTGCAGGACCGTGTCCGGCAGCACGAACACGTCCTTGAAGGCTGGTCCCTCGATGTCGACCTCCACGAACGTGCCCGGCACGGGGAGCGAGTCCGGGTGCGCATCGTCGGCGAACTTCAGGAACACCGTCGCGAGGCGGCTCTGCGGAGCGACCAGCGAGGAGACGCGCGCCACCCGGGCTTCCCACGTCGCCATCTCCCCGGCCACCCGGGCCGTGCGACCGATCACCGGATCCAGGTACTCCAGGTCCCGCGGCTCGATCGGCGCGTCCACCTGCAGGGCTCCGGGTCGGTAGACGATGCCGAGGCGCGCCGCCGGCCCGCCGACGAGGTCCGCCGGGCCCACGAGCTCGCCCACCTCGACGTCCGAGTTCATCACGCGACTGGCGTACGGAAACGAGACGTTCGTGCGCTCGAGGCGCAGCTCCGCCAGCTTCCGTTCGGCCTGCGCCCTCATGAGCCGGGCCTCAGCCTCGGCGATCGCCGGAAGCCGGCGCACCGCTGCGGAGGGCTCGACACCCGGGTTCTCGCTCTCGAACACCCGGAGGTCCTCTTCGGCCCTCGCCTTCTCCGCCCAGACCCGGGCCTCCGCCTCCCGTGCCGCCATCTCGGCGGCCTCCACTTCCAGCTCGAACTCGGCCGGATCGATGCGGATGAGCGTCTCGTCCGCCGCCAGCGATCCGCCGTTGGCGAAATTGGGGGAGACCCAGGCCACGCGACCGACGACCTCGGAGGACACCGTCGCCCGCTCCTGCAGGTTCACCGTGCCGTCAACTCGACGGTCAGCGCGTGCTCGGTGGGCGCTGGCTGGAACACCCTGACGGTGGGGCGCCCGCCCTCCGCCGCTCGGTCGGGTGCCGTGCGGTCCACGCGATCGGGGGCGCGGGCGAAGTACACCGCGAGCGCGATCACGAGGAGGATCAACGCCGCCTGGGCGTAGCCCCGCCACTCGGA
>JAPOYG010000433.1:11182-14330 GCA_026706755.1 Acidobacteriota bacterium
CCGGTCCCGCGAATGAGGCCATCGTGAACCGCGCGATCGCCTGGCTCGCCCGCAACCCGGTCGCCACCAATCTCCTGATGCTCACGATCGTCGTGAGCGGCCTGATGGCCGCGGCGACGATTACGCAGGAGGTCTTCCCGGAGCTGGATCTCGACCGGGTCAGCATCCAGGTGCCCTATCTCGGTGCGGCGCCGGCGGAGGTCGAGTCCGCCGTCGTCGTCCGCATCGAAGAGGCCATTCAGAACATCGACGGCATCGAGGAGATCGTGTCGACCGCGTCCGAGGGCAGCGCGCTGGTGGTCGCGCAGATCGAGTTCGGTGCCGACCCCCAACGCGTAATCGACGAGATCACGAACAGCGTCCAGGCAATCACCACGTTTCCCATCGAGACCGAGCGGCCGATCATCCGCGCGATGGTCACCCGCAGCCAGGTTACGGACGTCGCCATCTCCGGTGACACCGACGCGGCCACGCTGAAGACGGTGGCCGAGATGGTGCGCGACGGCCTGGCCGCGCTGCCGGAGGTCAGCCAGGTCGAGATCGCCGGCGCCCCGCCCTACGAGATCTCCATCGAGGTATCGGAGGCGGTGCTGCGCCGGCACGGGCTCACGTTCGACCAGGTCGCGAACGCCGTCCGCCGGTCATCGCTCGACCTGCCGGGCGGATCCGTGCGGACCGAACGCGGCGAGATCCTGCTGCGCACGGTCGGGCAGGCCTACCGGGGCTCCGAGTACGAGAGGCTCATGCTCTGGACCCGACCCGACGGCAGCCGTCTGCTCCTGGGCGACGTCGCCACCGTGGTCGACGGCTTCGCGGAGACCGATCAGCACGCCCGCTTCGACGAGCGCCCGGCCGTCACGGTGTCGGTGTTCCGGTCGGGGGAGCAGAGCGCGCTGGGGGTGGCGTCCGCGGTGCGGGACTACGTCGAGCGGGCGGAGGCCTGGCTGCCGGAGGGGATCGCGCTGACCATCTGGCAGGACCAGTCGCAGGTCCTGACGGATCGGCTGGCCCTCATGCTCGGCAACGGAGCGGCCGGCTTCGTGCTCGTCTTCGTGGTGTTGACGCTGTTCCTAGAGCTGCGCCTCGCCTTCTGGGTCAGCCTCGGCATTCCGCTCTCGTTCCTCGGCGCCCTCGCGGTCCTGCCGAACGCGGACGTGACCATCAACATGGTCTCGTGTTTCGCGTTCATCCTGGTGCTCGGGATCCTGGTGGACGACGCCATCATGGTGGGCGAGAACATCCATCGCCACCAGGAGGGCGCTCGGGACCCCGTGCGGGGCGCGATCGCGGGGGCGCAGGAGATCGCGAAGCCGGTGATCTGTGCGGTCCTGACGACCGCGGTGGCGTTCCTGCCACTGCTGTTCGTCCCGGGTGGCTTCGGGAAGGTGTTCCGGGTCGTGCCGCTCGTGGTCATTCCGTGCCTGCTCGCCTCACTGCTCGAATCGCTCGGCATCCTCCCGGCCCATCTGGCGCACGTCCGCCGGCGGGGGCAACCCGGCCCGTGGCGCCGTTTCCAGCAGCGTTTCGCCGGAGCGCTCGCGTGGCTCGTCCGGAGCGGCTACGAGCCCTGCCTCGGGCTTGCGCTCCGCTGGCGCTACGTGGTCGCGGCGGTCGGCGTCTCCAGCCTGATCCTGACCGCGGGCGCCGCCCTGGGCGGCCGGACCGGTTTTCGGTTCTTCCCCTCGATCGAGAACGAGTTCATGACCGCCTCGGTAACGATGCCGCTGGGCACCCCGGTCGAGTCGACCGAGGAGGCCGTCGCGAAGTACGAGGCCGGCGCCGCGCGGCTGCGGGCCCGGCTGGCGGACGAGAGCGGCATCGAGTACTTCCGACACGTCGCGACGACCATCGGCGACCAGCCGGTGCAGGGGCGGGGCGGCGGCCGGTTCGGCGTGGTGGGCTCGAACGACGTCGCGTCGCCCCACATCGGCGAGATCACCATCGAGCTCGCACCCACGGAGTCGCGCTCGTACAGCAGCGAGCAACTGGGGAACATGTGGCGTGAGGAGACCGGCCCGGTTCCCGAGGCGGTCGCGGTGGAGCTGTACACGTCGCTCCTCAATCCGGGTGAGGACGTGGACGTCCAACTGACGGGAGCCGATCTGGAGCGCCTGCGGGCCGCCGCCGAGGCCATCAAGAGCAGGCTGCGGTCCTATGCCGGCGTCTACGCGATCGCGGACTCGTTTCGGACCGGCAAGGAGGAGGTGCGGCTGGGCATCCGGCCGGCGGCGGAGGCGCTCGGACTCAGGCTGCGGGACCTGGGACGCCAGGTCCGTCAGGCCTTCTACGGCGAGGAGGCGCAGCGGATTCAACGCGGGCGGGACGACATCCGCGTCATGGTGCGCTACCCCCGCGACGAGCGGCGGTCGCTGGCCGACCTGGACAACATGCGCATCCGCACGCCGGACGGTGGGGAGGTGCCGTTCGGCCACGTGGCGCAGGTGGAACCGTCGCGCGGCTTCGCGTCGATCCGGCGCATCGATCGGAACCGCGCGGTGAACGTGACCGCGTCGGTCGATCCGGACGCAACGTCGGCGGCGGCGGTCATCCGCGATCTGCGGAGGCGCATCCTGCCGGAGGTACTGGCGGACTTCCCGGGCGTCTTCTACAGCTTCCGGGGGGCGCAGGCCGCGCAGCAGGAAGCGGTCGAGGCACTGCGGACCGGATTCCTGCTCAGCCTGGTGCTGATCTTCGCACTGCTCGCGATCCCCCTGGGTTCCTACGTCCAGCCGTTCATCATCATGGGCGCGATCCCGTTCGGTCTGGTTGGGGCCTTCTGGGGGCACCTCGTCATGGGGCTCGACGTCACGGCCATGTCCCTGTTCGGCTTCGTCGCCCTGACCGGCGTGGTGATCAACGACAGCCTGGTCATGGTCGATTTCATCAATCGCGAGCGCGGGAGCCGCGTCGCGGCCGAACCGGCGGCGGGCGGCGACCCGGACGGCCGGCTACCGGCTGACGACGGTCTGCAGCGGGCCATCCGCCGCGCCGGCAGCCACCGCTTCCGCCCCATCCTGCTCACGTCGCTGACCACCTTCGCCGGTCTGGTTCCGATGATGCTCGATCGCAGCATGCAGGCGGCGTTCTTCGTTCCGATGGCGGTCTCCCTGGCCTTCGGGGTGCTGTTCGCCACCTTCATCACGCTGCT
>JAPOYG010000240.1:0-13000 GCA_026706755.1 Acidobacteriota bacterium
CAGGTCGACGTGCAGCAGCTCGTCGGCGTCGTCGAGCCGGTCGAGATCCGCCAGCAGAACGTCGAGGCCCAGCACGGCCTCCATCTCCGCCCGCCGCGCCCCGAACACCTCCTCGACGATGCGCCGCTCGAGGTAGGTCGTGACGCCCTCGTTCAGCCAGAAGTCGCGCCACGTGGCGTTCGTCACCAGGTTGCCGGACCAGGAGTGGGCGAGCTCGTGGGCGACCAGCGAGACGAGGCTCCGGTCGCCGGCCAGGATGGTCGGCGTGGCGAACGTCAGACGGGGGTTCTCCATGCCGCCGAACGGGAAGCTCGGCGGCAGCACCAGCAAGTCGTAGCGGTCCCAGCGGTACGGCCCGTAGAGCCGCTCGGTGGCCGCCATCATCGCTTCCGTGTCGGCGAACTCCGCGGCGGCCGCGTCGACCACCGACGGCTCGGCGTAGACGCCGGCGCGGGGGCCGAGCGGCGCGAACGCGAGGTCGCCGACGGCAAGAGCGATGAGATAGGACGGGATCGGCTGCCGCATGTCGAGACGGTAGTCGCCGTCCGCCGGGGCCTCCGGGTCGTTGGCGGCGCTCATCACCGCGCGTAGCCCGGGCGGAGTCCGTATCCGCGCGCCGTACGTGACGCGCACGCCGGGACTGTCCTGGAGCGGGATCCAGCTTCGCGCGTGTATCGCCTGCGACTGCGTGAACAGGAACGGGTGCTGCCCGCCGGCCGTCTGCCCCGGGTCCAGCCACTGCAGGGCGGAGGCCTCGGGGCTGGTGCGGTAGCTGACGCGGACGCGCGTCGCGGCCGGCGGGAGCTCGATCCGGAGCGGCGCCCCCAGGATCGGATCGGCGGCGCCGAACAGGTAGGTCGTGGCCTCGAACCCTCCGCTCGGCGACCAGGCTTCTACGCCGTCGATCCGAAGGTCACGCGTGTCGACGACGAGCGCTGCGGCGTCCGGCTCGACCCGCTCGAAAGTGAGCATGGCCGACCCCTGAAGCGTCCGATCCGCGAACGAGACCTCGAGGTCGAGCTCGACGTGCGTCACCCGCACGGCCTCCGGGTTCGCGTAGGAGTGATGGTCGCGGCGATCGGGATCGGTCGCCGTCTCGTCCGGCGGGGCGGGAGCGCTGCAGGCCATCAGTCCTGCCGCCGAGACGAGCGCCGCCCAGCCCGCGCCGTGCCGGAAGCCGAACGGCAGTGGGTGCACCTCTGCGGTCTCCTGCGGCCTACCACGGCATCCGGCGGTTCGTGTAGCGCCGCCCGCGATCGGCGACCTCGGCCCCGGGGTTCGACCCGATCCGCACGCCCTCGTCGATCATCTGCTCGATGTCGTCGGCCCGCACCCGGTTCAGGAACGGAATCCCGGCCCGCTTCGTCGCCGCGAGCACCCGGGCGCGCGCATCGGCCAGCAGTTGGGGCGCCTGGGCCCGGCTGACGTTGAACGACAGGCTCATGTCGCCCGGTCCCCACTCGGCGAAGCCGACGCCCGGGACGGCCGTGCTCGCCTCCGAGTTCTGGAGCGCGTGCCGGTCCTCGATCTTGAGGCCGATCAGGATCTCCCCCTCGGGGTTGAGCGGCCAGGCGTCGGCGCGGCGCTGGTACTCGGCGTTCGTGAGGCCCCAGATGCGGGCTGCGAAGCCCTGCCCGCCGTTCCCCCGCAGGCCCTCTTCCACGCCGGCCGCCTCCGGGGCATGGGGGTAGCGGGCGGCCTGGACGAGCACGCGGACCACCTCGGGCGACCGTGCGTGAGCGAGCAGCACGCCGTGGACACCCGTGCCGAGCACCTGCTCGACCATCCAGTAGTTCGCCCACATGACCTGCTCGTTGATGCCGCCGAAGGGGAGCACGGCCACGACGGCCGGCGTCCGGTGCCCGCTCCGGGTCGGGCCGCCGTCGACGAGGCCCTGCATGAAGGCGCGCAACGCGTTCATGTCGAACGGGCTGTGCTCCATGTTGTAGGTGATGTAGTCGGCCCAGGTCTGGGCCAGCGCCTTGCCCTCGTCGTAGCCGCCGTCGTTGACCTGCGTGTAGTAGATCGGCTGGTCCTGCGCGAGCAGCTCGATCGCCTTGTTGATACGCGTCGGCACGTAGGAGGCGTCGCCGCCGTGGACCTCGTTCGCCGTTCCCGACTGCGCGGAGGGCGCCGCGGCGGGCTTCGTCTCCGCACCGACGCCCACGAGCACGTCGCCCCCGGCGGCGATGGCGACCACGCTCAGAGCGTTCACAAGAGCGCGCGTATTCATGATTGTGTCTCCTGCGAGTGCCGACCTGCCTGACCGGCCCTTCCGAATGGACCCGGCGTCGCCGGTTGCACTCCTCGGCGCGGCGCCGACCGTCGTTCAGTACACCTCCAGATCGCGGCCGTAGAACACCGGTCCGTCGAACTGCGTACGGACCTCGGCGACCATCTGCTCGGGCGAGTCGCCGGCCAGGTGAAGCTGATGGTAGAGGATCACCATCCCGACGTTCGCCCGCGCGGCGATCTCGCCCACCTTCGTCGCCGAGGTGTGAAAGGTCCCGTGGTAGCGCCGCGTCCCGAGGTTGCGGCGGTAGAAGGCGGCCGACGTGTACGCCTCGTGCAGCAGGACGTCGGCGTCGCGCGCGATCTCGACCAGCCCGTCGAACGGGCCCGTGTCGCCCGACACCACCACCGTCCGGTCGACGGTGACGAACTTGTAGCCGAAGGCGTGCTCCCAGGTGCCGTGGGGGACGGCGAACGCCTCCACCGAGACCAGGTCGTCCTGGTACACCAAGCCGGGCTCCTCATCGATCTCGTGCGGCACCACGCGCACGCCGCGCGGGTCGAGCATCTCCGCCCCGCCGACGCGCACCCGGATGTCCTCGCGGTAGGCCTCGAGGATGTTCTCGGACATCGCGGCGAGTCCGGGCGGCCCGTAGACGTGCAGCGGCTCCCGGCGCCCGAGCACCCACGGGGTGAGGATGAGGTCCGGGTAGCCCGCGGTGTGGTCGGAATGGAGGTGCGTCAGGAAGGCGAGGCGCAGGTTCTGGACGCGCAGGCCGTCGACGCCATTCACGAACGCCGCGGTGGCGCGGCGCACGACGCCGGGGCCGAAATCGATCAGATACGGAGTGTCGTCGACGACGATCGCGGTGGCCGGACCGGAGCGGTCGGGCTCGGCGCCCGGGGTGCCGGTGCCGAGAAGCACCACGCGGGTGCGGCCCACTGGCGTGTCCGGCTGCCCGGCTTCCAGGGCCGCCGTCGCGGCCGCGGCGCCCGTAGCGGTCGCGGCCGGCCCGGCCGCTGGGGCCCTCGTCTCGGCTCCGGTGCCGCCTGCGGCCATCTCCGTGCCGGAAGCCCCGCAACCCGCGAGCAGCGCGACCGCGACCAGCCACCCGCCGATGCCCTGCCGCCGCATCGCATCATCATACCGTTGGTACAATCAGGGGATGTCAGACCGCACCAGCGACGCGTCCCTCGACCGGGTCATCGACTTCGTCAACGCCAACCGGGACCGCTACGTCGAGGAGTTGAAGGAGTACCTGGCCATTCCAAGCATCAGCGCGCTGCCCGACCACGCCGAGGACGTGGCGCGCTGCGCCGAATGGACGGCCGCGGCGCTGTCCCGGGCGGGGCTCGAGAACGTGCGGCAGGTCGAGACCCCCGGCAATCCGGTCGTCTACGGCGACTGGCTGCACGCGGACGGCGCGCCGACGATCCTCTTCTACGGGCACTACGACGTGCAGCCGGTCGACCCGGTCGACCTGTGGGAGAGCCCGCCGTTCGAGGCCACCGTCCGGCAGGGCGAGATCTACGCGCGCGGCGCCGCGGACGACAAGGGCCAGGTCTTCATGCACGTGAAGGCCATCGAGGCGTGCCTGACCGAGACCGGCCGGTTGCCGGTCAACCTGAAGGTCATCCTCGAGGGCGAGGAAGAAGTCGGGAGCAAGCACCTCGAGGGGTTCATCCGCGACCACGAGGCGGATCTCGCCGCCGATGTCGTGGTCATCTCCGACACCCCGATGTTCGACCGGGGCGTGCCGTCGATCTGTTACGGGCTCCGCGGCATCACCTACTGCCAGATCGACCTCCGGGGCACGACGACCGATCTGCACTCCGGCTCGTTCGGAGGCGCGGTGGCCAACCCGGCGTTCGTCCTCGCGCAGATCCTCAACCAGATGAAGGACCGCAGCGGCCGCGTCCGGATCCCCGGCTTCTACGACGACGTGCGTCCGCTCACCGACGCGGAGCGGGCGGAGTTCGCGAAGCTGCCGTTCGACGAGCGGCGCTACCGGCGCGAGATCGGAGCCCCGAAGCTCGCGGGCGAGACCGGCTACACCACGCTGGAGCGCCTCTGGGGGCGCCCGACGTTCGAGGTCAACGGGCTGCTCTCCGGGTTCACGGGCGACGGCGCCAAGACCGTCATTCCGGCCGTGGCGATGGCCAAGGTGAGCATGCGCCTCGTCCCCGATCAGGATCCGGTGAAGGTCGCCGATCTGTTCGAGGCCCACCTCCGGAAGGTCGCGCCGAAGTCGGTCGCGGTCGAGGTGCAGCGCATGCACGCCGGCCGGCCGTGGATGACCGCCTTCGACAACCGGTTCGTGCAGGCCGCCGGGCGCGCCATCGAGCGGGGCTTCGGGCGCACGCCGGTGTTCAACCGGGAGGGAGGGTCGATCCCCGTCGTGGCGACGTTTCAGGAGGTGCTCGGCCTGCCGGCGGTGCTCTTCGGGGTCGGGCTGCCGGACGAGAACGCGCACGCCCCGAACGAGAAGCTGGACCTCGGCAACTTCCACCACGGCATCATCGCCTCGGCGGCCCTCTACCGCGAGGTCGGCGCCCTGGACTGAGCGTTCCGTGGCGGGAGGCGCGGTACAATGCCGCGTGCCCCCGGTCTTCTCTCACCGCATAGAGGTGCGGTTCCGCGACTGCGATTCGTTCCGGCACGTCAACAACGCCGTCTACCTGACCTACTTCGAGCAGGCGCGCATCGTGATGGGCGAGACGCTCGGATGGCGCCGCGCCCTCGACGAGGCAGGGGTCAGCCTCATCCTGGCGCACACCTCCTGCGACTACAAGGCGCAGCTCGTCTTCGGTGACGAGGTCGAGATCCGCGCTTCCGTCGTCGGGATCGGCCGCCGCAGCTTCACCAGCCAGTTCGATGCCCACCGCGTGCGGGACGACGCGCTCGCGGCGCGGGGCCGGTCCGTCCAGGCGGTGTTCGACTACGCGACCGGCAAGACGGCGCCGATTCCCGATGCCCTGCGAGAGAAGCTCGAGGCGATGCTGACCACGGCCCCGGCCCGCGTGTGACAACCGGGCGCAACGGACGGGTGCACGAACCGCCGGCGCCCCCGATACCGTCATGGCCCGCCGGCAGGGAGCCGGCCGAAGCCCGCGAGAAGGAGTCATCATGTCGAAACGCAGGGAATCTCCGAGGCCGGCGCTCCTGCCCGCGCCGATCGCGGGGGCGTCGTTCCGGGAGGCGGCGTTGGCCACGGAGTTGCGCGCGGAGGCTTCGCAGGCTGCGCCCGAATTGGACCGGCGCACGATGATCGGCCGCACGCTCGGCGCGGCCGCGGCCGGGGCGCTCCTCGGCGCGGCGGGGCCCGGCGTGTCCGGTGCCGTCCACGCGCAGTCCGCGGGGGCCTCGTCGCCCGGGATCCAGCTCCCGGTCGGCATGCGGTGCATCGTCACCGGCCACGACGCGGAGGGCAGGTCGTACGTCGTCAGCGACGAACGGGTCTCGGGGAGCTTCCCGAACGTGTTCCGGACGACCGGCGACGATCCGTTCGGGGCGGGGCCGGAGCCGGTTCCGCGCGAGCTCCTGCCTACCGACTCGCCGCAGCTCGAACCGGCCGTGGGGGGCGCCAACTTCCACTTCGTGACCCTGCCGCCGACGCCGCCGGACGCGCCCCTCGGGTGGCACCGGACGGAGACCGTCGACATGAACGTGCTGCTCGGCGGCGAGCTGGTGCTGGTGCTCGACAACGAAGAGGTGACGGTGCATCCCGGCGACGTCGTGATCCAGCGCAACACGATGCACGCGTGGCGGAACCCGACGAGCGAGCCGGTCTACTGGGTGGCGGTGCTCGTCCCGATCCGCCAGCGGGTCTGACAGGCCGCTGCCGGATGCCCGATAGCTGGCGCGGACGACTCGCCATGGGCGGTGGTTCCGAGCATGGGCATCTGGGCATCTGGGGCATCTGCGCATCTGCTCTGGGCCGCCGGCGACGTGGGATAATCCGGCGCGTCGCCCGGCGGCTCGACCGGGCCATCCCGGAGCGGGCGTTCAGCGAAGGGGAGAAGATGAGGAATCGATACGTTGGTGGGGCGCTCGCGTGCGCGCTGGTGGGCGTGGGGCTGGCGGTGGCGTTCGGGGCGCAGCCCGAGGCGGCGCCGGCCGCCGGACAGGGCGAGGAAGTGGACGAGATCCGGCCGTTCGAGGTCTCGGTGCCGGACGCAGTGCTCGCTGACCTCCGCGTCCGGCTGGCCGCGACACGGTTCCCGGACCAGGTGGGCGACCCCTGGGTCTACGGGACGGACATCGCCTACCTGCGGCAGCTCGTCGAATACTGGCGGGACGAGTACGACTGGCGCGAGCAGGAGCGGCGACTGAACGCCCTCGACCACTACAAGACGCGCATCGACGGCCTCGACATCCACTTCATCCACCAGCGCTCGCCGGAGCCGGACGCGCTGCCGATCGTCATCACGCACGGCTGGCCGGGATCCGTCGTCGAGTTCCTGGAGGCGATCGGGCCGCTGACCGACCGGTTGCGCACGGCGGGGACGCCGCGGACGCGTTCCACGTCGTGGCCCCGTCGATGCCCGGCTACGGCTTCTCGGACAAGCCGCGCGTGCCGGGCATGGGGCCGCAGCAGATCGCGGACATCAACGCGCAGTTGATGGCGCGCCTCGGCTACGAGCGCTACGGCGCGCAGGGGGGTGACTGGGGCGCCGCCGTCAGCACCTGGATCGCCGCCAGGCACCCGCAGCACGTGGCGGGCCTGCACCTGAACATGGTCTTCGCCGGACCGCCCGCCGATTCGGACGACCCGACGGGCGGAGCAACTCCGGAAGAGCTGGCCCGGATGCAGGCGCGGCAGGCGGAGCTGGGCGACGGGTTCGCCTACGCCGCCATCCAGGGCACGAAGCCCCAGACGCTCGGCTACGGCCTCAACGACTCGCCGGCGGGTCTGGCGGGGTGGATCGTCGAGAAGTTCCAGAGCTGGTGCGACTGCAGCGGCAACCCCGAGACGATCTTCACGAAGGACCAGTTGCTCACCAACATCATGCTCTACTGGGTGACGGGCACCGCCACCTCCGCGGCGCGGCTCTACTACGAGTCGTCACGCCAGTCGGCGGCGGGGCTGATCGTCATGCCGGAGGGGCGCGTCGAGGTCCCGACCGGCGTGGCGCTCTTCCCCGAGGAGCTCATCCTCCCGCCCCGGGCGTGGGTGGAACGGCAGTTCAACCTCACGCACTGGACCGAGATGCCGCGCGGCGGACACTTCGCGGCGTTCGAGCAGCCGGAACTCTTCGTCGAGGACCTCCGGACCTTCTACCGCGACCTCCGGTAGCGGCAACTCCGGCGCCCGGACGGGGCCGGCCGCGCGCCGTGGCTCGGCGTCGGACCGGCGTGCCGGCCCAGCGGCGCGGACGCGAACCGTCTGTACGGACGATGGGCCGACGTTCCCTCGGGGAGCGCCGGCCCATCGTCGTTTCCGTCCCCGAACCTGGCCCGCGCCGCGTGGTCGTCGCAGGCCCCCGGCGCGCAAGCGTCAGGTTCCCCGGCCTCAGTGGGACCCGCCTCCGGCGTCCGCGTCGCGCTCCTCGGCGCGCGCGCCGCTCAGCACGTTGACGATGCTGTAGTTCCCCTCGTGGCACGCGTACTCGTAGAGCGGGCCTTCGGTCACCCCGCGCGACGCCTGGTTGGTCGTGAGCGGCAGCCGGACCGTCCAGGGGCGCGTGAACTTGGCGGGGTCGGTCAGCGTGAACTCGTACTCGAGGGTGTCCGCGTCGACGCGCCGGAAGCGCTCGACGAGGTGCATCGTCTCGGTCGGCATGCGCCACGTCGCCGCCCACCGGTCGCTCGTGCCGTCGGCGAAGTGCGTCGACTCGACGACCAGGGTGTCGCCTTCCCAGTGGCCGCGGGTCTGGCCGTTCCACTGGTGGATGCCGCGCCGCGGGCCGTCCGCGTCGAGCGGGATGATGCGCCGCTCGCGGAACATCTCGTGCACGATCACGACGTGGTCCGGGGTCTGCAGGAACTGGTGGTTCGGGTTGTAGCCGAGCCAGAACATCGGCACGCCGTCGCCGATGCAGCGCTCCCCGGTGTCGACGTCGACCCACGAGTTGCGGGCTCCGTTGACGCGGTACGCGACCTGCAGCCGCTCCCGCTCCCGCATCTCCGCCGTGTAGGGCACGCGCGCGTCGGGCGGATCGACGATGAGCGCCGTCCGGCGGTCGGGGACGGTGCGCAGACCCGGGTCGAACCAGATCTGGTTGTAGGTGCCGGGGTCGCCCTCGCGCGGCGTCCGCTCGACGAAGCGCGACTCGTCCGCCCGGAGCTCCAGCGCAGCCGCTTCCTCCTCCGTCAGGTACTCCTGTCCCGCGAGGTTCGCCGGCCGTTCCAGCGGGGTCAGGGTCGAGCCGGTCCACACGCCCTGCAGATCCGGATCGCCCCACGCCGTGCGCAGCGTCTCCTGCCCGCTGGCCGCGGCCGGCGCCAGCGCCACCAGCGACGAGAGCGCCGCCGCCACCACCATCCCGGTCCGACGCCGGCTCGTGCGAAGAGTGATCATCTGGAGCCTCCCGTCTCGGCTGCCGCCTCGCGTTCCCTCGCGCGCTCGCCGCTCAGGACGTTGGCGATGCTGTAGTTCCCCTCGTGGCAGGCGTACTCGAAGAGCGGCCCGTCCGCCGTTCGCATCGGGAGCTCGCCCGACCAGGGCCGCGTCCAGCGCGACGGATCCTCGACCGTGAACTCGTAGCGGATCGTGTCCTCGGCGACGCGCGTGAAGCGCTCCACGATGCGGATGCCGCCGCCGTCACCGCCGGTGGCGGCCCGGATGCGGACCGGGTCGTTGCCGAACGCGGAGCCCTCCTCGGTCGTGGCGAGGTTCGTGGTCTCGACGACGAGGGTATCGCCCTCCCAGCGCCCGCGCATCTGGCCCAGCCACTGCGGGACCTGCGGCCCGATCCGCGCCCGGCCGTCGAGCGGGATGATCCGCGTGTCGTGGATCATCTCGACGTGGATCACGACGTGGTCGGGCGTCTGCAGGAAGAGGTAGTTGTTGTTGTAGCCGGTCGGGAACATGGGCGGACCCACCGACCAGAGCATGCAGCGGTCGTTGAGGTCCATGTCGGTCCAGGTGTCGGCGGGGCCTCGCATCCCCCGCGCGGCGGCGCGGGCATCCTCGCGGCGCTGCGCTTCCGGCGTCAGGGGCGGCACCCGCCCGTCGGGCGGATCGACGAGGATGGATGTCCGCCCCGTCGACGTCGTGCCCCGGTCCAGCCAGAAGTTGTTGTAGAAGCCGGGCGCCCCGTCGACGCCGACGTCCACGCTCCCCGTCGCCTCCGTCCGCTGCGCCGGACGGTCCAGCAGCTCCTGGTTCCGCTCGACGACCTCCCGCTCCAGCGTGGCTGCCTCCTCGGCGGTCAGGAACTCCTGCGCGGCCCGGTCCGCGGGCCGTTCGATGGGAGTGATGGTCTTGTTCGTGTAGGCGCCCTGGAGGTCGGGATGCCCCCACGGAGTCCGTGGCGGCGTCCAGCCGTCGGCCGAGGTCTGACCGGCCGGGGCCTGTCCCGCCGCGGCGCCCGGCGCCAGCAGCAGGCCGAGTGCGACCGCGGCGACGGCCGCGAAGGCGACGGCGTCAACGACGGCGCGTGGTCGAGTCCGCATCGCTACTTCCCTGCCTTTCCGTCCTACCTCGCTCCGGCTGCCGCAGCCTCGGCCGCCTCCCGGTCTTCGGCGCGCCCGGCGCTCAGGCTGTTGGCGAGGCCGTAGTTGCCCTCGTGGCACGCGTACTCGAACAGGTCGTAGGTTGCGTCCTTGTTGAGGGGCATGGCGACCCGCCACGGGCTCGTGTAGATGTCCGGATCGGTGATCGTGACCTCGTAGTCGATGGTGTTGGCGTCCCGGAACGTGAACCGCTCGACGACGTGGAGCGACTCCGTCCGCGGCAGGCCGCGGGCGCCGCGCGTCGCGATGTTGGTGGCGATGGCGCCCCTGTCGTTGTAGTTGGTCACCTCGACCACCAGGGTGTTGCCCTCCCAGCGGCCGCGCGAGTCGCCGTTCCACAGGCGGACGCCGGACGGCACGTGCGGGCTGCCGTCGAGGGGGATGATGCGCGCCTCGTGGATCATCTCGTACTGGATGACCACGTGGCCCGGCGTCTGCAGGATGCGGTAGCCGGCCCCGTATCCGGGCGGGAAGATGCCGCCCGGCACGCCGCGCGTGATGCACCTCTCCCACGGCGTATGGTTCAGGTAGGAGTCGGTCAGGTGAATCAGGTTGTAGTCGCGGCGGGCGCGCGCCTCGTCCCGCACCGGGATGCGCCCGTTGGGTGGGTCGACGACCATCGACCGGCGCCGCGCGTTGCGGGGGGCGCTGCCGGGTCCGTCGGCGAAGCCGCTCACCTCCCGCCGGGGCCGGGGCTCCGGGGGCGGCATCCGCGGCGGCTGGTTCGTGCCGGGGAACCACCGCGCCAGCGGGGCCAGCCGCTCGATGTCCGCCTCGTCGGGGGCCTCGAACGGCGTCGGGTCGAAGTTGGTCCAGACGCCCTGGATGTCGGGCTGCCCGTCCGCCGTTCGTGGCGGCGTCCAGGTGTCTCCCGATTGGGCCCGCGCCGGCGAGGCGGCCGGAGCGAGCGCGAGCGCCGCGGCGACGACGAGCGGTCCGGCGAGAGCTGGCAAGCGCATGGGTTCTTGCCTCCAGCGCCCATGATGGACCGGGCCGCGCCGGCGCGCAAGACCCGGGGGGGCGCCGAGGCGAGTTACGATGCACGCACGCACGCACGCAGGCGGGCCGGCGCGCGGGCCGCCGGGAGTCCCACGCGGATGAAGAGCATCCTGTTCCTCTGCGTCGCCAACTCGGCACGCAGCCAGATGGCGGAGGGGCTGGCGCGGGCCCGCTTCGGTTCGGGCGTCCTCGTCGAGAGCGCGGGGTCGCAGCCGTCGCGCGTCAATCCCCTCGCGGTCGCGGTGATGGCCGAGATCGGCATCGACATCGCGGGCCACGAGTCGACCGGCGTCGACGCCGTCGATCCGGGCCGGGTCGGCACGGTCGTCACCCTCTGCGCGGACGAGGTCTGTCCCGCGTTCCTGGGCGCTGCGCGCCGCCTGCACTGGCCCCTTCCGGACCCGGCGGGGGCGGCGGGGGGCGAGGAGGAGCGCCGGCAGCGCTTCCGGGAGGTCCGCGACGAGATCGCGCGCCGCCTGGAAACGCTGGCGGCCGCGAGCGACGACAGCCCGGGCCGGGGCGCCGTGTAAGATTGAGGAGCCGTGGCGGCGCCGTTTCCGCCCGCCGCCGTGCGCGGGCGGGCGCCGTTCTGCAACCCATGTTCCTGCCACTGGGCGACGAGCCGAACCCCCGCGGCGCCCCCGTCGTCACCTACGGCCTGATCGGCGTCAACGTGGCCGTGTACTGCTTCGTGACGCTGCCCCTCAGCGCGGTCCGGCCGGACTTCGACGACCCGCGCGTGCTGGAGTACGTCCAGCTCTTCGCCCGCTACCTGTCGCGCATGTCCCTGGACGACTTCCTGCAGCAGATCTCGGCGTACGACCTGGTCGTCTTCCGCTTCGGCTATCGTCCCGCGGAGCCGGAGCTCACGGCGCTCTTCACGTCGATGTTCCTCCACGGGGGCCTGATGCACCTGGCGGGGAACATGCTCTTCCTCTGGATCTACGGCGACAACGTCGAGCACCGGCTCGGCCCCGTGCGGTTCCTCCTTGCCTACCTGGCGACGGGGCTGGCCGCCACGCTGGTGCACTCCGTCCTCGACGCGCGCTCGGTCGTGCCGGTCGTGGGCGCTTCCGGAGCCATCTCCGGCGTGCTCGGCTACTACTTCATCTGGTTCCCGCGGAATCGCGTGCGGCTGCTGGTGATGTTCCCGCTCATGCACATCTTCTACGCGCCGGCGCGGCTGGTGCTCGGGATCTACCTCATCGTCCAGAACCTGTTCCCGTTCCTGGCCAGCCGCGGCATCGAGGAGGGAGGGGGCGTCGCCTACGGCGCCCACATCGGCGGCTTCCTGGCCGGCCTCGGTTCGGCATGGTGGGCCGAGCGGCGCGGGGTGCGGGTCGGTCCGCAGGAGTATCGGCGCGCGCCGGCCGGGGTAGCGGCCGATTCCGTGGCCGCCGCCCGGGAGAAGATCGCGCACCTGATGAGCGGCGGCCGCTACGACGAGGCCGCCGACGCGTACTTCCGGGTGCCGTCCGAGCTGAGCCGGCGGGCGCTGGCGGCGGACGACTCGATCACGCTGAGCAACTGGCTCGCCAACCACGGGCATCCCGGGGCGGCGCTCGTCGTCTACCAGCGACACCTCCGGGACTACCCGCTCGGGCCCTACGCGGCCGAGGCGCACCTCGGCGCCGGCCTCGTGCAGCTCCACGCCCAGCGGCAGCCGGCGGCCGCCTACCAGCACCTGGTGGCCGTCTTCGACTGCGACCCCCACCCGGAGACCGCGCAGCACGCGCGGGCCGCGCTGGCCGACATCGCCAGCCGGCAGAAGTTCCGCGTGGGATCCGAGTCCTGACGACGGCGGGAACCGTCGGCGGGCTGCGGATCGGGGGCCAGCGGCACCCGCAGAGTGGTCGCAAGGCGCACCGCCCGTGGGCCAGCGCAACGAAGATCGCTCTGCGAGCGCGTCGCCCTTCGTCGGCTTGCACGCTCCCCTTCTCCGAAGCTGGTGGCGCCACGGAGTCCGTTCGGCCAGCGAGCCCCTTGGGTGGGCCCGAGTGACGGCGGTCAGCCCTGCGAGCACGCTCGCTATCGGAGGTCGTCCCGCGTGATCGGCTCGGTGAGATAGGCGATCAGCTCCCTCCGCCACCA
>JAPOYG010000240.1:13264-14325 GCA_026706755.1 Acidobacteriota bacterium
CTTCCACCGGAAGGGGTACTCGGTCCACGTGATGCCGTCGGCGCTTCCCTCGACGACGATCTCGGGACGCTCGACGGTCATCGTCCGGAACAGCCCGTAGCCGTTCACCGAGCGGAAGGGCGCGACCCACCCGAACAGCTCTGCCGACCATTCCGGCATCGGATCGGGCCGGCGGATCTCGCGCACGAGGGTGTAGGCACTCAGGGTCGCCAGGACCGTCGCCAGGACCCCGACCGCCGCTCGCCGCCAGCGCGACGGCGCCGCGCGACGCCCGAGCGAGTCTCCCCGCGCGGGGGCCGGCTTGGACCGATGTGTGCCCGAATCGGGTAGAACGCGCCCGAGGGTCGCATCGTCGAGCAGCGACAGGTAGAGCACCACCGTCAGCAGATTGAAGAAGCCGTAGTTGCCGGTCAGGGCGATCAGCGCCTGCAGCAGGCAGAGGAGCGCGAAGCCGGTCAGGCGGACCCGCCGGAATCGGGGCGGCAGCAGGATGACGAAGGCGGCCGCGAGCTCGATGGAGAACATCACGGCGGTCGAGAGCGTCGCGATCCATGCGGGCGCCTGGTGCGCGTACCAACCCAGCCACGTCGGGATGGGCTGCGTCTCGTAGTGGTAGCGGAGCGCCGTGAGCCCCCACCAGGCCTCGTCGCCACTCAGCAGCTTGGTGATGCCGGAGAGGAAGGTCAGCTTGAAGGCGAGCCCCCACACCAGCCACCGCGCCGCGGCGCCGGGCTCGGGAGCCGATCCGAGAGCGATGCGCCAGCCCGGCGGGGCGTACACGACGGCGAGGAGGCCGGCCTCGAGCAGCAGCACGTCCCACTGGAACGAGAGGAAGTCCTGGCCCGCGACCGTCAGGGAGAGATAGCAGAGCCAGAGCGCGGCGAAGGTGGCGATCGGCGCGATGCCCGCGACGGCGGCCGCCGACAGTGCGATGCCCGCCCAGCAGAGCCCCAGGAGGAGCGCGTCGCCCGGCCACAACCAGAGCAGCGTCGGCAGCCGGTAGTACGCCTCCGCGCCCTGCACCTCGTAGACCCGCTCCAGGTACGCCGCGGCGGGCAGCA
>JAPOYG010000129.1 GCA_026706755.1 Acidobacteriota bacterium
GGATGACTGGATTTGAACCAGCGACCCCCTGACCCCCAGTCAGGTGCGCTACCAGACTGCGCCACATCCCGAACCGAAGCGCGCAACGACCCTACCGTGCCGGAGCGCCGGTGCGACGCCGGGGGCGGCCTCGCGCGGCGCCGCCCGGCCGGCGAGCCGCCGAAGCAGTCCCCTCGTCGTCCGACAGGAGGCCGAGAAGATCCTCGAGGCCCCGCTTCACGTCGATTATACGCTCTCGTACGAGAGCGCGCGCCTCCGGCGCCAGGGGCTCGTCCAGGACCGGGGCCGTTACCGCCGCGGGGGCGTCATCGCGGCTGACGGGAGCGCCGTTGCTATCGATCTGGCGCCGGGCCGCCCCGAGCGTCAGCCCTTCCTCGTACAGCAGACGCTTGATCTCGAGCACGAGATCGACGTCCACCTGCCGGTAGACGCGCGACCGGCCCTGGCGCGTCCCGAGCTCCGGGAACTCCGTCTGCCAGGACCGCAGGACGAAGGGCTTCACGCCGGCTATCGAGCAGACTTCCGACGCCTTGAAGACGGAACGTTGGGGAGTCCCGGTCGTCATGGCCTTCGACGGGCGCTATCGACCGCGCAGTATACATCGCCCGGCCGGCGTCATCGACGGCCCCCGCCCTCCCTCGAATCGCGCCCCGCGCGCACCCGGAGGCGGATCGGCGACCCCTCGAAGCCGAACGACTCGCGCAGGCGGTTGCGCAGGTAGCGCTCGTAGGAGAAGTGAAAGCGCGTCGCCACGTTCGTGAAGAAGACGAACGTCGGAGGCCGCGCGCCGACCTGCGCGGCGTACTTGATGCGCACGTTGCGGCGGTCCGGACTCACCGGCGGGTGGCGGCGCGTCACCCGCTCGACGAAGCGGTTGAGCTCGCCCGTCGCCACGTGGCGCGCGCGCGCCGCCGCCACCTCGACGACCCGCGCGACGAGCTTCGGGGCGCGCTCCCCCGTCCGGGCCGAGATGTGCAGGAGGGGCGCGAACTCGGCGAACCGGAGTGCCGCGCGCACCTCCCCGTCGAACTGCTTGGCGTAGTTCGGACCGCGGTCCTTGACAAGGTCCCACTTGTTCGCGGCGATGACGATCCCGCAGCCGGCCTGCTCCGCCTCGCCAGCGATCGCCGCGTCCTGCCTGGCGACTCCCTCGGCGGCGTCGACGACCAGCACCGCCACGTCGGCCTCGGCCACCGCCCGGCGCGCCATGACGAGGCTGACCGACTCGATGCGCCCCGACCGCGCCACCCGTCCGGGCCGCCGCATCCCGGCCGTGTCGACGAGCCGCAGCCCCCGTCCGTGCCAGGTGAAGCGCGCGTCGACGGTGTCGCGCGTCGTCCCCGCGACCTCGCTGACGAGCACGCGCTCCTCCCGCAACAGGAGGTTGACCAGCGACGACTTGCCGACGTTCGGCCGCCCGATGATGGCGACCGCGAGGTCGGCCGTCCCCCGCGCCGGGGCCGCGTCCGCCTCCACCGCCCGCGCACCGCGCCCGCGCGGCAGCCGCGCCACGACGGCGTCCAGCAGATCGCCGACGCCGAGGCCATGCTCGGCCGCGATCGGCACGACCGGCGACACGGCGAGGCGGTGGAACTCCTCGACGCGCGCCTCGGCCCGGCGGTCGTCGATCTTGTTGACCGCGAGAACCACGGGACGCCCCGTGCGGCGGACGTGCGCCGCGACCTGCTCGTCGGCGGGGACGACGCCGTCCCGCCCGTCGGTCACCAGCACGATGACCGAAGCCGCGTCGAGCGCCGCGGCGCCCTGAACGGCCACGGCCTTCTGGAGGGGGTCGGCGCTGGCTCCGTACACGCCGCCCGTGTCGACCAGCTCGAACTCCGCCCCCAGCCATTCCGCCGCGTGGCGCAGCACGTCGCGCGTCGTTCCCGGCGTCGGGGTCACGATCGCGCGGCGCGCGCCGGAGATGCGGTTGAAGAGCGTCGACTTGCCGACGTTCGGGCGCCCGGCCAGCACGACGCGGGCCTCACGATCCGGTTGCCTGCCCATGCGCTCCGCGGACTTCCGCCCCCGCCGCCCTTGACAGCCGTAAGTTATGGTATCTATGATAGTTATACACGTGAAGACACGCACCCGACATGATCAAGGTCGACATCGTCAACGAGGTTTCCCGGGTCGCCGACATCACCAAGGTGAAGTCCGAGCTGGCCGTCGACGCCGTCTTCGAAGCCATGCGCATGTCGATGCGCCGCGGTGAGCGCATCGAGCTGCGCGGGTTCGGCGTCTTCCAGGTCAAGCCCCGCAAGCGCGGCATCGGCCGCAATCCCCGCACCGGCAAGGAGGTCCGCATTCCACCCGGACGGACCATCCGCTTCAAGCCGGGCAAGGACCTCCAGAACATCGGAGGATAGCCGCTGGCGCCCCCTCGTGTCCCCTGATCCATCGGACCGTGCCGTCGCCCCCGCGGCCGGGTGGCGACCCGCCCCGTTCGGACGGCTCCCGGCCGAGAGCGGCGGCTTCCCGGCCCCCTACCGCCCCCGCCCGCGGCGGCGGCGCTGGGTTCCGTTCGCCCTGTTCGCGGCCACGGTCCTCACGACGACCTACTTCGGCTACGGCATGTACGCGGCGTTCGTCGGCGGCGCCGCCGGGGCCTCGGAGCCCGCCTCCTGGCTGCACGGCGCGTGGTACAGCGTGACGATCCTGGCGATCCTGGGAACCCACGAGATGGGCCACTACTGCGCCTGCCGCTACTACGGAATCGACGCGTCGGTGCCGTACTTCCTGCCGGCGCCCGCCATCACCGGCACGTTCGGGGCCTTCATTCGCATCCGGCAGCGGATTCCGACCAAACCGATGCTGTTCGACATCGGGGCCGCGGGACCGATCGCGGGCTTCGTCGTGGCGGTGCCCGCGCTCTTCGCCGGGCTCTCCCTGTCGCGGGTGACCCCCGCGCAGCCGGCGCTGGACGAGGCGACCCTGATCTACCTGGGCGAGCCGCTCCTGTTCCAGGCGGCGGCGTGGAGCATCCTGGGCGACGTGCCGCCCGGCCACACGCTCAACCTCCATCCGATGGGATTCGCGGCGTGGTTCGGGCTGCTGGCAACAGCCCTCAACCTCTTCCCGATCGGCCAGCTCGACGGCGGGCACATCTCCTACGCGGCGCTCGGCTCTCGATCCACCGCGGTCACCGTCGGCGGGATCGCGCTGCTGGCCGTACTGAGCGTCTTCTCGCTGGCCTGGATCCCGTGGACGGTGCTGCTGCTGGCGACGCTCCTGGCCTTCGGGCCGCGCCATCCCCGTACGCTCGACGACGCCGTCCCCCTCGACCGGCCGCGCCGGCTGGCGGCGCTCGGGACCGCGGTGATCTTCGCCCTGTGCTTCACTCCCACCCCGATCGTCATCAGCACCGGCGCCCCGCCGGCCTGATGCCCTGAAACTGGCGTGCCCTCACGGGCGCGTCGGGAGTCTGCGCGGGCGCGGCGTGCCGCATCGCCGGCCTGCGGCGCAGGCTCCTACCGGACGCTCAGGGGATCGACGTCCACGGTCACCCGCCGCCGCAGGTCCGGCCGCGCGCGCAGGGCGGCCAGGAGCGCGTCGCGCATCGGGCGCCGGTGCGCACCCTTCAGGAACAACTGCGCGCGGTGCTGCCCGCGCAGGCGCACCATCGGCGCCGGCGCCGGGCCGAGCACGTCGAATCCCGGCCGGCCGCGAAGCAGGCTCGCGAGCCCGCCGGCATCGGCCATCGCCCCCTGCAGCGAGCGCCCGCGCACCACGGCGTTGACCATGGCCACCGCGGGCGGATAGCGCAGCTGGCGGCGGTAGCGGAGCTCGGCGTCGAAGAACGGCTCGTAGGTCTGGAGGCACGCGTAGCCGACGCTGTAGTGCTCGGGATGGAACGACTGGACGACCGCTTCGCCCGGCCGGTCGCCGCGGCCGGCGCGGCCCGCCACCTGCGTCAGGAGCTGGAACGTGCGCTCCGAGGCCCGGAAGTCCGCCAGGGCCAGCCCGACGTCGGCGGATATCACGCCGACGAGGGTCACGTTCGGAAAGTCGTGGCCCTTGGCGATCATCTGCGTCCCGATGAGGACGTCGACCTCGCCCCGCGCGAAGCGGTCGAGGAGCGCCGCCGCGGCGCCGCGGCGGCGGACGGTGTCGCGGTCGATGCGGGCGACGGACGCGCCCGGGAAGCGCTCGGCCACCTCGGTCTCGACGCGCTCCGTCCCGAAGCCGACCGTCTCGAGGAAGGGCCCGGCGCAGTGGCCGCAGGTGCGCGGCCGGGCCACGCCGTGGTTGCAGTAGTGGCAGCGGGCCCGCCCGGCGGCGCGGTGCACGGTGAGCGACACGCTGCAGTTCGGGCACTCCAGCGTCCGCCCGCACTGGCGGCACAGGAGCGCCGAGGCGAACCCGCGGCGGTTCAGCAGGAGCAGCGCCTGCTCTCCGCGCGCAAGCGTCTCCGCGAGCGCGTCCCGCAGGGCGCGGCTGAGCACGACGTCCGGCCCCTCGGCCGCCACCTCCGGCCGCATGTCCACCACCCGTACGGCAGCGAGCGGGCGCTCGTGGACGCGCGTCCCCATCACGACGCACGCGTAGCGCCCCGATCGCGCGTTGTGGTAGGTCTCCATCGAGGGGGTGGCCGAGCCCAGGACGACGAGCGCGCCGGCCTGCCTCGCCCGCACCACGGCGACGTCCCGCGCGTGGTAGCGCGGGCTCTCGTCCTGCTTGTACGACGCGTCGTGCTCCTCGTCGACGACGATCAGGCCGAGCGACGCGAGAGGAGCGAAGACGGCGGACCGCGTGCCGACGACGACGTCCACCTCGCCGCGCCGGATGCGGTGCCACTGATCGTGGCGCTCACCGTCCGACAGCCCGCTGTGCTGCACCGTGACCCGCTCGCCGAGGGCGCGGCGGAAGGTGGACGCCGCGGCGGGCGTCAACGCGATCTCGGGCACCAGCACCAGGACGCGCCGGCCGGCGGCGCAGACGTCGCGGGCCAGCCGCAGGTAGACCTCCGTCTTGCCGCTCCCGGTGACCCCGTGCAGCAGCGCCGCCCGGAACCGCCCGGCCGCCGCCAGCGGCCGGAGCGCGGCGAGTGCCCGGCCCTGATCGGCGGTCGGCTCGAGAGCAGGGGCGCCCCCCGGCGACGCGGCTCCGGAGGCTCGACCCTCCGGGGGCTCCCGATCCACGCGACGCGTCGCCAGCGTGACGAGGCCCCGCCGCTCCAGGCGCACCAGCGTCGCCGCGCCGATGCCCCGCCGGCCCAGGGCCGGCAGGCCAAGGCCGTCGGCTTCCGCCAGGGCGGCCAGCGCCTCGCGCTGCCGGCGGCCGAGCGGCGGGCGGTCCGAGCGGGCCGCGTCGCGGCCGAGCGGTGTCGCCGACGCCACCCGCTCCGTCCTGAATCGCGGCCCGCGGCGGGCGGCCGCCGAGAGCGCCAGCGGCGGGAGGGCCGCCGCGATCGTCTCTCCCGGACCGCAGGCATAGTACTCGGCCACCCAGAGCGCCAGCTCCAGGACCGGCGGCGGCAGCAGGGCCTCGCGGTCGAGGCACGACGCCACGTCCCGGATGGCCGCATCGGGCGACGCGCCGATCCCTTCGGGGACGGCTTCGCCGATCACGCAGCCGGTGACCACGCGGTTCCCGAGCGGGACCGCCACCCGGCCTCCGGCCGGAGGCCGCGGCATGTCGTCGGGAACGCGGTAGGTCAGGGCGGGGAGGAAAGGCACCGGCACGGCGACCGAAACGTGGCGGGCCATGCGGCTCAGCCCGCGCGCAAGAGCGACCTGACGAGCTTCATGTCCTCCCAGACCTCCCGCTTGCGATCCGGGCTCCGCAGGAGGAACGCCGGGTGGAACGTGGGGATGAGCTGCGCGCCCCGGAAGGCGAACACCTTGCCCCGCACCCTCGTGATGGAAGTGCGTTCGTCGCGCAGCAGCGTGCGGGCCGCGAACGAGCCGAGGGCGACGATCACGCGCGGCCGGATGCAGTCGATCTGGGCGAAGAGGTACGGCTCGCAAGTCTGCACCTCGTCCGGCTCCGGGTTCCGATTGTCGGGAGGGCGGCACTTGATGACGTTCGCGATGTAGACGTCGTCGCGCCGCAGATCGATGGCCTCGATGATCCGCGTAAGCAACTGGCCGGCCCGGCCCACGAAGGGAATCCCCTCCCGATCCTCGTCCCGTCCGGGCGCCTCGCCGACGAACATCAGGTCGGCGTCCGGGTTCCCGACGCCGAAGACCAGCGTCGTCCGGCCGGAGTGCAGCTTGCACCGCGTGCACGGGCCGAGCTGCTCCCGTACCTGCGCCAGCCGCTCCGGCGGCGAGCCATCCGCCGGAGCCTCCACCCGATCGAACATCGACAACGCCACGGCGCCCGACGCGAGCGGCGGCACGACGTCGGCGGACGGCGGCGCCATCTCGGAGGACGCCGGCACACCGGCGGCCGACGCAGGTCCGGCGGGCGGCGGCACATCGGCGGGCGGCGCAGATCCGGCGGGCGGCGGCACATCGGCGGGCGGCGCAGGTCCGGCGGGCGGCGAAGCGCCCGCCGCGGGCTCGGAGGCCTCTGCCGCATCGGCCTCCGCCCCAGCGGGGGCCGTCGCGCCGGCCGCGCCCACGTCGGCTGCAACGTCGCCGGCGCGGCGCCGCCACACCGGATCGCGGCTGACGCCCTCGACCCCGAGCTCGCGGAAGAACTCGAGATGCGCCTGGAGATGCGCCTCGAGCTGCTCGCGGTCCGTCACTTCGCCTCCCCCGCACCGGTATCCGCCTCCCCGAGGCGGGGCTCGATCCGGTCCAGGAGGACGCGCGCGAGCTCGCGCTTGGACCCGAGCGGGACCTCCTCCGCCTCCGCCTCCGAGATCAGGGTGGCGATGTTCGTGTCGCTGCCGAACCCGGCCCCGGGCCGCGAGACGTCGTTGGCGACGACGAGGTCGACCTGCTTGCGCCGGAGCTTCTCCCGCGCGCGCGCCACCGGATCGCCCACCTCCGCCGCGAAGCCGACCAGAACGGGCCGCGGGCGGCCTGCGCGCCAGCGCCCCAGCGCGCCCAGGATGTCGGGAGTGCGCCGCAGGGTGAGGACCAGCTCGTCCCGGTCCCGCAGCAGCTTCGCCTCCCGCGCCCCGCCGGCCGGCGTGTAGTCCGCTACCGCGGCCACCATGGCCACGAGGTCCAGGCCGTCTCCGTCGCCTGCGACGCGCGCCATGACCGCGCTCCGCATCTCCTCCGCCCCGCGGACGCGGACCACCTCCGCGCCCGCCGGTGGCTCGAGCGCTGTCGGGCCGGTCACCAGGACGACCTCGGCGCCCCGCGCGAGTGCCTCGGCGGCGATCGCGTACCCCATCCGGCCGCTCGAGCGGTTGCCGAGGTAGCGCACGGGATCGAGATCCTCGACCGTCGGCCCCGCGGTCACCAACACGCGCCGGCCTGCCAGGCGACGGCCGGCGCCGAGGAGCCCGTCCGCGGCCGCGACGATGTCCGCCGGTTCCGCGAGGCGGCCCTTCCCGACCCATCCGCAGGCGAGATAGCCCGCTCCCGGCTCGACGAAGCGCACCCCGCGCGCGGCCAGCCGGTCGAGGTTCGCGGCCACCGCCGCGTGGGCGAGCATGTTGCTGTTCATCGCCGGCGCGACGAGCACCGGGGCCGTGGTGGCGAGGTAGAGAGCCGAGAGGAAGTCGTCGGCGATCCCGTTGGCGAGCTTGCCGACGATGTTGGCCGTGGCCGGCGCGACGAGCAGCAGGTCCAGATCGGTGGCCAGGGCGATGTGCTCGATCTGGGCGTTCACTCCGGGAGCGAACTGGTCGCCGATGACCGGCCGCCGCGTGATCGCCTCGAAGGTCAGGGGGCCGACGAAGCGGGTTGCGTTCGCGGTCAGCACCGCGGCCACGTCGTGGCCCCGCTGCTGGAGGCCGCGCGCAACCTCGACCGCCTTGTAGGCGCCGATGCCGCCGCATACCCCGAGGGCGACCAGAGCCATTTGCTGCCGTCGCGATCCCGCCGGGGCGCGCCCCGCCTCGGTCCGACGTGCCTCACGCCCCGAACGTTGCGGCGATGTCCGCCGCCGACGCCCGCATCGCCTCGAGCCGCGCGCGCTCGGCGAGGACGATGCCCCGGAGTCGATCCACGCAGTCGTCCACGTCGTCGTTGACCACCACGTAGTCGTAGTCCGCGCTGGCCGCGACCTCGCGGCGGGCGGTCTCGAGCCGCCGCAGCACCACCGCCTCGTCTTCGCGTCCGGCGCTCCGCGCGCGGAGCCGGGCCTCGAGCGCGGGGCGCGACGGCGGCAGCACGAAGATGCGGGTGGCGGCGACCCCGCGGCGGCCGAGCAGGCGCGCCCCCTGGACGTCGATGACCAGGACCACGTCGCGGCCCGCGGCCTGCTCGCGTTCCGTGTCGGCTGCCGCGGTGCCGTAGAGATGGCCGAAGACGTCGGCCCACTCGAGAAAGGCACCCGCGTCAATCATCTGACGGAAGCGCGGGCGGCCTACGAAATTATAGTCGACCCCGTCCGATTCCCCCGGGCGGGCGGGTCGCGACGTGTACGAGCGGGACCGCACCAGGTCGGGGACGCGGGCGACGAGCCGCTCGACGAGCGTCGTCTTGCCGGTCCCGGACGGGGCCGACACGACCAGCAGGCGCCCCCGGCGCCGTCCGTCATTCGACATTCTGCGTCTGCTCGCGCAGCTTCTCGAGCTCCGCCTTTGCCGCGACCACAAGCGCCGAGACACCGGCGCCATCCGCCTTCGATCCGATCGTGTTCACTTCCCGGTTCATCTCCTGGAGCAGGAAGTCGAGCTTGCGCCCGCAGGCCTCCGGGGCGTCGGCCAGCACGGACCAGTGCGCGAGGTGCGCCTCGAGGCGCGCCACCTCCTCGTGAATGTCCGAGCGCGCGGCCCAGCGGACGATCTCCTGGGCCACCGCCGCCTCGCTTGCCGCGGTCTCCGCCGCCACCTCGGCGACGCGCTCCGACAACCGCTCGCGCAGGGCCGTCTGGCCGGCCGCGGCCTCGGCCGTGATCCGCGTCACGAGGTCCGCGAGCGCCGCGCGGCGACCGTCGAGGTCGGCCCGCAGGAACCCGCCCTCCCGGGTCCGCATGCGATCGAGCGCCTCGAGCGCGTCGTCCACCGCGGCGAGAGCGGCCTCGCCGATGCGCCGCTCGATCTCCGGGTCCGCCGGCCGCTCCCGGAGCGTCACGACCTGCGGGAACCGCAGCAACTCGCCGGCCGTCCATCCGGCGTGGGCGGCGCCCGCCACCTCCGGCCGCTCGGCCGCCCGGGCCAGGGCCGACACCAGTGCGGTGTCGATCTCGACGTCGACCTCCGGCCGCACCTTGGCGGCGAGCGTCACGGTCAGCTCCACCCGCCCGCGCGCGACGCGGCCCTGGATCCGGTTTCGCACCTCCGGCTCGAGCGGAGCGAGAGACTGCGGGGCGCGGATCTGGACATCGAGATAGCGGTGGTTGACGCTGCGCACGGTGACGCCGACGGCCGCCAGCTCGTCTTCCCGCGTCAGCGAGGCGAACCCGGTCATCGAGGTGATCATGCGTCCCGCCTCGCAGGACCGGAAGCGTCCGCCGCGGCGGCGGGCTGCCGGCGGCCCGCGTCGAAGAGCTGCAGGGAGTACAGCCGGGCGTAGAGACTGTCCGCCTTCGCCAGCAGCTCCTCGTGGCGCCCCGTCTCCCGCACGTGCCCATCGTCGAGCACGACGATCCGGTCGGCCCGGCGCACGGTCGACAGGCGGTGGGCGATCACGAACGACGTCCGGTCGAGCAGCAGGCGGGCGAGCGCGCCCTGCACCAGGCGCTCGGACTCCGTGTCGAGCGACGACGTCGCCTCGTCGAGGATGAGGATGGGCGCGTTCCGGAAGAGGGCCCGCGCGATGGCGAGCCGCTGGCGCTGGCCGCCCGACAGCCGCTGGCCCCGTTCCCCGATAAGCGTGCCGTAGCCGTCCGGGAGCGCCTCGATGAACTCGTGGGCATGCGCGGCGCGGGCGGCGGCTTCGATGCGCGCCGCGACCTCCGCCTGCGAAGCCTCGGCCGGCGCGGCGGCGTAGGCGATGTTGCGGGCGACCGTGTCGTCGAAGAGCACCGTGTCCTGCGTCACGATGCCGATGCTGGCGCGCAGCGACGCCAGGGACACGTCCCGGACGTCGACCCCGTCGATGCGCACGGCGCCCGACGTGACGTCGTACAGACGGGGCAGCAGGTTGACCAGCGTCGTCTTGCCGGCGCCGCTCAGCCCGACGATGGCGACCATCTGTCCGGCCGACGCCCGGAACGACACGTCGCGGAGCACGATCTCGCCAAGTCCGTCGGGGTAGGTGAACGAGACGCGGTCGAATACGATGTCGCGGCTCGGTCGCGCCAGCGGCGGCGCGGACGGGCGGTCCTGAATCTCGCTGCGGGTGTCGAGCACCTCGAAGACGCGCTCCGCGCAGGCCATCCCCTGCTGGACCTGGGCGTTCACGCGGCTCAGCTTCTTGACCGGTTCGTACATCATGAGGAGCGCGCCGACGAAGGCGATGAAGTCGCCCGCCTGCACGTCGCCGCTGGCGACCTCCGTGACCCCGTACAGCAGCGCCCCGACCACCGCGAGCGCGCCGAGCCATTCCATCATGGGCGGCAGCATGGCCAGCGTGCTCGTCACCTTCATGGCGACCTGGTACAGCCGGTCCGCCGCCTGCCGGAATCGAACGCCCTCGAAGTGCGCCGCCGCGAAGGCGGTGACGATCCGGTGCCCCGAGAACGCCTCCACCGAGATGTGCTGCAGGCGCGCCGTCTCGGCCTGGACGCGCCGCGAGTTGCGCCGCACGCGCTGGCCGAGCCGCACGAGGGGGTAGACGACCAGCGGGGCGCAGATGATACAGACCAGTGCGAGCCGCGCGTTCAGGTAGAAGAGCAGGCCGGCCAGCACGACGACCGCGATCGCGGCCCGCAGCGCGCCGCCGAGCGACTCCGTGATGACGAACTGGATCTGCCCGATGTCGTTCATCAGGCGCGAGGTCACGGCCCCGACGTTGCGGCGCGCGAAGAAGCTGGCCGACTGCCCGACGACGTGGCCGAACAGCTCGTTGCGCAGGTCGCGGACGACCGACAGCCCGATGCCGGCCATCAGGTAGACGGAGAAGTACGCGCCGATCCCCTTCAGCACGGCGCAACCGAGAATCGCCGCGACGAGGACGTTCAGTTGCCCCTGATCGGGCGCTGCCGCCACCGCGAACACGTCGTTCAGCACCGGGCGGAACAGGTAGACGAGGCCGCCGTTCGCCGCCCCGTACACCGCCATGGCCGCCACGGCGAGACCGAGCTGCCCCCGATAGGGCCTGCCGTAGCGCACGAGCCGCTCGAGGGGATGGTCCACGGCTCGCCCCTCAAGACTCCGTCGGGGCATCGGCGTAGCCGCCGGGGTGCGCGCGGTGCCAGCGCCACGCCGTCTCCACGATCGTGTCGAGATCGGCGAAGCGCGGACGCCAGCCCAGCTCGCTCCGGATCCGCTCGCTCGAGGCGTGCAGAACGGGCGGATCGCCGGGCCGCCGCGCCGAGATCGCGCGCGCCGGCGAGCGCCCGGTGACGCGTTCGACCGCAGCCAGGACGTCGAGCACGGAGTGCGGCCGGCCCGTGCCGACGTTGTAGGTGCGCGCGGGTCGACCGGACTCGAGCGCCGCGAGCGACAGGACGTGCGCGTCGGCGAGGTCCGAAACGTGGACGTAGTCGCGCAGGCACGTTCCGTCGGGCGTCGCGTAGTCGGCTCCGAAGACCTCGAAACGTGGCCCGCCCCGCGCGGCCGCGATCGCCCGGGGAATGGCGTGGTGCTCGGGCCGGTGGTCCTCGCCGAGCGTCCCGTCCGGATCCGCCCCCGACGCGTTGAAGTAGCGCAGTCGAATGGCGGCGAGGGCGTACGCGCGCTCGTAGTGGGGCAGCGCCCGCTCGACGGCGAGCTTGGTCTCGCCGTACGGGTTGATGGGCCGGGTCGGGTGGCCTTCGCGGATCGGGGTCTCCTCCGGCACCCCGTACACGGCCGCGGACGACGAGAAGACCAGGTGGCGGACCGACTCGTCGCGCAGGGCGCCGAGGAGGGCGAGCGTGTCGGCGACGTTGTTGGCGTAGTACGCGTGCGGATCGGCGACCGACTCCCCCACCGACGCCGAAGCCGCGAAGTGCATCACCGCGGTCACGGCGTGCCTCCGCAGCGCATCCCGCACCGCGCGCGTGTCGGCGATGCCCGCCTCGACGAGCGGCACGCCCGCGACGGCCGCCCGATGCCCCGCCGCGAGATTGTCGAGCACCACCACGTCCCGGCCGGCCGACCGCAGGGCCTTCACCGTGTGGCTGCCGATGTAGCCGGCGCCCCCCGTCACGAGCACCGCCCCCATCAGCGTCCTATCGAATGGTAGGCGAACCCCTTCGCCCGCATCTGGGCGACGTCGAACAGGTTGCGGCCGTCGAAGATCACCGGGCTCCGCATCAGCTCCTGCATTCTGGCGAAGTCCGGCTCGCGGAACTCGGTCCACTCGGTCAGGATGGCCAGCGCGTCGGCCCCGGCGACCGCGTCGTAGCTGTGGGGCGCGTAGTCGATCCGGTCCCCGAAGATGCCGCGGGCCACCGCCTGGGCGCGCGGATCGTACGCGTGGACCGTCCCGCCCCGGGCCAGCACCCCGTCGATCACGACGATCGACGGCGCCTCGCGCATGTCGTCGGTCCGCGGCTTGAACGACAGGCCCCACACGGCGATGCGCTTCCCCTCCAGGGACCCGAAGTGCTCCTCCATCTTGGAGACGAGGCGGTGCTTCTGGGCTGCGTTGACGGCCTCGACCGACTCCAGGATGCGGAAGCGGTAACCGGCCTCGCCCGCGAAGCGCACGAGCGCCTTGACGTCCTTCGGGAAGCAGCTTCCGCCGTAGCCGATGCCCGGGAAGAGGAACGACGGCCCGATGCGGCGGTCCGCGGCGACCGCGCCGCGCACCCGGTCGACGTCCGCGCCCGCCAGCTCGCAGACGTTCGCGATCTCGTTCATGAACGACACCCGGGTGGCCAGCATCGCGTTCGCGGCGTACTTCGCGAGCTCGGCGCTCGCGCAGTCCATGACCTGAATGGGGGCCCCGGTTCGCGTGAACGGCGCATACAGCTCCCGCAGCAGATCGGCCGCGCGGTCGTCGTCCACGCCGATCACCACCCGATCCGGACGCATGAAGTCGTCGATCGCCGCCCCCTGCTTGAGGAACTCCGGGTTGCTGGCGATGCTGAACGGATGCGTCGTGCCGCGCTCGATCGTCTCGCGGACCCGGCGGGCGGTGCCGACCGGCACGGTGCTCTTCGTGACGATGACCTTGTAGCCGTTCATCGCCTGCGCGATGTCGCGGGCGACGGCCAGGACGTGCGAGAGGTCCGCGGAGCCGTCCTCGCCCTGCGGCGTCCCGACCGCGATGAAGACGACCTCGGCGGACTCGACGGCGCGCGGGAGGTCGGCGCGGAACCCCAGGCGCTGCCCGTCGCGGTTGCGCGAGACCAGCTCCTGCAGCCCCGGCTCGTAGAACGGGAGGCGACCCTCGGCGAGGGCCGCGATCTTGGCCGTGTCGTTGTCGACGCAGGTGACGTCGTTGCCGTACTCCGCGAAGCACGCGCCGACGACGAGCCCGACGTATCCGGTGCCGACGACGGTGATCCTCACCGCCGCCTCCTGCCCCGCAGCATGCGCGTGGAGCGTAGCACGGCCCGCGAAGCGCCGGCAGCCGTCGCGCGCCCTTGCGGGCGCGTCGGGGTCTGCGCGGGCAGGCTGTTGCTGCGCTGCCCCTTCTGCGGCGCCGACTCCCCGCGCCCAGGCGGGCGCGGTGTTGCTGCGCCGGCCGGTCGGCGGCGCCGACTCCTTGGGCGTCTTGCGCCGGCGGCCGCGTGGTACGATCGCGGCGGCATGCGCGTCCTGCTCGACTATCGGCCCGCGTTGCGCGCGGCGACCGGGGTCGGGGCGTTCATCCACCACCTGGCCGGCGCGCTGGCCGATCCCGACCTCGGCGGTCCGGCCGGCGAGCCGGTCGAGGTCACGCTCTTCAGCAGCTCGTGGAAGGACCGGCTCGGCCCCCCCGCCGACCGCGGGCTCCCCCCCACCGTCGCGGCGATCGACCACCGGATTCCGGTGCGGCTTCTCAACGCGGCCTGGCACCGCGCGGAGTGGCCGCCGATCGAGGCGCTGACCCGACGGCGATTCGACGTCGTGCACTCGCCCCACCCGCTCCTGCTGCCGTCCCGGCGGGCCGCGCAGGTCGTGACCGTGCACGACCTCGACTTCCTCGGCCATCCGGAGCGGTCGTGGGGCGAGATGCGGCGCGA
>JAPOYG010000422.1 GCA_026706755.1 Acidobacteriota bacterium
CGCTCGACATCGCGGGGCTGGACATCCTGGGCCGCGTGGCGGCGACGCTGGCCGAGCGGCTCGACGGCGAGGAGGATGCCTTCGCGCTGCCGCCGCTCGCGGCGCGCATGATCGAGCGTGGGCTGATCGGGGCCCGGGCCGGGCAGGGGTTCTACAAGAAGGCCGGCGAGCGCGGCAAGAGAACGATCCTGACCCTCGATCCGGAGTCCCTGGAGTTCCGGGAGCCGCGGCCCGCCGCGTTGCCGG
Source organism: Acidobacteriota bacterium (assembly GCA_026706755.1). GTDB lineage: Bacteria > Acidobacteriota > Vicinamibacteria > Vicinamibacterales > UBA8438 > JAGWAJ01. Next base: position 247 of record JAPOYG010000422.1, read on the forward strand.
ACCTGGAGGCCGCGCAGGCCGTCGGCGACCTCGGCGAGCGCGTCCGGGCCCTGTTCACGGGGCGCGGGCGCGCCGGCGCGTTCCTGCGCGCGACGCTCGGCCCCACCCTGCTCTACGCGGCCGAGGCGGCGCCGGCGATCGCAGGCTCGATCGACGACGTCGACCGGGCGATGCGCTGGGGCTTCGGCTGGGAGCAGGGCCCGTTCGAGCTCTGGGACGCGATCGGCGCCGACGCCGTCCTGGAGGCCTGCGCGGTATCGGAGCCGCCGGCGCTGCTGCGGGAGCTCGGCCCTCCCTCCGGGCCGGCCCCGGGTGCCCCGCGGCGCTTCCGCGCGGGGCGGCTCCCGCCGGCGGGGGCCGGGCTCGAGGTGCTGCGTGCGGCGCGGGAGCGCGGAGCCGTCGTCCGGCGCAACGCCGGCGCGAGCCTCTTCGACCTCGGGGACGGCGTTCTGGCCGTCGAGTTCCACTCGAAGATGAACACCCTGGGCGGCGACGCGGTCGAGATGCTGACCGCCGGCGCAGCGGAGGCGGCGCGCAACTTCGAGGCGCTGGTGGTCGGCAACGAGGGGGTGAACTTCTCGGCCGGCGCCAACCTGATGCTCGTGCTGCTCGAGGCGCAGGAGGAGAACTGGGACGAGATCGATCTGATGGTCCGGTCGTTCCAGTCCGCGGTGGTCGGCCTGCGCGACGCCCCCGTGCCCGTGGTCGTCGCCCCGGCCGGACTCACGCTCGGCGGCGGCTGCGAGATCGCCCTCCACGCGGATCGGGTGCAGGCGGCGGCCGAGACCTACATGGGGCAGGTCGAGGTCGGCGTGGGCCTCATCCCGGCCGGCGGCGGGACGAAGGAGCTGCTGGCGCGCTTCGTCGAGTCCGCACCCTCCGGCGCCGCCGACCTCCAGCCGTTCGTGCGGCGGGCGTTCGAGCTGATCGGCTTCGGAACGGTCTCGACGAGCGCGGCCGACGCGCGGCGCCTCGGCCTGCTGCGGGACGCCGACGGGGTGACCATGAACCGGGAGCGGCTGCTCGGCGACGCCCGGTCGCTGGCGCGGGCGCTCGCAGCGGCGTATCAACCGCCGGCGCCGGGGCGGACCGTGGTCGCGGGCGGCCCCGACATGCGCGCGGCGCTCTCGCTCGGCGTGCATCTCGCCTGGCGCGGCGGACGCATCAGCGATCACGACGCGCTCATCGGGCGCAAGCTGGCTCACGTCCTCGCCGGCGGCGACATCCCGCACGCGATGCCGGTCGGCGAGCGGCATCTGCTGGACCTCGAGCGGGAGGCGTTCCTGAGCCTGTGCGGCGAACCGAAGACGCAGGAGCGGATGGCGCATACGCTCAAGACCGGCAAGACGCTGAGGAACTGAGGGTGCAGCCCGGCTCCGCCATCGTCGACGTCGGCGCGGGCCCGCCGCTCGTCCTCGTGCCCGGCATCCAGGGACGCTGGGAGTGGCTCCGCCCCACCGTCGAGGCCCTCGCCGCGCGCTGCCGCGTACTCACGGCGTCACTCCCTGGGGACGTCGGCGGCCTCGGCGACGTCGACCCCGAGGCAGGGTTCGAGACGTTCGTCGACTGGGCGGACGAGCTGCTCGACCGCGCCGGGGTCGCGCGCGCCGCCATCTGCGGGGTCTCCTACGGCGGCTGGGTCGCGCTGCACTACGCGGCCCGGCGGCCCGAGCGCGTGACCTCGCTGACGCTCTCGTCGCCGCCCGCGCCGGACTGGCGGCCGCCGTGCCGGGTGGAGCGCTACCTGCGAGCACCGCGCCTCATGGCGCCGGTCTTCGCGCTGTCGTCGCCGTTCCGGCTCTACCCGGAGATCGCGGTCGCCATTCCGGCCCTCGGGGCCCGGCTCGCCTTCGGCTGGCAGCACCTGCGGCGGGTGACGCGGCACCCGTTCGTGGCGAGCCGCATGGCCGAGCGCGTGCGCCTGGTCGACGGGGTCGACTTCGCGGCCGACTGCCGCCGGGTGGCGGCGCCGACGCAGGTCGTCACCGGCGAGGCGCGGCTCGACCGCGTCGTGCCGGTCGCGAGCAGCCTCGAGTACCTGCGCGCCATCGCCGGGGCCCGCCACACGCGGCTCGCCGACACGGGGCACATCGGGCTGGTGACCCGGCCGGAGCGATTCGCGGCGGCCGTGGGCGCCTTCGTCGCCGCGCACGCCGCCGCGCCGGTGTCGACCGCACGGCCGCCGGATCGCGCGGCAGCGCACGCCGTGCCGACGTCGGCGGGGGCGCCGGAACCGCTCGACGCGGCGACGGCCGCGCCGACCGCGGCCGCCGCCGCAACGGACACTCCATGAGGTACGAACCATGACCGACGCCGTCATCGCATCCGCCGTTCGCACGCCCGCCGGCAAGGCTCCCAAGGGCACGCTCCGCACGACCCGCCCCGACGAGATGGCCGCGGAGGCGATCCGCGAGAGCCTGCGGCGCGCCCCCGGCATCGATCCCGCCGAGGTCGACGACGTCATCCTCGGCTGCGCCATGCCGGAAGCCGAGCAGGGCATGAACGTCGCCCGCATCGCGAGCCTCAGGGCCGGCATCCCCGTCCAGGCCTCCGCCGTGACCATCAACCGCTTCTGCTCGTCGGGCCTGCAGTCGATCGCGTTCGCGGCCGAGCGCATCCTGTGCGGGTCGGCCCGCACCATCGTGGCCGGCGGCACCGAGTCGATGAGCCTCGTCCCGATGGGCGGTCACAAGGTGGCCCCGAACCCGGAGCTCGTCGCCCACTACCCCGACGTCTACCTGAGCACCGGCCTCGTCGCCGAGAACCACGCGGTCGCGTCGCGCATCTCGCGCGAGGAGCAGGACGCGTTCGCGCTGCGCAGCCACGAGCGCGCGGTGGCCGCCATCGACGCCGGCCGCTTCGACGACGAGATCGTCCCCCTGACCGTCACCCTGGCCGAGCCCGACGGCGGGAACGGAGGCGCGCCCCGCCGGCGCGAGGTCACGTTCGCGACCGACGAAGGGCCGCGGCGCGAGACGTCGCTCGAGCGGCTCGGGCAGCTGCGCCCCGTGTTCCATGCCCGCGGATCGGTGACCGCCGGCAACTCGTCGCAGACCAGCGACGGCGCGGCGGCCGTCGTCGTCACCTCCGCGCGGCGGGCGGAGGAGGCGGGCCTCACCCCGCTCGCGCGGTTCGTCACCTACGCCACGGCGGGGGTCGAGCCGGAGCTGTTCGGCATCGGGCCGGTGCCCGCCATGCGCAAGGCGCTGAAGCTGGCCGGTCTGACGCTGGACCAGATCGACCTGGTGGAGCTGAACGAGGCTTTCGCGGCCCAGATCCTCGCCTGCCTGCGCGAGCTGCCGATCGACCCCGACAAGCTCAACGTGAACGGCGGCGCGATCGCCCTCGGGCATCCGCTCGGCTGCACCGGGGCGAAGCTGACGACGACCATGCTGTACGAGCTGCGGCGACGGAACGGGCGCTACGGTATGGTGACGATGTGCGTCGGCGGCGGCATGGGCGCGGCCGGCATCTTCGAGCGCATCTGACGACGAGGCCATCATGACGACTGCTGCACCCCCGACGTCCGCGCCGCCCGGAGGCGGCGCCTGGCTGCTCGAGGCGACCCCGCAGGAGACGGTCTTCACGCCCGAGCGGCTGAGCGACGAGCAGCGCCTGATCCACGGCACGGCCGAGGAGTTCGTCGCCCGCGAGGTAATCGACCAGAACGACCGCCTGGAGACGAAGGACTGGGACCTCGCCCGCCGCCTCCTCCGGCGCTGCGGCGAGCTCGGGCTGCTCGGGACGGACGTTCCGGAGGCCTACGGCGGTCTCGGACTCGACAAGGTCTCGTCGGCCCTGATCGCGGGCAGCTTCGGCCACGCCGGGTCGTTCAGCGCCGCCTTCGGGGCGCAGACCGGACTCGTCATCATGCCGATCCGCGCCTACGGGACCGAGGCCCAGAAGCGGCGCTACCTGCCGGGCCTGGTGGGCGGCGAGACGGTCGGCGCGTACTGCCTGAGCGAGTCGGGCTCGGGGTCGGACGCCCTCGGCGCGAAGACGCGCGCCACGCGGCAGCCGGACGGCAGCTTCGTGCTGAACGGCGAGAAGATGTGGATCACGAACGGCGGATTCGCCGACGTCTACATCGTCTTCGCGAAGGTCGACGGCGAGCACTTCACGGCCTTCATCGTCGAGCGGGCGTTCGAGGGGGTGACGAGCGGAGCCGAGGAGCACAAGATGGGCCTCCTCGGCTCGTCGACGACGCCGGTGATCCTGCGCGACGCGCGCGTGCCGGCCGAGAACGTGCTCGGCGAGATCGGACGCGGGCACATCGTCGCCTTCAGCGTACTGAACTACGGCCGCTTCAAGCTCGCCGCGTCGACGGTGGGCGGCGCGCGGACGGCGATAGGCGAGGCGGCCCGCTACGCGGCGGACCGGCGGCAGTTCGGGCAGCCGATAGCCACGTTCGGGGCGATCCGCCACAAGCTCGGCGAGATGACCCTCAGGACCTACGCCGTCGAGGCGATGACGTTCCGCACGGCGGGCCTGCTCGACGCCGCAATCGGCGGCTCGGACGAGGACCGGAGCCTCGTCGGCGCGCTCGAGGAGTACGCCGTGGAGTCCTCCATCCTCAAGGTGGCGGGGAGCGAGACGCTCGACTACATCCTCGACGAGAACGTGCAGATCCACGGCGGCAACGGCTACGTGAAGGACTACCCCGCGGAACGGCACTACCGGGACAGCCGCGTCAACCGCATCTTCGAGGGCACGAACGAGATCAACCGCCTGCTGATCCCGGGCCGCCTCGTGCGGCTGGCGACGAAGGGCCGCCTGCCGCTCATCCCGGCCGCGCGGGCGCTCCGGAACGAGCTCACGGCCGGGACCCGCCCGCCCGAGCCGGGAGACGGCCCGCTCGATGCGGCCGGGGGCGCCGTCGGAATGTTCCGGAAGGCGGCCCTCGCCGTGATCGGCCTCGCCCTCGAGCGCTACGGCGAGAAGCTCGGCGACGAGCAGGAGGTGCTGTCGACGGCCGCCGACATCCTGATCGACACCTACGCGGCCGAGAGCGCCGTGGCGCGCGCCGGCGGCGCCGCCGCGGCGGGCGGAGCGGAGGCCGCGCTGCAGGTAGCGGCGGCCCGCGCCTACGTCAACGACGCCGCCCTGCGCATCGAGGTCGGCGCCCGCACCGCGCTCGCCGCGATGGCGGAGGGCGACGAACTGCGGACGAACCTCGCCGCCCTCCGGCGGTTGCTGAAGGTGCCGCCGATCGACACCGTGACCATCCGGCGGGCGCTGGCCGACAAGGTCGTCGAGCGAGGGCGCTACGTCTTCTGAGCCGAGGCGGAGCAACGTGACGGAATCCCAGTTCGTGCACCGGTTCACGGAAATCGCCAAGAGCCCCGACCCCGACCTCGCGCCGGCGGCCCTGTTCATCGCGCGTCTCGAGTATCCGCGCCTCGACGCGGCGCGCTACCTGGAGCAGCTCGACGCGATGGGGCGGACGGTGGCGGAGCGCATCGCCACGCTCGGGCCGGGCGCCGAGCCGCTGGCGCGCGTCCGGGCCATCAGCGGCTACCTCTTCGACGATCAGGGGTTCGCGGGCAACACGAAGGCCTACGACGACCCGCGGAACAGCTTCCTGAACCAGGTGCTCGAGCGCCGCACCGGCATCCCCATCACGCTGGCTCTGGTCTACATCGAGGTGGCGCGGCGGGCCGGCGTACGGGCCGACGGGGTCAACTTCCCCGGCCATTTCCTGTTGCGCCTGCCCCACGCCGGCGACCGGCCGACCGCCGCGGACGACCACGTCATCCTGGATCCGTTCCATGGCGGGGCGATCCTCGACGAGGCGGACTGCCAGCGGCTGTTGCGCAAGCACGCCGGCGACGACGCGTCTTTCGACCGCCGGCTGCTCGCCCGCGCCAGCAAGCAGCAGATCCTGCTGCGGATGCTCCTCAACCTGAAGCGCATCTACGTGCGCATGCGCTCCTTCCCGCAGGCGCGCACCCTCACGGAGCTGCTGCTGGCGCTCGACCCGTCGGCGCTGACCGAGCTCCGCGACCGCGGCCTGCTCGCCTATCACCTGAACGACTTCTCGATGGCCCTCCGCGACCTGGAAGCCTACCTGCGCTTCACGGCCCGGGGCGAGCCGGGGAGCGCCTCCGGGACGGAGGACGAGGAGGAGGGCCCGAGCGAGCAGGGCGAGCACGCCGAGATCTGGGAGCACGTCAAGGCGCTCCGGCGCCGGGTCGCGAGCCTGAACTGAGCCGCGCGGGAGCGGCTCATTCCCCGGGCCGCTCGACGGGCAGATCCTCCCGGTCGCCCCACTCCTTCCACGACCCGAGGTAGTTCCGCACGCGGGGGTAGCCGAGCAGGCGCAGGGCGACGTAGCCGTGCGCGGCCCGGTAGCCGCCCTGGCAGTAGGTGATCACCTCGCGGTCGGGCGTGACGCCGGCCCCCTCGTACATCTCCCGGAGGGCGGCGGCCGGCTTGAACGCCCCCGACTCGTCGAGGTTGCGGGTCCACTCGACGTGGACGGCGCCCGGAATCGCGCCGGCGCGCCGCGCCCGGCGGATGGTGCCCCGGTACTCGCCGGTGCTGCGCGTATCGAGAAGCACGGTGTCGGCCGCGCCGACCGCGGCCCGCGCCTCCCGCCACGTCGCCAGGCGCGACGCGACCCGCCCGACGGACCATTCGGCGCGGGCGGGCGCGTCCGCCCCGGTCGTCACGGGGTGGCCGGCCGCCCTCCAGGCGCGGAACCCGCCGTCGAGCAGCCGCGGATCCGGATGGCCGAACAGCTCCAGGAACCAGAACGCGCGCGCGGCCCGGATGCCCGACTGCTCGCCGTAGACGACCACGGTCCGCTCGGCGCCGGCCCCGCGGGTCGCGAGCAGGTGGGCGATCATCCACAGGAACGCGTCGAGCGGGGCGGGCGAGGTATCGATCAGGCTCATTCCGAACAGGTCGAGGTGGGCGGCGCCCGGAACGTGGCCGGCCGCGAATGCCTCGGTCGGCCGGACGTCGATGACGACGGGCGCGGACGCATGGGAGCCGGAGCTCCCGGCCGCCTCGGACCCGCGCCCGAGCCGGGCCGCGAGCTCGTCCGGCTCGATCAGCAGTTCCGGGACCGCGTAGCCCTTCGGATTCGTCGCCATCGGAGCGCTCCTCCCTTCACCGCCGGCCGGGTTCCGGGAACACGAAGTCTTGACGCTCCGCCCGCGCCACCGCGGCGTCGACCATCTCCCCGATCGGCAGGGCCGCCTCCGCCCGCTCCACCTCGTCGCGGCGCGCCCGCGTGGCCGGGTTCCTCGGCGTGAAGAGCGTGCAGCAGTCCTGGTCGGGAATGATCGAGGTCGCGTAGGTGCCGAGCGCCCGGGCCTCGCGGGTGATCTCGTCCTTGTCGAAGCCGACGAGCGGCCTGAGGACCGGCAGCCTCACGACCTCGCCGACGACGGCCAGGTTGTCCAGCGTCTGCGAGGCGACCTGCCCCACCGCGTCGCCGGTCACCAGGGCCCGCGCGCCGGCGCGCCGCGCGAGCCGCTCCGCGATGCGCATCATCAGCCGCCGATAGAGCACGACGCGTAGCGGCGGCGGAGCCGACACGACCACCCGCTGCTGCAGCTCGCCGAAGGCGACCACGTAGAGCCGGGACGCGAGCTGGTAGCGCGTCAGCAGCGCGGCGATCTCGCGCACCTTCTCCTGCGACGCGCTCGACAGGATCGGGTAGGCGTGAAAGTGCACGAAGCGGACCCGGCATCCCCGCCGCATCACGCGGTACGCGGCCACGGGCGAGTCGATCCCTCCCGACAGCAGGCACATGGCGTGGCCGCTCGCGCCCGAGGGGAGCCCCCCGAGGCCGGGATGCCGCTCCAGGGAGTAGTAGGCGCGGTCCGCGAGCACCTCCACCCGCACGTCGACGTCCGGATCCCGGAGGTCGACGCGCCAGCCGCACGCGGCCTTGATGCGCCCCCCGACCTCGCGCTCGATCTCTGGCGACGTGTGGGGGAAGGACTTGTCGGCCCGGCTCGCGCGCACGCGGAAGCGCGTCGCGCCGCCGTTCGCAGCCGCGGGAGTGGCGCCTCCGGCCCCGCCGCCGAGGTCGCGGATGACGGCCGCCGCCAGCTCCTCGAGCCCGCGGTCGGTGCGGCGCGCCCGGGCGAAGTTCGCGATGCCGAAGATCCGCCCGACGCGCTCGCGCACGGCGTTCCAGTCGGCCGCCGGCCCCAGGAGCAGCTCGATGCGGCCCATCAGCGGGCGCACCCGCACGACGTCGAGGCCGGCCGTCGCGTCGCGCAGGTTGCGCACGAGGCGCTCCACGAACCACGGCCGGTTGCGGCCCTTGAGCGCGATCTCCTGGTAGTGGACGATGACGGAATCCATGGTCCTGCCGGGCCGGCGATCGTACCCGCCGGGACGCACGGATTCAATTCGCCCCCGGCGGGTGTCTGGTACGATGGCCCCGGGCATGATGCGCGACGTCCTGTTCGCCGTCCTCGCCGTGTTCCTCGTGTTCGTGGCGCTCGGGCTCGCGACCTCGCTTACCGGGGCCCGCCGCCGGCGGCAGCGCCAGCAGCAGACGATCGCCGCGCGCGGCCAGGTCGTGCTGGCCGAGCTGCCGACCGGCGACGGCATCACCTTCTTCACCGCGGACGACGAGGCGTTCCACTACGGCGAGCGGCGCATCCCCAAGGACTCGATCCAGGCCGCGCGCGTGTTGATCAACGGCGCGCCGATCGCGGCCAGCGTGGCGGCGGGCTACACGGACACGCGCGCGACGCCGACCGACGTCGTCGACGACCGCCCGGAGGGCCTGTCGCGCGACCGCTGGGACGTCGCGATCGTGGCCGGCGGGGCCACGGTGGTCGTGGAATGCGGCGCGATCCGCGAGCGGATCTCCCAGGACCTGGCCCGCCAGGTGTTCGCGGCCGTCAAGGACGTCATCGAGGCGCGATGAAGGGCAGGCGCGTGACCCGGGCAACCTGCCGGCCGTCGCCGTCTCCCTCGCCCACCACGACCTCCACTCCCGGCTCGGCGAGCGCCCGCGAGACGTAGCCGAGCCCGATGACCCGGTCGAGGGCCGGCGAACGGACCGCGCTCGTCACCCGGCCGACCTCGGTGTCGCCGTGGCGGATCGCCGTCCCGGGCTCCGGCACCGGCAGGCCCGGCTCCGCCCCCAGCGTGAGCCCCACCAGGCGCCGCGCGACGCGGCCCTGCCCGCGGTGCAGGACGCGGACGATGACCTCCTGCCCGACGTAGCAGCCCTTGTCCATGCTGATCGCACGGTCCTCGATCCCGGCTTCGAGCGGAATCGTCTGCGCATCCATGTCCACCCCGAAGCGCGGGCGGCCCGCCTCGATGCGCACGGCCTCGGTCGCCTCGTCTCCCACCGCCGTCGCTCCCGCGGCGGCGAGCGCGGCGCGGAGCGCGTCCGACGCGGCGCGTTCCGCGAAGAGGTGGAAGCCGGGGATCCCCAGCGCGTCGGTGCGGGCGATGCGCCCCGGCGTACCGGCGAGGGTCGCGGCGCAGCCCCGGTTCGGCGGGAGCGCGCCGAGGGCGGCGCCGGTCGCCTCCTCCAGCAGGCGCGCGGCGCCGGGCCCGTGCACGCCGTGGCTGGCCCACGTGCGGCTCAGGTCCGCGAGACGGACGTCCTCCGTGAAGACGAGCGCGTCGAGGCGTGCGAGCAGCTCCTCGGCGGCCGCGGCGTCGACGTCGAGGAGCAGCGCGTCGCCGGCATGCAGGACGTCGAGGTCGGCCAGCATCCGTCCCTGCGGCGTGAGCCAGGCCGCGTAGCAGCCGTCGCCGTCGGCGAGGGCCTCCACGTCGTTCGTCAGCAGCCCCTGCAGGAAGCCGGCCCGGTCGTCCCCGCGCACGGCGATCAGTCCGCGGTCCGCTCGCTCGGCGACCGCCGCTCCCTCGCGCAGTGCCCGGTAGTGACTCGGATCCATCGATAGGCCCGCCGTTCGCCGCCCGCGACCGAAAGGTCGCGCTGCGGCCTCCGTCCGCGCCTCCCGCGGGAAGCGGCGCCGTGCTGCGGCGCAGACCCGCAGATGATATTCTGACCCGATGCGGCTCCGACCGGCGATCGCGCTCGCGGCGGGCCTTGCGCTCGCGGCGTCCGGCGCTGCCCACGCCCAGCCCGCGGCGGAACCGGCCACCGGCGAGGCGACCTTCAACATCTTCCTCCGCTCGACGCCGATCGGCCTCGAGCGGACGGTCGTCGCCCGGTCCGACGACGGCTGGTCGATCCGCTCCTCGGGGCAGCTCGGACCGCCGATCGACAGCCAGCTCCAGGTCTTCGAGGCGGCGTACGACGACGCGTGGCGGCCGCGGCGGCTCACCATCGAGAGCGTGCGGGGCGGGACGGCGCTGTCCGCGCGCACGACGTTCGCGGCCGGCCGCGCCGACAACGTGCTGGTCGAGGGCGCGCGCCGCTTCGAGCGCGCCGACCCGGTCTCCGCCGGCACCGTGATCCTCCCCGATCTCGTCTTCGCCGCCTATGAAGCCCTGGCCGTCCGCCTCGGGGGCGCCGGGGCCGGCGACGAGCTTCCCATCTACCTCGCGCCGCGGGGCGAGACCACGGTCCGCGTCGACGCCGTCACCACGCAGGAGGTGCGGACGGCGGAGCGGACGCTGACCGCCACCATCTACCGCCTGACGTTCGGCGGAGCGGAGCCGCAGACGGCGGAGCTCTGGAGCGACGAGCGCCTGCGCCTGCTGCGCCTCAGCCTGCCGGCGCTCGCCCTCGACGTCGCCCGACAGGACGTCGTGCGCGTGTCGAGCCGGGTGGGGGGCACGCACCTCCCCGGCGACGAGGTCGTGCGGGTGGCCGCGTCCGGCTTCAGCCTCTCCGCGACGGTGACGACACCGGTGGGGCGCGACGCCCCGCCCGCGGGCTGGCCCGCCGTCGTGCTCGTTCCCGGCCCGTCGACGGACCGCGACGGCAACCTGGCCGGGGTGCCGATCTTCGCGCAGCTCGCCGCGGCGCTCGCGGAGGCGGGCCAGCTCGTCGTCCGCTACGATCCGCGCGGCGTCGGCCAGAGCGGCGGGCGTCCCGAGTCGGCCCGCATGCGCGACTACGCCGAGGACGTGCGGGATCTCGTACGCTACCTGCGGGATCGCCGCCGCGACGTCGATCGCGACCGCATCGCCGCCGTCGGCCACGACGAGGGAGGCTGGATCGCGCTCGCCGCGGCGGCCCGCGAGCGCCGCATCGAGGCCGTCGCGCTCCTGGCCGTGCCCGGGCTCCCCGGCGAGGAGCTCACACTCGAGCGGCAGCGGGCCGAGCTCACCCGCATGGCGGCGACGCCGGCCGAGCGCCGGGAGCGGGTCGAGCTGCAGCGGCGGCTGCACGCCGCCCTCCTCCGCGACGGCCCGTGGGACGGCATCCCCGACGACGTGCGCCGCCAGGCCGACACGGACTGGTTCCGGTCGTTCCTCCGCTTCGACCCGCGCGACGCAATCCGCCGCATGCGCCAGCCGATCCTGGTGTTGCACGGCGAGCTCGACCGCCAGGTGCCGGCCCATCACGCGGAGCGGCTCGTGGAGCTGGTGCGCGAACGCGGGCGCTCCGAGGTCGAGGCGGTCGAGGCGGCGGGGGTCAACCACCTCCTGGTCCCGGCCGTCACCGGGAGCGTGGCGGAGTACGACACCCTGCCCGACCGGCAGGTGGCGCCCCGCGTCACCGAAGCGCTCATCGCGTGGATCGGCGGCGCGCTGCCGTAGCGCCGCCAACCCGTCGCAGGCTCCGGGTCGGCCCCAGCCCCCAGGGGCGCGGGCCCCGGGCTCACCCGGCCGCGGCGGCCGGGTGACGCGAGACCGAGAACTCGAGCCTCCCGAGCGTCAGCCGGTCCCCATCCCCCAGCGCTGCGCGCTCCACGCGCCGGCCGTTCACGAACGTCCCGTTCGTGCTCTCGAGGTCCTCCACCACCAGCGCATCCGCGCCCGCCGTGATGCGGCAGTGGACGCGGGAGAGGAAGGGTGCGTCGACGACGAGGTCGGCGACGGTGGCCCGCCCCACCGTCCGGACCATGTCGGGCCGGAGCCGGAGCACCGCCACGCGCCCTCCCGGAGCGGAATCGGTGCGGAGCTGCCACTCCGGGCCGTCCGCCGTCCGATCCCGTTCCGGCGGCGTGGGCATCGGGGCCGTTCTCACCGGCGGGGCTGCGACGGCCGCAGCTCGACCCGGCTCGGCAGGCTGCGCGGCGCGTGCTCCAGCAGGTCGACGACGACCCGGGCGACGTCCGCCGGCGTCAGCTTCCAGGGAGCCGCGGCGTGCCGGCCCCCGCCGAAGTCCGTGCCGACCGAGCCGGGCGCCACGGTGGTGACGCGGATGCCGTCGTGCCGCAGCTCCTGCATGAGGGCGGTGGTGAAGGCGTCGAGGCCCGCCTTGGACGCGCAGTAGGCGGCGGCTCCGGCGAACGGGTGGCTGCCCGCGAGGCTGCTGACGTTGACGATCCACCCGCCGCCGCGCCGGCGCAGGTGCGGTATGGCGGCGCGGCAGCAGAAGAAGACGGCGTGCAGGTTGGTCTCGAGCACCTCGCGCCAGTCGGCGACGGGCTGCGCGGCGAAGTCCTGGAAGTGACCGACGCCGGCGTTGTTGACGAGGATGTCGAGGCCGCCGAACCGCTCCGCGGCCGTGGCGACGGCGCCCTCGGCGTGCGTCTCGTCGCGCAGGTCCCCGCCGTAGGTCTCCACCCGGCCCGCGGCCCCGTCCGCGGCGCGCTCGGCGAGGCGTGCGCGGGCGTCGGCCAGCGCCTCCGCCGAGCGCCCGCACGCCACGACGTCGGCGCCGCGGGCCGCTAGCGCCTCGGCGACGGCGAGCCCGATGCCGCGCGACGCACCGGTCACGACCGCGGCCTTGCCCGACAGGCTGGTGGCGTCGTCCATGGGTTGCAGCCCGAACACTAGAATACCCGCGACCGCCATGTCTGTCGTCGCCATCGTCGGAGCGGGCACGCTGGGCGGAGCGCTGGCGCAGACCATCGCCGCCCGCGACCGCGTGGGCTCGATCCGGCTCGTCGACGAGGCGGCCGACGTCGCGGCCGGCAAGGCGCTCGACATCCGGCAGTCGGCGCCGCTCGAACGCTTCGGCACGCAGGTCACGGCCCACGGGGACGTCGCCGCCGCGGCCGGGGCCGACGTCGTCGTCCTCGCGGGGCCCGCCGCCGCCCCGGAGACCGAGTGGACCGACGACGCGGGGCTCGCGCAGCTCGATCGGCTGAGCGCGGGGCGCTCGGGGGCGGTGGTCCTCTGCGCCGGCGCCTCGCACCGCAGGCTCGTCGAGCGCGGTGTGGCCGAGGGCCGCATCCCGCGGGGGCGGCTGCTCGGAACGGCGCCGGAGGCGTTGCGCGCGGCCGTCACCGCCGTCGTGGCCCTCGACGTCGGCTGCGCCGCGTCCGACATCGCCCTCACGGTGCTCGGCGTCCCACCCCGCCACGCCGTCGTGCCGTGGGGGCAGGCGACGGTCGCCGGCCAGCGGCTTGAGGAGCTGCTGCCCGCCGCCCGGCTCGCGCGCACCCGGGCGCGGACGCCGCTGCTCTGGCCCCCCGGCCCCTATGCGCTGGCTGCCGCCGCGGCGCGGATCGTGGTCGCGCTCGTCGACGGGACGGCACTCACCTCGTCGTGCTTCGTCGTGCCGGACGGCGCGACCGGCGTGCGGCGCCGCGCCGTGGCGGCCCCTGTGCAACTGGACGCGGGCGGCATCGACCGCATCGTGGAGCCGGCGTTGACCCCGGCGGAGCTCGTGCACCTGCGGAACGGGCTCGCCGCGGTGGACCGCGAGGCCGAGGACGGCTAGCGCCGCCAACCCGTCGCAGGCTCCGGGTCGGCCCCAGCCCCCACCGTCCCA
>JAPOYG010000702.1 GCA_026706755.1 Acidobacteriota bacterium
TATCCGCCCTCCACGCCGTTCGGCTTCAGCGGCGGGTTCTACTACGTGCGCCTCAACTATCAGTGGCAGGCGGTGGGCGGTCGCGGCGCCGGCCGAGGACGCGGGCGGCATCCTTGACGGCCGGCGCGCGCGACAAGTACGCTGCCAACGGAATGTCGCGCACGAGGCTCCTGCTGGCGGACGACAGCGCCAGCGTTCAGCGCATCATCGAGCTGACGTTCGTGGACGAAGACGTCGACGTGGTGTCCGTCGGGGGCGGCCACGCGGCCATCGAGGACATCAAGCGGCAGCCGCCGGACATCGTCCTTGCGGATACCCGGATGCCGGAGGGCGACGGCTACGAGGTGGCGGACTTCGTGCGCCAGAGCCCGGAGCTGGCCCGCATCCCCGTCGTGCTGCTGACCGGCGCCTTCGACCCGGTGGACACGGTGCGGGCGGAGGAGGTCGGGTCCCGCGGCGTGCTGGTCAAGCCGTTCGAGGCGCAGCAGGTGATCGGCACCGTACGGGATCTGCTGGCCCGGGCCGACGGGGCCGCGGCGGCCTCGGAGCGGGTGGCGTCGGCCGCCTCCCCCACCCCGCCCGGTGCGGAGACACCGCCCGCGGCGGCAGACGCGTTCGCGGCATCGGCAGGTCCGGCGGCTCCGATCGAGCAATGGCCACAGCCTTCTGCTGCCGTCCCGCAGGCTCCGGTCCCGCCGCCGGTCGAGCCCGCGTCCGCGGGGGAGACGCCGGCTCCTGCGCCGGGCCCGGTGGTCGTGGTCGAGGGATCGGTACTGGCCGATGCCTTCGCCGCGCTGCTGGCCGCCGAGGCGCGCAGCGGGGACGGCGCCGCTGCTCCGGCCCCGTCGCGTTACCAGCTCCCGGAGACGATCGCGTCCGACCTCGTCGACCGTGTCGTCGCCCGCCTGACCGACGCCTACCTGCGGGAGCAGGCGGCGGCCGCCGTTTCCGAGGTGGCCGAGCGGGTCGTGCGCGAGGAGATCGCGCGCGCCCGGGGCGGTGCCGGCTGACCCGAACCGGCCTTCCCGAGCCCCGTCGATTCGGCGTTCCTCTTCCGGGCTCCTGATACGATCTAGCGGCCATGCGCGAGTTGTCGAAGGTGTTCGACCATGCGGCGGTCGATCCCAAGTGGTACGCGTACTGGGAGCGTATCGGAGCGTTCCGGGCCGACCCCGCGTCCGGGCAGCCGGCCTTCAGCATGGTGCTGCCGCCGCCCAACGTCACCGGCACGCTGCACATCGGCCACGCCCTGAACCAGACGCTGCCCGACATCGTCGCCCGCTGGAAGCGCATGCGGGGCTTCGACGTGCTCTGGCTGCCGGGGACCGACCACGCCGGGATCGCCACGCAGAACGTGGTCGAGAAGCAGCTCGCGGCCGAGGGCCGGAGCCGCCACGACCTGGGCCGGGAGGCGTTCGAGGCCCGGGTCTGGGAGTGGGTCCGGCAGAGCCACGGCACGATCACGAGCCAGATGCGCAAGCTCGGCTCGTCCGTCGACTGGTCCCGCGAGCGGTTCACGCTCGACGAGACGCTCTCGCAGGCGGTCCGGCGGGTGTTCGTCACGCTGTACCGCGAGGGCCAGATCTACCGCGGCCGCTACCTGGTGAGCTGGTGTCCGCGCTGCCGCACGGCGCTCTCCGACCTGGAGGTGATCCACAAGCCCACCCGGGGGCGGCTCTGGCACATCCGCTACCCGTACGTCGACGGGTCGGGGGCGGTGACCGTGGCGACGACACGGCCGGAGACGATGCTCGGCGACACCGCGGTGGCGGTGCATCCCGGCGACGAGCGCTACGCGGGGCGGCTCGGCCAGCGTCTGCGGTTGCCGGTCATCGGCCGGGAGCTGCCGATCGTCGCCGACGACTTCGTCGATCCGGAGTTCGGGACCGGCGCGGTGAAGGTGACGCCGGCCCACGATCCGAACGACTTCGCCATCGGAGAGCGGCACGGGCTGGAACGCGTCACCGTGATCGACGAGGACGGGCGAATGACGGCCGCCGCCGGCCCGTTCGCGGGGCAGGACCGCTTCCGGGCGCGGGAGGGGCTGGTCACCCGGCTCGAGGCGGAAGGCCTCCTCGAGCGGATCGACGACCACGAGCACGCGGTCGGTCACTGCGAGCGCTGCGCCACCGTGGTGGAGCCGCTGCTCTCGACCCAGTGGTTCGTGCGCATCAAGCCGCTGGCCGAGCAGGCGCTGGCGGCGGTGGCCGACGGCCGCACGCGGTTCGTTCCCGAGAGCTGGACGAAGATCTACAACGACTGGATGACCAATATCCACGACTGGTGCATCTCGCGCCAGCTCTGGTGGGGGCACCGCATCCCGGCCTGGTACTGCGCCGACTGCGACGAGGTGCAGGTGGCGGAGACGGCCCCCGAGCGGTGCCCGTGCGGCGGCGCGCTGCGCCAGGAGACCGACGTCCTCGACACCTGGTTCAGCTCCGGGCTGTGGCCGTTCAGCACCCTGGGGTGGCCCGAGGAGACGGACGACCTGCGCCGCTACTATCCGACGACCCTGATGATCACGGCGCACGACATCATCTTCTTCTGGGTCGCGCGCATGATGATGCTCGGTCTCCGCTTCCGACAGGATGTCCCGTTCCGCTCCGTCTACATCACCTCGCTCGTGCGCGATGCGCACGGGCAGAAGATGAGCAAGTCGAAGGGCAACGTCGTCGACCCGCTGGAGCTGATGGAGGAGATCGGGGCCGACGCGTTCCGCTTCACGCTGGCCTCGCTGGCCTCGCCGGGAATGGACATCTCGCTCTCCGAGGGGCGGCTGCGGAACTCGCGGCAGTTCATCAACAAGGTCTGGAACGTCTCGCGGTTCGTGCTGCTGCACGTGCCGCCGGAGCAGAAGGAGCGGTCGCCGGTGCCCGACCCCGCGTCGCTGGACGTCGCGCACCGCTGGGTGCTGCACCGGACGAGCGAGCTGGCGGCGGAGCTCGACGAAGCGTTCGAGCGCTACCGCTTCGACGTCGCCGCGGACCGCATCTACCACTTCGTGTGGCACGAGTACGCCGACTGGTACATCGAGCTGGTCAAGGCGGATCTGCAGGCGGAGCCGCCGGTGCGGGACCGGGCCCTGGCCGTGCTGCTCGAGGTGCACGACCGGGTGCTGCGCATGCTCCATCCCTTCGTTCCCTTCGTGACGGAAGAGATCTGGCAGGTGCTGCCGTGCCCGGCCGCGGAGGCGTCGCAGGCCGCCGGGGAGCCCCGGGCGGCCGAGGAACGGACGATTGCGCGCTCGACGTTCCCGGAGCCCGTCGCAGAATGGCGGGACGACGACGCGGTTGCGGCGATGAGCCTGCTACAGGAGGTCACGACCGGAGTCCGCACCGTCCGTTCGGAATGGGGCGTGCCGCCGTCACGGAAGATCACCGTGCTCGTGCAGGGGGCGGACGCGGCGACGGCGGCGGCCCTCGAGCGGCACGGCGCGCACATTGCGCGGCTGGCCGGCCTCACCGCGCTCGACTGCGTGGCCGAGGTCGAGCGCAGCCCGGATACCGTCCGGCGCGTCGTGCGCGACTTCCAGATCCACGTGCCGCTGGCCGGCATCGTCGATCGCGCCAGGGAGGCGGAGCGGGTGAAGCGCGACGTGGAGAAGCTCACCCGCCGGCGGACCGCGCTACAGGCACGCCTCGCCAACCGCTCCTTCGTGGAGCGAGCGGATCCGGTCGTGGTCGACGAGGCGCGCGCCCAGGAACAGGATGTGGCGCGGCACCTGGCGAAGCTGGAGCAGATTCTCGTCGCGCTCGATGCGTGAGGGGACCCGCGTGCAGGGCGCAGCGTCGAACGAGGTTCCGCCCGCCGACGTCACGGCTGCGCTTGCCGCGCGGCGCGACCTCGACTGGGTGCGCCTGGTGTACCGGGCGGAAGTCGGCTCGACGAACGACGTCGCCGCCGCGCTCGCGTCGTCGGGCGCCCCCGACGGAATGACGGTGCTGGCCGGGCGCCAGACCGCCGGGCGGGGCCGGCGAGGCCGGACCTGGCACTCGCCGCGCGGCGCCGGGCTCTACCTGTCCGCGGTGCTTCGCGGGCCGCAGTCGCCGCTGCTCACGTTGCTGGCGGGCGTGGCGGCGGCGGAGGCCGTCCGCGCCGCGGTCGGTCTTGCCGCGGACCTCAAGTGGCCGAACGACGTCGTGCTGGCGGCGCCCGGCGGTGCCCGAGCGTCGCGGCCGCGCAAGGTGGCCGGCATCCTGACCGAGCGGCTCCCCGCGGACGCGGGGGAGGGCGCCGTGCTCGGCATCGGCATCAACGTGCGGCGAGGCGCCTACCCTCCCGAACTGGAGGGGCAGGCGGTGGCGCTCGAGGAGGCGGCGGGCCGGGCGGTCGATCGCGGGCCGCTGCTGGCCGGGATCCTCGCAGGCATCCGGCGCTGGAAGGAAGTGGTGGCGGCCGGCGGGTCGGCCCGCCTGCTCGATCGCTGGCGCCAGCTTTCGCCGAGCGCGACGGGCGCCCGCGTGTCGTGGGAGGGGCCCCGGACCCGCCGCGACGGCCGCACGGCCGGCATCGCGGACGACGGTGCGCTGCTGGTCGATTGCCGCGGCCGCACGGAGCGAATCGTCGGCGGCGAGGTGCGGTGGGGGTGAGTCCGATGCTGCTCGCCATCGATGTCGGCAACACGAACATCGTCTGCGGCGTGTTCGAGAAGGACGAGCTGGTCGTCAGTTGGCGCCTGGCCACCCTGCACGAGCGCACCGCGGACGAGCTGTGGGTGCTGGTCAGCCGCCTGTTCGCGGAACGCGGCATCGACCCGCGGCGCATCGACGGCGTGGTAATGGCGTCGGTGGTGCCCGCGTTGACGCACGCGGTGTCGCAGATGGTGACCCGGGAGCTCGACCTCACGGTCCTGAACGTCGACGCCGGCAACGCGGGGCTGCCGATCCGCTACGAGCGGCCGGCGGAGGTGGGCGCGGACCGGCTCGTCAACGGCGTCGCCGCCTGGCGCCTGTACGGACGGCCCCCGCGGCCGATCATCGTCGTCGACTTCGGTACTGCAACGACCTTCGATGCGCTGTCGGCGGACGGAACCTACCAGGGCGGCGTCATCTGTCCCGGCGTCGAGATCTCCGCCGACGCGCTGTTCCAGAGAGCGGCCCGGCTTCCGCGCGTCGAGGTGCGCCGGCCGGAAGCGCTGATCGGCCGCACCACGGTGGGATCGATCCAGTCCGGCATCTTCTTCGGCTACGTGGCGATGGTGGAGGGCATCGTCGCTCGCCTGCGCGCCGAGCTCGGCGCCGGCGGCGGCTGCCTCTGCGTTGCCACGGGCGGTCTGGCCTCCGCGATCGCCGCCGAAACCGACGTCATCGACGAGGTGCATGGAGATCTGACCCTGGTCGGGCTGCGGTTCGTCTGGGAGCGGAACGAGCCGCCGGGACGACCGCCGTCCTGACGGCGCGCGGCGAGCCCCCGGTGGACGGCCGTCCCCGGCGGCCTGGAACCAACCCCATGGACCCCGGCGCCTATTGCCGCCAAGTCGAAGCCTACCTCTGCAGGCAGAACGAGGGTCACCTCATCCGCATAGTCGGACCGTCGTTCGAGCTCGTGAGCGCCTGGTCGGGAGCGGGCGTGCCCCTGAGCGTCGTTCGCCGCGCGGTGGATCGGGCGTGCCTCCGGCGCCGGGCGCGGGGCGGGCGCCGGCGCCCGCTGCGCATCGAGTACTGCGAGGCCGACGTGCTCGACCTGTTCGACGACTGGAAGCGGGCGATCGGCGTCGGGCTGGGCGGCCCATCCTCCGACGCCGATCCGCGGACGGGGGAGGAGAGCGGAGGGGCGGCGGCCCGGCGCCGGGCGTCGCTGGCCGCGCACATGGAGCGCGTCGTCGCCCGGCTGTCCGCGTGCGCCGTCAGCGAGCCCGGGTCCCTGGGCGGCCGCGCGGCGGAGGCCGCGGCAGAGATCGAAACCGTGCGCGCGGGGGGAGTGCCCCGCGGCAAGGCCCGGCAACAGCTCCTCGACCGCCTGGCGGAACTCGATGCCGGGCTCCTCGCGGCGGCGCGCGAGGCGGCCGGCGAGCCGCTCCTCCTCCGCCTGCGGGAGGAAGCCGAGCGCGAGCTGGCTCCCTTTCGCGACCGGATGGAGCGCGGTGCCTTCCGGCGCGCGGTCGCGGCCGGCCGCGACCGCCTGCTGATCGACCACTTCCGCCTGCCGCGCCTCGCCTACGACTGACGGCGGGCGGCAGCGCCCGCTACATCCGCGGGGGAACCTCGCAGCCCATGAGATCGAGGGCGCGCGTCAACTGCTGCAGGACGTACAGGACCCCGGCGGCGCGCCACAGGCGGACCTCGCGGCGTTCCTCGGCGATGACCGGGCAGCGGTGGTAGAACGTGTGGAACGCGCGAGCGAGCGAGAATGCGTACTTGGCGAGCACGGAGAGCTCGACGGCGCGGACGGCCTGGTCGGCCATCTCGTCGAGGCGCGAGGCCTCGAGCACGAGTCCCCACAGCTCGCCGGCCTGCGGGTCGTCGAGCGGCGCCCCGGGCAGGTCCGCGAGGGCGGCGGCGAGCGCCGCGTCGTCGAGACCGTCGCGGGCCTCGAGCTTGCGCAGGATGTTGGTCGCGCGCACCGCCGCGTACTGCAGGTACGGCCCGCTCTCGCCCTCGAAGCTCAGGGCCTCCTCGATGTCGAACACGATGAGCTTGCCGCGCGAGAACTTGATCATGAAGTAGCGCACCGCGGCGACGGCGATAATCGCGGCGATGCGGTCCGCCTCCGCGTCGTCGAGGTCGTCGTGCCGGGAAGCCACCTCGTGGCGCGCGGCGGCGGTCACCCGGTCGATGAGATCGTCCGCCTTCACGCCCAGCCCCTTCCGTCCGGACACCTCGACGAACGGGCGCCGCTCGCCGGGGTCGGCCTCGTAGCCGAGCAGCCGCGCCGTGGCATGCGACAGCGCCACCATCTCGTAGGAGACGTGCACGGATCGCTCGGCGGCGTCGGGCCGGTCGATGGCGGCCAGGGCGTCCTTGAGGAGCTGCTGCAGGTAGGACTGGCGGGTGTCGATGACGTTGTAGACGGCGCCGGCGCGCCCGAACGGCGGGGGAGGCGGCTCGGGGCCGGTGGGTGCGGAGGCGTCCGCTCCCTCGGCCGGCGGCGTGCTCGTCGTCGACCAGAGGGGACGCCCCGAGCGCTGCCCGTCGTGCGGCCGGTAGTGGAAATCCTGCTCGAGCACGCCGAACTTCCAGAACTGGTATGCGATGTCCTTGCCGACATAGGTCACGGTGCCGTTGGAGCGCACGATGATCTTCGCGCGCGCCTCGGTCTCGCCGCCGCCGTCCTCCGCCAGCGGCATGACCCAGCAGCCGGCCTGCGGGCCGCCGGACTGCAGGTGAACCGCTCCGGCCTGCTTCAGCACCTCGAACGCGCGCGCCCAGAACTCCAGGCGCAGGATGTCGCCTTCCCAGCAGAGCAGGTCGTAGTCGACGTTCAGCCGGCTCATCGTCGCCAGGTGGCAGCGGACGATCCGTGCGGCGACGACGCGGCCGATCTCGGCCGTCGGGTTCCCCTCGCCCTCGATCTCGTGCAGCGCGCGGGCGCGGAACGCCAGGCGGTCGGCGTCGGCGCCGTACCACTCGGCCACGCGGGCGTAGAGGTCCCAGCAGTAGTAGTCGAACCCGGGCTCCGCGGCGCGCGCCGCCACGTCGGCGGTCGAGGCGCCCTCGAGCTGCTGGAAGCCGACCACCACGTCCGCCACCTGCACGCCCGTGTCGTCGATGTAGTTCTGGACCTCGACCGGCACGCCGAGGAAGCGCAGGGTGCGCGCCAGCGTGTCGCCCATGGCCGAGTTGCGCAGGTGCCCGATGTGGGCCGCCTTGTTGGGATTGATCGCGGTGTGCTCGACGATCACCTTGGCTCTCGCCGCGGATTCTGCCGGCGGTTCGGAGCCGCCCGCGAGGGCCCGGCGGACGAACGGCTCCCGGGCGAGAAAGAGGTTGACGTACCCGTTCGGCGCCGCCTCGGCGCGTGCGACTCCCTCGACCGGCCCGAGCGCGGCGACCACCTCGGCGGCGATGCTGCGGGGCGCCTTGCGCAGCCGTCTCGCGAGCTCGAAGGCGAGCGGGGTGCCCAGGTCGCCCAGGGCGCGGTTCGGCGGTGACTGGACGGCGATCTCGGGCAGCGTCTCCGCGTCGAGCCCGTAGAGCTCGCCGAGAACGGCGCGCAGGCGGACACGGATCGCCTGGTGAAGCGGAAGGATCATCGGCGTAGGTTCTCGGCCGGGGCTCAACCCCGCCGCGGAGGGGCCAGCGCGAGCGCGCGGTCGTAGTCGGCTGGCGTGTTGACGTTGAAGCAGAGCTTGCCGGTCGGATCGAGGCGGGCCATCTCGGCCGGACCGATCTCGCGCACCCGCGTCGCGGAGAGCAGGCCGTGGACCGCGAGCCGGTTCTCGTCGAGGCGGCGCCGGATGACGGTCGCGCAGGTGGCGGCGTACGAGGCGCAGAGCGGCTGGTAGCCGTCCTCGGTCCGCGGCAGGGCGATGTCGACGTCGCGGCCGGCGTCGAGCAGGCGCGCGAGGAAGCGGGAGGTCAGGAACGGCATGTCGGCGGCGACGATCAGCGTGCGCGGGGCCGTCGTGGCGGCCAGCGCGGTATAGATGCCGCCGAGCGGGCCGGTGCCGGGCAGCACGTCGTGACGGATCGGAAGCCCGAGCGCGCGGTAGGGCTCGTCCTCCCGGGCGATGATCACCACCTCGCCGACCACCGGTCCGAGCGCGGCGAGGAGACGGTCGATGATGCGCAGGCCCCCTACCGGGAGCAGCGCCTTCGGGCGGCCGCCGAAGCGCCGCGCGCGACCGCCGGCGAGAATCGCCGCCGTTGCCATCCGCTTCTGCCGCCTACCTTAGCAGACGGAGGCAGGTGGCGGAGAGCATCCTCGAATGGCGCAGTCCGCGGCCCGGATCCCGGCCCGACGGCACCCGCCTCGCCGGACTCCTCGTTGACACCGCCGGGGCGCTCCGCTACGTTACGGAGGGGGTCGAGTGTGATGTCTGCGAGCCGCGCACGCCGCCGCGTCGGTCTCGGCCTCGTCGGGGGCTGGCTCGTCGCGCCGTTGCTTCTGTCGGCGCTGATGGCGACCGGCGGGGCCGACGAGTCCACGGATCTGCGTGCGGTCGTCTACGCCGCGGACGTCGATTCGCTGATCCATCCGGTCTCCGCCGAGTTCATCGGCCAGAGCATCGAGCGCGCCGACGCGGACCGCGCCCGGCTGGTCGTGCTGACGCTGCGCACGCCCGGCGGGCTGGTCGACTCGACGCGGACCATCAACACCAGCATCATCGAGGCCGGGACGCCGGTGGTCGTCTTCGTCGGACCGAGCGGCGCTCGCGCCGCCTCGGCCGGCTTCCTGATCACGATCGCGGCCGACGTGGCCGCCATGGCCCCCGGCACGCACATCGGCGCCGCGCACCCGGTCTCCGGCACGGGCGCGGCGATGGACGAGACGCAGGCGGAGAAGGCGGCCTCCGATGTCGCGGCCTACGCGCGCTCGCTCGCGGCGCAGCGGCAGCGCAACGTCGACCTCGCCGAGAAGGCGGTCACCGAGAGCCTGTCGTTCACGGAGGCGGAGGCGCTGGCCGCCGAGCCGCCGCTCATCGATCTCATCGCCAGCGACGTCGAGGACCTCGTCGAACAGCTCGACGGGCGCGAGATCACCCGCTGGGACGGAAGCACGGTGACGCTCGATCTGGACGACGTCCGGATCGAGAACGTGACCATGAATTGGCGCCAGCGGTTGCTGAGCGCGGTGGCGCATCCGCAGGTGGCGGTGCTGCTCTTCAGCCTCGGCACGCTCGGGCTGACGGTCGAGCTGTGGAATCCGGGGACGCTCGTGCCGGGAATCGTCGGCGGCCTCTGCCTGCTGCTGGCGTTCTTCGCGTTCCAGATCCTGCCGGTCAACTACGTCGGGCTGCTGCTCATCCTGTTCGGGCTCGTGCTGCTGGTGGTCGAGCTGATGACCCCGACCTATGGTCTGCTCGCCACGGGCGGCATCGTCAGCATGGTGCTGGGCGCGTTGCTGCTGGTCGACTCGCCCGCGCCCGAGCTCCAGCTGGGGTGGCCGTTCATCGTTTCGAGCATGGGTGCCCTCGGTATGATCGTGGCGCTGCTCGCGCGCCTCGGAATCCGCGCCCAGCAGCGGCGGCCGGTGACCGGCTCGGCGGGGATGATCAATGCCGCCGGACTGGCCCTCAGCGCGATTCCGGTGGGCGGGGCCGGGCGCGTGTCGACACACGGCGAGATCTGGTCGGCGACGGCCGACGAGCCGGTGGCCGAGGGCGAACCGGTTCAGGTGGTTGCCGTCGAGGGCATGACGTTGCGGGTGCGGCGCGGCGAGCCGCACCCCGGAGGGTCGAACGCATGATAGTGAGGCCGGAGTTCCTCTTCGCCGGAATCGTCCTGCTGTACCTCATCAGCTCCATCAAGATTCTCAACGAGTACGAGCGGGGCGTCATCTTCCGGCTCGGCAAGCTGTACCCGCGTCCCAAGGGGCCGGGAGTGATCCTCGTGTTCGCTCCGATCGACCGGATCGTGCGCGTGAGCCTGCGGACGATAGTGATGGACGTTCCCCCGCAGGACGTCATCACCAAGGACAACGTGTCGGTCAAGGTGAATGCCGTCGTCTACTTCCGCGTCATGGATCCGCAGCGGGCCATCGTCGAGGTGGAGAACTTCCACTACGCGACGTCGCAGCTCGCGCAGACCACCTTGCGGAGCGTCCTCGGCCAGGTGGAGCTGGACGGGCTGCTGGCGGAGCGGGAGCAGCTCAACCAGGAGCTGCAGCACATCCTCGACACGCAGACCGACCCGTGGGGCGTCAAGGTCTCGGCGGTGGAGGTAAAGCACGTCGATCTGCCGGTCGACATGCAGCGCGCGATGGCCAGGCAGGCGGAGGCCGAGCGCGAGAAGCGTGCCAAGATCATCCACGCGGAGGGGGAGTTCATCGCTTCCGAGAAGCTCGCGCAGGCGGCCGAGGTCATCGGGCGGGAGCCGCTCGCGGCCACGCTCCGCTACCTGCAGACGGCGACGGAGATCGCCGGCGAGAAGAACTCGACTCTCGTCTTTCCGCTTCCCATCGACATCTTCAGCGCCCTGAGCGGCAAACGGGACGGATCCTGACCGGCGACGGAGTACGGAGCGCTCGGCTGCAGCATGAGCATGGTTCGCGGGGCAGAACAGCCATCGGGCACGACGCCGACGCCGAAGCAGGTCGTGTTCCTGTTCATGGCGGGCACGGTGACCGCCGTGGTGGCGTTTCTCTTCGGCGTGGTCGTCGGGCGGGGCGTTCCCGTCGACCGGCCCGTGGACGCCGGCGCGCAGGTACCGGCGGAGGGTGACTGGCCAACCCGCGTCGGCGAGGAGACGCTCGAGGAATCGGCGGGCGGCGTCGACGGCGATGGCCTCAGCTACTACCTCCGGCTCGAGGGGGAGTCGGCGGCCGAGGAATCGCTCCGTGCTCCGGCCGCGCCCCGAGCGGAGCCCTCGGCTCCGGCGCCTCGACCGGCGGGGCGGACCGCCCCGACGCAAGCCGGCTTCACGGTGCAGGTCGGGGCGTTGCGCGATCGCGCCATGGCCCAGCAGATCGCCGACCGCCTCGTCGCCAGGGGATACCCCGCCTTCGTCGACGAGCCGGAGCGTGATGCTTCCGTGGCGATGTACCGCGTCCGGGTCGGCCGCTACGCGGAGCACCGCGTTGCGGAGCGAATGAGGCGGCGCCTCGAAACCGAGGAGCACTTCCGGCCCTGGATCACCCGCTAGGAGTCTGCGCCGTAGAACGGCGCGGACTCCTGAAGGATTGGGTTCGGACTCCCGGCCCGCCCGGACGGGGCGCGTCGGCAGTCTCGCGGGCGCAACGAGCCACATCGTACGTTCTGCGGCGCGATCCCCATGCAACGCACGTTTCTGCGCCAAGGAATCCTGACCACGGCAGGACCGCACGGTCGCGTCGCGGGAGCGAGCGCGCCGCTCGCGGCCATCCTGTCGGGCATCCTGCTGGCCTTCAGCTTCCCGCACTACGGGCACGCCGCCGTCGCGTGGATGGCGCTGCTGCCGCTCCTCGTCGCGCTCTGCGGGGAGCGCGCTTTCCGCCGCGGCTTCGGGCTGGGGCTGGTGACGGGGCTGGTGCACTTCGCCGGCACGATCTACTGGCTCACCCCGGTGATGGTCAGCTACGGCGGCCTGCCGTGGCCCGCGGCCGGCGGGGCGCACGGCCTGCTCGTCGCCTACATGGCACTCTTTCCCGCCTTCTTCGGGGCGGCCATGGTCGTCGTGCTGCGGCGCTCGGGCCCGCGGGGCCTTTTCGCGGCACCGGCGGTCTGGGTGACCACGGAGCTCGGGCGCATCCACCTCTTCGGCGGATTCCCGTGGGAGCTGCTCGGCTACAGCCAGGCCGGGGTGGCGCCGGTGGCCCAGACGGCCAGCCTGGCCGGCGTGCTCGGCGTCTCGGCTCTCGTGGTCCTCGTCAACGCGGCCGCAGCCTACGCCGTCCTGACGCCGCCCCGCCGCTGGCTGCCGGTGGCGGCGGCGGCGGCGGTCCTGGCGGCCTGCGTGGCGTTCGGAACCTGGCGGTTGCGGGACGCCTCCCTCCTTGCGGCGGGGACGCCGCTGCGCGTGGCGGCGCTGCAGGGCAACGTGGCGCAGGACGAGAAATGGGACCCGCGGCGCAGCGAGACCATTCTGGCCGGGTACCTCGAGCAGACGCGGCGGGCGGCAGCCGCCGGGGCGACGCTGATCGTCTGGCCGGAGGCGTCGACGCCGTTCGCCTTCGAGCTCGACCCCCGCGGCGAGCGCATACGGGCCGCGGCGCGGGAGACCGGCGCCCATCTCCTGATCGGCAGCACGCTGATCGAGCCGGCGCCCGACTACCGCTACTACAACACGGCGTTCCTGGTCGACCCTTCCGGCGCGACGGCGGGTGTGTACCGCAAGCAGCACCTGGTGCCCTTCGGCGAGTACGTGCCGCTCAGCCGGTCGCTGTTCTTCGTCTCCCCGCTGGTCGAGGGCGTCGCGGGCTTCTCCGCCGGCTCCGGCCCGAGCACGCTGCCGGTCGCCGGGCGCGCGGTGGGCACCGCCATCTGCTACGAGATCATCTATCCTGCCCTGGTGCGCGGCTTGGTTCGCGCGGGCAGCGAACTGCTGGTCACGATCACGAACGACGCCTGGTACGGGCGTTCCGCGGCGCCGCATCAGCACTTCCAGCAGGCGAGCATGCGAGCGGTGGAGCAGGGGCGCTACCTGGTGCGGGCGGCCAACACGGGCATCAGCGGCGTCTTCGACCCCTACGGCCGGGCATTGTCGCGGACGGCGCTGTTCGAGCCGGCGGTCGTGGTCGGCGAAGTGCGGTTGCACGACGGACTGACGCTGTACGGGCGCATCGGCGACGCGCCGGCCTACGGCGGCGTCGCGGTGACCGCGCTGCTCCTGTGGGCGGGCCGGCGGCGCCGGTGATCGGCTGGGAAGCGGAGGCGGCGGCCCCGCGGGATGCGGCGTCGGAGCGGGGCCCGATCGGAACGGGGCCGGAGGGAACGGAGGACGGCGTGGCGATGGTGTTCGAGGAGCAGGCCCGGCGTTACCAGGAGCTGATCAAGCGGGCGTCCGATTTGCGGAGCTATCTTTGACGCCGCGGGAGTGGCGTCCGAGATCGCCCGGCTCGAGGAACGGGCGGCCGCGTCCGGATTCTGGGACGACCAGGCGGAAGCCCAGCGCGTGCTCCAGCGCCGGCGCCGCCTGCAGGAGGATGTCGATCTGTCGGAGTCGCTGCGCACCCGGAGCGAGGATCTGGACGTCCTCTTCGAGTGGGCGAGCGAGGGGGAGAGCGTGGCCGACGATCTGGCGGCCGGGCTCGATGCCCTCGAGCAGCAGGTCGAGGCGGGCGAGATCAAGAAGATGCTCGGCGGAGAGC
>JAPOYG010000459.1 GCA_026706755.1 Acidobacteriota bacterium
CCAGGAGCTGCTGGCCCGCCGCGGGCTCTACCACAAGCTCTACCTGCTGCAGTACGAGGACCAGGAACGGGTTCGCGCGCAGGCGGCGGCCCTGCAGCCGTCGGAGATCCTCTGAGGGAAGCGGCGGGGCCCGATCACCGGGCGGCCGCGAAGTGCTCGTAGCCGCCCGGCAGTGGCTCCTCCTTGCCGCCGCGGCGCAGGCGCACGCCGGGCTCCTTCGTGACCACGCCGATCGGCGTGATCGGCAGGCCGCGGATCTGCCGTCGCACGTGCCGCAGGCGGCCGCGGAAGCGGGGCGGGCTGGTGAAGGCCAGCTCGTAGTCCTCGCCGCCGTCGAGCGCCGCCACGATGGGGTCGAGGCCCGCGGCGTCGAACCAGCTCCGCGCCGCGGGATCGATGGGCAGCGCCTCGGCATCGAGCTCGACGCCGGCCCGGCTGGCTGCGGCGATGCGATGCACGGCGTCGGCCAGGCCGTCGCTGAGGTCGATGCAGGCGCGGGCCGCCCGGTTGCGACCGAGCGCGGTGCCGAGCCGCACGCGGGGCTCGGGGCGCCGGTGGCGCTCGATGCACGCCTCGAGCCCGGCGCCGGCGTCGGGGGTGGCGCCGGCGTCCCGGCCGGGTGCGGCTTCCGCAGGGTTGCCGGGCGCGGGTCGGGGCGCCTCGGGCCGAGCCCGGAGCGCGGCCAGCCCCGCCGACGCGGCGCCGATCGCGCCGCTGACGTATACGATGTCGCCCGGCGCAGCGGCGTCGCGCCGCAGCACGCGCCGGCGGCCGACGCTTCCGATCGCGGTCACGGCGACGATGAGCGGTCCGGGCGAGGCAGTGACGTCGCCCCCGACGAGCGCCGTCCGATGGTGTGCGGCCAGTGCGAGGAGGGCGTCGACGAGCGCGTCGACGTCCGCGACCGGACAGGACGCGGGAAGCGACAGCGCCAGCAGGGCGTAGCGCGGCTCGGCGCCCATCGCCGCGAGGTCGCTCAGGTTGGCGGCCAGCGTCTTGTGGCCCACGTCGGCGGCCGTGCTGAAC
Source organism: Acidobacteriota bacterium (assembly GCA_026706755.1). Classification (GTDB taxonomy): domain Bacteria; phylum Acidobacteriota; class Vicinamibacteria; order Vicinamibacterales; family UBA8438; genus JAGWAJ01. The sequence goes on from JAPOYG010000459.1 coordinate 1,027, forward strand.
GTGCGATCGAAGTGCACGCCCTCGACCAGGGTGTCGGTGGTGACCACGTCGAGTGTCCCACGGTCCGGCTGGACCACCGCCGCATCGTCACCGATTCCGACTGCGACGGCGGCCGGCGCGGGGGGGACGCGGGCGCCAATCCGCGCCACGACCGCGCGCTCGCCCAGATGGGCGACGGTGAGTGGAGACTCGGGCGCAGGCACGAAGGGTCGCCGGGCTGGAGGGATGCGGGTCCGTCAGCGCGCGTAGTCGATGGCTCGCGTCTCGCGAATGACGGTGACCTTGATCTGTCCGGGGTACTCGAGCTCGTTCTCCACGCGCTTCGCGATGTCCTTGGACAGCCAGACCGCTTCCTCGTCCGACACCGAGTCGCTCTCGACCATGATACGGATCTCGCGGCCGGCCTGCAGCGCGAATGCCTTCGACACTCCCTCGAACGAGTCGGCGATGTGCTCGAGCTTCTCCAGCCGCTTCACGTACGACTCGAGGATGTCGCGGCGCGCTCCGGGCCGCGCGGCCGAGATCGCGTCCGCGGCCTGGACCAGCATCGACTCGAGAGACGGCCAGTCGATGTCCATGTGGTGGGCCGCCATCGCGTCGACGACGGCCGGGCTCTCGCCGTGGCGCTTGAGGAAGTCGATGCCGATCTCCAGGTGCGTCCCCTCCAGCTCTCGGTCCATCGCCTTGCCGATGTCGTGAACGAAGGCGGCCCGAATCGTCGTGTGGGCGTCGAGGCCGACCTCGCGGGCCATGACGCCGGCCACGTACGCCACCTCCTTGGAGTGGGCGAGCACGTTCTGGCCGTAGCTGGTGCGGAACTTGAGCCGCCCCATCATCCGGTAGATCTCGGGGTGCATGTCGTGCAGGCCGAGCTCGAACGCGGCCGCCTCGCCCTCCTTGAGCACCGCCTCGTCGACCTCCGACCGGACGCGCTCGACCACCTCCTCGATCCGCGCGGGATGGATGCGCCCGTCGGCGATGAGGCGTTCGATCGACACCTTGGCTATCTCGCGCCGGTAGGGATCGAAGCTCGACAGGATGATCGCGCCCGGGGTGTCGTCGACGATGAGCTCGACGCCGGTGGCGGTCTCCAGCGCCCGAATGTTGCGCCCCTCGCGGCCGATGATGCGTCCCTTGAGATCGTCGCTGGGGAGATCGACCACCGAGACGGTCGTCTCGATGGCATGGTCCGCCGCGCTGCGCTGTATGGCCTGGGTGATGATGTGCTTGGCCTTGTCGGCGGCCACCTCGCGCGCTTCGTGCTCGAGGCGCTTGACGAGGTTGGCGGCGTCGCGCCGGGCGTCCGACTCGAGCTGGTGCAGGAGAACCTCCTTCGCCTCGTCGGCCGTCATGCCGGAAACGCGCTGCAGCTCCCGCTTCGTCTGTTCGGACAGCTCATGACAGCGCGCTTCCTCGGCCGCGGCCGCACGCTCCAACTCCGTAACCGACTCCTCGCGGCCGCGGACGCTCGCCTCGGCCCGCTTGAGCGCCGCCTCGCGGTCGGCCAGCGCTCGGGCCCGGTCGGCCACCTGCTTGTCGAGATCGCCGATCTTGGCGCGCCGATCGCGGATCTGGGTCTCGGCCTCGCGCAGCAACTCGTGCGCACGCTCGCGGGCGCCGAGCAGCGTCTCCTTGCTGGCCGCCTCGGCCTCGCGGCGGGCCTCCTGCGTGAGGCGGGTAGCCTCGTCCGAGGCCCGGCCCACGGTCGAGGCGGCGAGTCGCTTCCGGCTCGCGAACCAGAGCAGAAAGACGACGAGGGCCGCTACCGCGCCCGCTATGGCACCGGCGACGCCTGGAAGGAACTGCATGCGCGATCCCCGTGCAAGGGGCGCGGCACGCCGGTACGGATGGAACCCCGCGAACTGCCGTGTGGGGAGGTCGTATGAACCTGCCTGAGCAGGTGGAGCCGCTAGGTCAGTACCCCGCCTCTAAGGCTTCCTCGCGCGGAGGCATGCACACGGCGAAGCGTCGCAACTCTCTTTCGATACAGCAATGGCTCAAACGAGCCTCCAAACCATCACGTACACCGCAGGGAGAACGAAAATCCGCATGGCGGCCCCGGGGGGTTCCCGCGGGGCCGACCTTCATGCCGTTACCCGGACTCATCTTAGAACGAAGGTCGGCGGGTGGCAAGGTGGCCGCGGTCCGGCTTCAGCCGGGATCGAGGTTGTCGGCGATCGCCCGGTCCACCAGCGCCTCGAGCTCGTCCGTGCGCCGCCGGACGTCGTCGGGGGCGGAGGGTTGCCGGTTGCGGTAGCGGAAGTACTCGTCGGCGATGTTGAGGGCCGCCAGGACCGCGACCTGCATGGAATCGGCCCCGTGGGCGTGCTTCGCGGTCGTCCGGATCTTCCGGTCCACGTACCGGGCGAGCTCCGTGACGTAGGTCTCGTCCAGATCGCTGCGGATCGGATACTGCCGACCGCAGACCTCCACCAGGACCACGCCGTCGCCCGCGTCCCCCATCGGAGCTGCCGGGCGCCTACAGGTCGAGTGCGTCGAGTTGCGAGAGCATCTCGGAGACGCGGGTGCGGACCTGCTCGCGCTCGCCGTCCGCTGCCGCCACCTGCGCGCGGAGTCGATCCACCTCCTTGCTCAGGTGGTCGTTCGCTTCCGTCGTCTGGGCCAGCTCGGCCCGCGTCCGGTCGAGCAACCCGACCAGCGCGTTGACCTTCTCGGCGAGGCGCCCGATGGTCTCGACGTCCACGGATTCGACCGCGACCGTGGGTTCTGTGGTGTTCGCCATTTTCCCGCTTGCTCCCTGCGAAGCGACTAGCGCAACGTAGCGTGGTGGGTCGTCCTGAGTGCGGTCCCAATCTCCTGCATCGTCCGCTGCACCTCCGCATCGGTGAGCGTCCGATCGCCGTGGCGGAAGGTGAGCCGGAACGCGAGGCCGACCTGACCTTCGGCGATTCCCGCGCCCTCGTAACGATCGAAGGCCCGAACGTCCACGAGCGAGTCGGGCGCGGCGGCCCGGATCGTGTCACGAACCGCGGCGGCAGGCAAGGTTCGGTCGACGGCGATGGCGACGTCGCGAACGATCGCCGGAAAGCGCGGCGGCGGCGATGCCATGAAGCGCCGGCGGTCGCGCCCCGCGCGCGCCAGCGCCTCGAGGTCGAGCTCGGCGACGTATACCGCGTCTCCCGCGGCAGCCGGCAGCCCGCGGGCGGCCGCGATCCCCGGCGTGAGCTGACCCGCGTAGCCGAGGCTCGATGCCCCCGGCTCGCCCGTGCCCCGCGACCGCACGACGGCGGAACGACCCGCCGCCAGCCAGGACAGGGCGGCGCCGTCCGCCGCCTCGAACGACGGCTCGATGCCCGCCGCGTCGAGCAGGCCCTCGACGATGCCGGCCACGTCGTAGAAGTCCGACGCCGGCACCCGCCCGGCGCGCTCGCCCTCCTGCCATCGCCGGCTGTGGCTCCAGTGCTCGGGCGCGCCCGGACCCGCGATCACGACGGCGACGGCCGCCGTCTCGCCGTGCGTCCCGGTGAAGCAACGGCCGAGCTCGAACAGACGCACGTCGCGCCGCCCTCGCCGCCGGTTGTAGACGACGGCGTCGAGGAGTCCCGGGATGAGCGAGGGCCGGAGCACGGCGAACTTCTCGGAAAGAGGGTTCTTGAGGCGCGCGAGGTCCTCGTCCGCCTGGACGAAGGGTCTCGCGGCGGCCTCCTCGATGAAGCCGTAGGTGATCGCCTCCGAGCAGCCGCCGGCCGTCAGCACGCGACGCAGCAGCCGCCGCTGCTCGAGGGCTGCTCCCCGCGGCGCCGGCGGACGCCGCAGGGGCGGGAACGTCGAGGGTAGCCGGTCGTAGCCGTGGTGGCGAGCCACTTCCTCGATCAGATCGATCTCGCGGCTGACGTCGACCCGGTAGCCCGGCGGCGTCACCCGCCACGTCGCCCCGCCGCCTTCGTCCGGACCCGGTTCGACACCGAACCCCAGCCTTTCCAGGATCGTCGGGATGAAGTCCCGCTCGACGTCGATCCCCAGCACGCGACGGACCCGGGCGTGGCGCAAGCCGACGGTGACCGGTGCGCGAGGAGTGGGGTAGCGGTCGACGATGCCGCCGCGCGGCGAACCCGCTCCGATCTCGGTCAGCAGGGCATGGGCCCGCCGCATCGCGAGCACGGGAGCGTCGATGTCCGCGCCGCGCTCGAAGCGGTACGAGGCGTCCGTGGAGAGGGCGAGCCGCCGGCTCGTGCGCCGCACCGAGATTGGATCGAACCACGCGCTCTCGAGCGCGACCCGGGTGGTGCCGGCCGTCACCTCGGAGTCGGCGCCGCCCATGACGCCGGCCACCGCCTGCGCGAGCGCGCCGTCGGCGATGACCAGCATGTCGTCGCGCAACGTGCGCTCCTCGCCGTCCAGGGTGCGGACGGCTTCTCCGGCCCGGGCCGGGCGGACGCGCAACTCCCGGCCCGCGAGCCGATCGAGGTCGAAGGCGTGCATCGGATGGCCGAGCTCCAGCATGACGTAGTTGGTCACGTCGACGACGGCGTTGATCGGCCGCACGCCGGCCGCCTCCAGGCGCGCCGCCATCCATGCCGGCGAGGGCGCCACCCGGACGTCGGCAACCGACGCGGCGTAGCGCGGGCAACCCGACGAGCCGGCCTCCTCGATCGTCACCGGAACCTCCGCGCCCGCGTCGGATGCAGGGGCCAGGGGGGGGTAGCGCAGAGGGTCGCCAAAGATCGCCGACACTTCGCGGGCGATCCCGAGAACGCTCAGGCAGTCTGGTCGGTTGGTCGTGATCTCGAGGTCGAGCACGGCATCGGGCTCGTGCGCCGTCCGGCCGGGAACCTCAGGAGCGGCATCGACGGCCGCCACCTCGAAGCCATGCCGGGTGAGCGCATCGGCCAGCTCGTCTATCCCCACACGGACGGGGACGAGCTCGCGGAGCCAGGAGACGAGGACTCTCACAGGAGGAACTGCTCCAGCAACTGCAGGTCGTTGTCGTAGAACGCGCGGATGTCCTGAACGCGGTACTTGAGGATGGCGAGCCGGTCGATGCCGACGCCGAAGGCCCAGCCGGTGAGGCGCTCCGAGTCGTAGCCGACCGCCTCGAGGACCGCGGGGTGCACCATGCCGCTGCCGAGCACTTCCAGCCACCCCGTCCGCTTGCAGACCGCGCAACCGTCGCCGCGGCAGAAGACGCAGCTCATGAAGACCTCGGCGCTAGGCTCGGTGTAGGGGAAGAAGCTCGGGCGGAACATCACCTGCGTGTCCGGCGTGAAGAGCCGCTGCAGGAAGCACTCCAGCGTGCCCTTGAGGTCCGTCATGGTCACGTCGTCGCCGACCAGCAGGCCCTCCACCTGCTGGAACATCGGCGAATGCGTCAGGTCGGGGGTATCGCGCCGGTAGACGAGCCCCGGGGCAATGATGCGCACCGGCGGCTCGTGGGTCTCCATGTAGCGGATCTGGACGCCGGACGTGTGCGTCCGCAGCAGCGTTCCCGGCCGGCCGGCGGGGGTCGACAGCGGGGCCTCGAGGTACAGCGTGTCCTGCATGTCGCGCGCAGGATGCTCCTGCGGCATGTTGAGGGCCTCGAAGTTGTGGTAGTCGTCCTCGACCTCCGGGCCTTCGACCACCTCGAAGCCGAGGCTCGTGAAGATCTCCTCGATCTCCTCGCGGACGACGGTCAGCGGGTGGCGATGTCCGAGCTTCACCTCCCGGCCGGGCAACGTGACGTCGAGGGCCCCGAGGTCCCGGGCGTCCGTGCCTGCCCGCGTTGAGGCGGCGGCAGGGTCGCGGTCCGCCCCGGCGTCCGGACGCCCGGCCTTGCGCGCAGGCGTCGCCTCGAGGCCTCGGCGCCGCGCCGCGAGTGCCTCCTCGATCTCCCTCTTCAGGGCATTGGCCTCGCGGCCGAGGTCGCGCCGGACGTCGGGTGAGGCGGAGGCGATCGACTTGAGTAGCGCCGTCACGGCGCCCCGCTTGCGCCCGAGATAGCGGTTGCGGAGCTCCTGCAGGTCGTCGGACGAGGCTGCGTCGCGCAACTCGGCCGCGAACGCGGCGCGTACGCCTTCGACCGCGGCAGGGGGTGCCATCGAGGAAACCGCCCGGGGGCCGTCGGGCGACGCTTACGCCGCGGGGCCCGGTTCGAGGGCCGCGCTGGCCTGCTGGGCGAGGTGCGCGAAGGCCTCCGGCTCGCGCGCGGCGAGTTCGGCGAGGGCCTTCCGGTCGAGCCCGATTCCGGCTCGCTTGAGGCCGTTCATGAATCGGCTGTAGCTCAGCCCGTGCTGGCGGGCGCCCGCGCCGATGCGCGTGATCCAGAGCCGCCGGAAGTCGCGCTTCCTGCGCTTGCGACCGACGAACGCGTAGTTGAGCGAGGTGTCGACGGCCTCCTTGGCGGCGCGGTACAGCTTGCTCTTGGTCTGGTAGTAGCCCTTCGCTCGGGCCAGCAGGCGGCGCCGCTTGGCGCGCCGCACGGTTCCGCGTTTCACTCGAGGCATCGTGCTAGCTCTGGACCTACTTGTAGGGGATCATCCGCGCGATGCGGGAGGCGTCGGCGGCGGCCGCCGTCGCCTTGCCGCGCAGGCCGCGCTTCTGCTTGGTCGTCTTGCTCGTCATGATGTGACGCCGAAACGCCTTGCTCCGGCGTATCTTGCCGCTGCCGGTGCGGTTGAAGCGCTTGGCGGCGCCACGGTGGGTCTTCAGCTTGGGCATCGTGGGGTTCCCGTCACCGGCCCTTCTTCCCGACGGTCCGGCTCGACAGAATCGTGTGCATCTGGTTGCCTTCCATCCGGGGCACGGTCTCCTGCAGCGCCACCTCCTGCAGTTCGTCCACGAGCCGATCCAGGATGTGGCGACCGAACTCGGGGTGCGCCATCTCGCGGCCGCGGAAGAAGATGGTCGCCTTCACCTTGTCGCCGTGCTCGAGGAAGCGCTCGACGTGCTTCTTCTTGAACTGGTAGTCGTGCTCGTCGACCTTCGGCCGGAACTTGATCTCCTTGACCTCGATCGTCTTCTGGTGCTTGCGGGCCTGCCGTGTCCGCTTCTGTTCCTCGTACTGGTAGCGCCCGAAGTCCATGATGCGACAGACGGGCGGTTGCGCGGTCGGCGAGATCTCGACGAGGTCGAGCCCCTTCTCGCGCGCGACGGCGAGCGCCTGCTGCGGCGACATCACGCCGAGCTGACTGCCGGTGTCGTCGATGACGCGAATCTCCCGAACGCGAATGCGCTCGTTCACCCGCGTGCGGTTCTGGCGAAAATCGCGTCGTGGGCCGCGTGGCCCGCGTCCTGGAGGAATAGGAGGCTCCTTTCCTGGCCGCCGTAGTTTACTTCGCCGCCGCGTCCCGCTTCCGACGCGTCTCCTCGTCGAGCGCCGCGATGACTGCCTCGACCGGCTGCGCGCCCTGGTCGCCGCCCTTCCGCTTCCGGACGGCCACCGTGCCGTCGGCCGCCTCGCGGTCGCCGACCACCAGCATGTACGGGATCTTCTGGAGCTGCGCCTCGCGGATCTTGAGGCCGATCTTCTCCTGACGCACGTCCGCCTCGACGCGCAGCCCGGCCGCGCCCAGGCGATCGCGGACGGACGAGGCGTACTCGGCGTGCCGGTCGGCGATCGACAGCACCCGCGCCTGCACGGGGGCGAGCCAGAGCGGGAACGCACCGCCGTAGTGCTCGATGAGCAGCGCGATGAAGCGCTCGAAGCTGCCGAAGATGGCCCGGTGGATCAGCACCGGGGTGTGCTCGGTGTTGTCGGCCCCGGTGTACTTGAGGCCGAAGCGCTGGGGCATCTGGTAGTCGAGCTGGATCGTGGCGCACTGCCACCGGCGGCCCAGCGCGTCGGTCACGTGCATGTCGATCTTCGGGCCGTAGAAGCTGCCGTCACCCTCGGAGATCGTGTGCTGCGCGCCGGCTGCCTCGATGGCCGCCTTCAGTTGCGCCTCGGCGTGGTCCCAGGTGGCGGCGCTGCCGAGGTAGTCGTCCGGCCGCGTCGACAGCTCGAGGGCGTAGTCGAGGCCGAAATCGCTGTACACGCGGTCGACGAGCCGCAGCAGCCGCTCCACCTCCTCGCCGATCTGATCCTCGGTGATGAAGCAGTGCGCATCGTCCTGCGAGAGCTGGCGGACCCGGGTCAGGCCGCCCACCACGCCGGAGGCCTCGTTCCGGTGCAGGACCCCCTGGTCGTGGAAGCGTAGCGGCAGGTCGCGGTAGCTGCGGCCCTCGCTGGCGAACATCAGCATGTGGGCCGGGCAGTTCATGGCCTTGAGGGCGTAGTCCAGCCGCACGCCGGCGCGGTCGTCGACCGCCTGGCCATCGCTCCCCGTGCCGCCGCCGCCCGCGCTCCCGTCCCCGCCGGCGTCGTCCTGCACCAGGAACATGTTGTCGCGGTAGTGGTCCCAGTGGCCCGACGTCTCCCAGAGGGCCTTGTTGTAGAGGAGCGGCGTGCGCACCTCCAGGTAGCCCTCTCCCGACAGCGTGTCGCGCATGTAGTCGGCCAGCAGCCGGTAGAGCGTCGCACCCTTAGCCTGCCAGAATGGGGCCCCCGGCGCCCAGGGATGGAACGTGAACAGCCCCAGCTCGCGCCCGAGCTTGCGGTGGTCGCGCTCCTTCGCCTGCTCGATCCGCTGCAGGTGGGTCCGGAGCGCCGCGTCCTTGAAGAACGCGGTGCCGTAGATCCGCTGCATCGGCTGGTTGCGCGCGTCGCCCTTCCAGTAGGCGTTCGAGCTCGAGAGCACCTTGAACGCCTTCAGCCGCCCCGTGGACGGAACGTGCGGGCCCGTGCAGAAGTCGATGAAGGCGTCCTCGATCGTGTAGCAGGAGACGACGGGCCCGCCCTTCTCCTCGATGAGCTCCACCTTCAGCGGTTCGCCCCGATCACCGAAGAACTCCTTCGCTTGCGCCTTCGGCATCATCCTGCGTTCGTAGCGCAGGTCGAGCCTGGCCAGCTCGGCCATCTTCCGCTCGATCGCCTCGAGGTCCTCGGGGACGAACGGGCGGTCGACGACGAAGTCGTAGAAGAAGCCCTCGTCGATGGCGGGCCCGATTCCGCACTGCGCCTCGGGGAACAGCGCCGTCACCGCGGCGGCCAGCAGGTGCGCCGTGCTGTGCCGGTAGAGGTCCAGCGCCTCGGGAGCGTCCGGGGTGACGAAACGCACCTCGGCGTCGGAGTCGAGGGCGAACGTCAGGTCCACCATCCGTCCGTCGACCATCGCGGCCAGCGCCTGCCGGGCGAGGCGCGGCGAGATCTCCGCGGCCAGGTCCACGGCGGGCATGCCCGCGGGCACACCTCTGGTGGAACCATCCGGTAGCGTGACGGTGACCTGACTCATACGGTAGCGGTGACGTCGGGCCGGGCAGCCTGGGCGTGGAAGCTGGTAGGCACGGGCGGACTTGAACCGCCGACCTCCTGCATGTCAAGCAGGCGCTCTAACCAACTGAGCTACGCGCCTCCCTTCGTCCGCAACAGGGGATGATCGTCCAACTCGCCGCGCGGCGTCAACCGCGGGGCGGCGGTCGCACCGGGACGCGAAGCAATCGCGCCGGCGGACCCGTGGAAACGCGGAGAAGCGCGCGCACACGCGACGGGACTGGTATTCTGTGCCAAGCGGCACCGGCGCCTCCGACCCGCGCCGGAGCCGTGCCTCGCGCGTCGGGCAGGGCCGCCGGCAGCGGACGGCGGTGCCGCCCTCCGGACGCTCCACCACCAGGGTCGGTCGACACGAGGCCGATGGCAGCGCAGTATCGCACCCGGGCGAGCAATCAGCTCGACTGGCACCACTTCTGCGGCAACTGCCCGGACTGGCCTCCGCGCGGAGATTGCGTGGAGGTCGAGACCCCGGAGCTGTACCGCGTGTGCCCGGCCTGCCTGCGTCTGCAGCTCGACGGGCGTTGCGAGCCGGAGATGCCCGACCTCGGCGGCGCCTTCGTGGGCTCCGACGGCTAGCGCCGCCAACCCGTCGCAAGCTCCGGGTCGGCCCCAGCCCCCACCGTCCCAGGAGCTTGCGACGCGGCACGCACTCCGTTGGCGTTCTGCGGCGCAAGCTCCTAGGAGTCTGCGCCGCAGAACGGCGATGCGGCACGTCGCGCCCGCGCAGGCTCCCAACGCGCCCGTCAGGGGCGCGCTAGCGCCGCGCTCAGCGGATCTCGACGAAGACTGGATTGGAGTAGAACCAGAGGTCGAGCCACGGATCCTCGCCGCGGGGATCCGGCGCGGGCTCGAGCTCGTCCGTGCTGGTCCCGCGGACGCGCAGGTAGACGGGGGCCGTGACGGCGTGCAGCGTGTGCCGCATCGTCCGGTACTCGCCGTCGCGCGACCAGTCGTCGGGGCCGAAGCGGCGCACCACGCGGGCGGTCGGGTTGCGGTCGCGCGCAGGGTCGGCGGCCGGACCGGTCACCTCGCCGGCGATCAGGTCGACGCGCGCCACTACGGGCCGCTGGCCGCGGGGGTTGGGGGCGTCGGGATCGCGCACGCGGATCGTCACCTCCACGTCCGCGCCCGCCGCGACGGCCAGGCTGCCGCCGATGCCGGCCGCCCGTCCACCCGACTCCGCGGTCACGGAGAGCTCCGAGACGAGGTCGCCCGTGGTGACGAACACCCGCCCCCGGCGCAGCCCCTCCAGGATCGAGGCGTGCGACTTCTCCGCATGGACGTAGGTCTTGGAGTACTCGCCGGGCCAGAAGTCGACGCCGCCCTCGCTGTAGTGGACGTGGGAATCGGAGTTGGCGGTGATCCACCAGCGGCGGCCCTCGCCGAGCATCGAGTCCCAGAAGCCCCCGAGGCGCGCCGTCAGCGGGTCGAAACCGCCCCAGGTGGGGTAGGAGGTGTAGTAGCCCCGCCGGCGGTCGGCGCGGACGGTGCGATCGGGGTTGAGGGTGGCCGCCTGGTGGCCCGGCGCCCCCGCCATGCCGACCGCCACGTCGGAGGCTGTGTCGTTCCAGCCCCGGAGCTCGGCCGGGTCGTAGCGGCCGTAGGCGCCGCCCTCCGACCGCGAGCGCGACGGGTGATTGGCGATGACCACGGGCTTCGGCGCCAGCACGTCCATCGCCTCGAGGGCCGCGACCATCCGCGCCTCGGTGTCGCGGGCCGGGTCCGCGGGATACGCCTCCTGCCGGTCGAAGCGCGACTCGAGGTCGAAAAGGCGTTCCGCCTCGTCGGGCCCGTGGGGCACGATCAGGCTGCTGTGGTCGCCCCCGGGCGTATTCAGCTCGAGCCCGAAGAACTGCACCACCTGGGGGACCTCCTCGCGCGCGCGCAGGAGCTCCGGGTACGCCATCTCCAGGCTGACCTTCGCGTGGTCGGGCCCGCCGTGGTCGGTCGCCACGGTCCACTCCAGGCCGTAGCGGCGCGCCATGGCGGCGTTCCTCGGGATGGGGTAGATCGCGTCGCGGCCAACGATCAGCCGCGGCGGATCCACGGTCCGGTCCCAGCCGACGCTGAACTCGCTGTGGATGTGGTGGTCGCCCGCCAGCCAGCGGGGTCCGTCGGCCGGCTGGGCCCGCCCGCCGGCGTCGCCGCCCAGCCACAGCAGGGCAAGGGCGGCCGCGACCAGCCCCGTCTGAACCGGCCCCCGCCGAACGCGCGCCGGGAAGCGGGGGAGCGTCACATCGCTTCCGCGATATGTTCGAGCGCCCGCTCGAGGATCGGATCGTCCTCGGGAAGGGGCTCGCCCAATTCCGGCAGCGCCACGTCGACCGCCACGTCCGGCACGACGCCGACCCGGTCGATGGGCTCCCCGTCCGGCGTCAGGTAGCGGGTGGAGGACAGCCACAGCCCGGTCCCGTCGGGCAACCGGACCAGCTTCTGCTGCGAAGCCCGCCCCGCCGTCCGCTGACCGACTGCCTGCGCGCGGTCTCGCCCCGTCAGCGCCGCGACGAACAGCTCCGCCGGCCCCGCCGTTCCGAAGTTGGTGAGAAGCACGACGGGTTCGCCGAAGGCAACGGCCGTGGAGTCTCCCAGGATCCCGGGGGAGCCCACGCGATACGAGCGCCCGGGATCATCGAAGAGTTCGAGGTTGAGTCCCATTCCGGGTGGGAGCGCCATGGGCGTCTGCTGATCCCCGTGCTCCTGCCGGATGGCGAGTGTTCCGCCCGGGACGAACACGCGACTTGCGGCCAGAGCTTCCTCGAAGCTTCCGGTCGCGGCGTTCCGCAGATCCAGAACCACACGCGTTGCGTCGTCGGCGAAGACGAGCTGGTTTACTGCGTTGGCAATCGCCTCCGACGTTCCGGGGGCGATGCTTGGCACGCGCACGTAGCCTGTCCCGTCAGTGGCCATCCGGTGCGTCACGCCAGGATCGACGAGGTCTTCCCGCACCAGCTCGATGTCGTACGGTTCCTGCGTGCTGCCGCGGATGAGCGAGATGGTCACCGTAGACCCGGGCTCGCCGCGCAGCAGACGCTGGCCTTCGATGCTGGACATGAACCTCGTGGGCTCCCCGTCTATGGCGCGCACGAAATCGCCGGGCAGCACGCCGGCCCGCGCGGCCGGCGAGCCGTCGAGCGGGGCGACCACCTGCAGGTAGTAGCGCCGCCGCAACTCGACTCCGATGCCGCCCGCGGGCAGCGGCTGACCGCTCTCGATCCGCGCGACGTCCTCCGCGGACAGGTACGCGCTGTCGGCGTCGAGGCCCTCCGTCAGGCCGCGGAGCGCGCCGTCCATCACCTCGCCGAGGTCGACGTCCTCGACGTAGTTGTTCGATATGAGCGACACCACGTCCTCGAGGATCCGCAGGTGCCGGTAGGGGTTCTGGCCCGCGGCCTCGCGGC
>JAPOYG010000635.1:0-1983 GCA_026706755.1 Acidobacteriota bacterium
GCGATGTCGTCGCCCCCGAGCGGCCCCGTCGGCGGCATCAGCATCGGGCGTCCGTGGAGCCGCTCGACGAGCGCGCTCTCCGCCGGGCGGCCCGGCACGACCGCCGGCCCCGAGTCGCCTCCCGCCAGCAGCCCCTCGCGGCTGTCGAGCCGCAGCCCGCCGAACGGCGGGTCGACGCGCCCGCTGTGGCACGCGTAGCAGTTGTCGGCGAGGAGCGGGCGGACGGTCGACTCGAAGAACTCGGCCTGCTCCGCGGCCGGCAGCTCGGGGCCGGCGGGCGCGGCGGGTTGCGCCGAGACCGGCCCGCGGAGCGCGGCTGCGGCGGCGGCCGAGACGGCGAGCGCGATCAGTCCGCGGCGAAGGGGCGCGAGCCTCATCGGATCCGTGGGCAGCCTACTACCCCCGCCGGCCGCGGGCAACCAGCGGCGAGCGGTCCCGCGCCCGTGTCGGAAGACCCCGCGCGCGGGGACACGACCCAGGCGGAGAAGCGGCGCGCACTCTTCGAGCGGACACGACCACGCGCGCGGGGACACGACTTGAAGCTGGTGCCCCTCGGTTGGCCGCTTCACTCGATTGCGATGCTGCCGGAACCGGTGCGCAGGGTCACCCTGGGCCCGCCGCCGCGAACCGTGCCCTGGAGCTGCCCGCGGCGCGCCTCGTCGGGGGCGACGACAGGATGCTCGGTGCGGACCTCGCCCGAGTGCGTCCGCGCATCGATCTCGAACGCCGCGTCGTCGGGCAGGCTGACCTGGATGCCTCCCGACCCCGTGCTGAGGGCCCAGGGTCCGCCCGGCGCTCCCGCGACACGAATCCGGCCGGTCCCGGCACGGGCTAGCAACGCCGTGTCGAGCCCCGTGATGCCGATGGGTCCGGCCCCCGTCCGGACGTCGACGTCGCCGCCTATGGCAGTCAGCTCGATGCTGCCGGAACCGGTCCTCGCGTCGACCGCGCCCGTGACGCCCTCCACGCGCACGTCGCCCGTCCCGGTCCGAGCGCGTACGGTCGTGCTCGCCGGGACGAGCAGCTCGTAGCTGATGCCGACCTGCCGGTGCCGGGAGCGGTCCAGGTGGCCGACCCGGAGGACGTCCCCGTCGAGGACGATCGGCGGGTCGATCTCGATGGTCCGGACACGGTCCGCCACGACGGCGGGCGCATCCGGCGTCCACCCGTCGGCGTAGCCGCGGATGTGTCCGACGACCCGCGCGATGCCCGGTTCGCCCACGGTCACCGCGATCCGCCCACTCCCGGTGCGGACGTCCAGCACCAGGGCGCCTCCGCCGACCGCAATCGTGCGCTCGAACTCCCCCTCGACCGTCTGCGCAAGCGTCGCCGAAGCGGCGAGCACGGCCCAGGTCGCCACCGCGACCAGAACGCGGCGCGCAGCCTCCTGCGCCCGTCGGCGCGCCCGGGAGAGCAGCCGGTACTTCGCAGCACCGGGCAGGTTGCTCCCGCGCGGGACGATCAGGTCGGCTCGCCGGTTGCCGCCCCGTTCACGGTGCATCCCACCCCCACGCTGCCGGCGGTCGCCTCCTGCCTTTCGCGAGGTCATGGTCACTATCCTCCCTTCCTCGGACTCCCCGATCGGGGCGCTCTCGCCCTCTTCCTGCATAGAGGGGCCGGAGGGAGGTTCGATTACAGGCTTTCTCGATACGGGCCGAGTGCCCGTACCAGGTGGCGCCGCAGCAGCTTGTGGGCGCGGTGCAGGCGCACCGCCACATTGGAGCGGGAGATGTGGAGCTCCTGCGCGACCTCGGCCACCGGGCGCTCGTGGAGGTCGCGCATCCGCACGACATCGGCGTACGTCGGCGGCAGGTGGTCTATCGCCTCCAGCAGGACGCGCACCAGTTGCCGCCGGTAGAGCGTCTCGTCGACGCCCGCCGCGCCCGCGGCGCGCGCTTCGGGCCGGAGTGACACCTCACGGTTCGTCCCGGCCGCCGCGTGCCCCGCCTCGTGGCGCACGATCGTTCCCACCCAGCCGCAGGC
>JAPOYG010000635.1:2197-13576 GCA_026706755.1 Acidobacteriota bacterium
GTCTTGGCCATGCAGCCCGATTCTTGGGGCCTTGTCGGGATTCGTCAAGCCGACCGCGGGCGCCCCATCGGAGACCGGGCAAGAAGCCACCCGCCGCCGTTCCGGACCCCGCGGCGACTGCCCGCCGGGTGGGCCGCGGCGGGGGCGGCGCAACGAAGCACGTATACTGGAATTCGGGGCTTGCGACGGGCCTGCCGGCCGCGAGCGATGCGAGGATCCATGCGGGTCGGAGTCTACGTCGATACCGAGAACATCACGCGAAACGGGGGGCGGGGCCTGCGCTACGACGTCCTCCGGGAGTTCGCCTGCCGCGACGGCGCCGACGCGCTGCGGCTCAACTCCTACACGTCGTTCGATGCAGAGCGGGCCCAGACGGACGAGGACTACAAACGCAACGTCCGGAGCTTCCAGGCGGCGCTGCGCGACTTCGGCTACAAGGTCATCGTCAAGCGCGTCAAGTGGTACGTGAACGACGACGGCAAGCGCACCGGCAAGGCCAACAGCGACCTCGACATGGCCGTCGATGTGCTGCTCGAGGCCCGCAACATCGATCGCGTCCTGCTCGCGACGGGAGACGGCGACTTCGCCAAGGTCGCGCGCGCCCTCCAGAACATGGGCTGCCGGGTAGAGGTGGTGGCCTTCGACAACGTCTCGGGGGAGTTGCGCCGCGAGGCCGACCTGTTCGTCTCCGGCTACCTGATTCCGGGCCTGCTGCCGAGCGAGACGCGCGGGCCGGAGTGGGGCGAGGAAGGGTCGCGGGTCCGCGGCCTCTGCCACTGGTACGACTCCCTCAAGGGGTACGGCTTCATCCGCTACCTGCGCTTCTTCACGGGACCGCTCTGGGTGACCGACACCAAGCGCCAGGAGTCGCCCTACGCGTCGACCTTCGTCCACAGCAGCGAACTGCAGCGCGCAGGCGTCAACACGGCGGAGCTGCCGAGCCGGGAAGTGATTCTGGAGTTCACGCTCCTGCCGTCGCCGACGAAACCGGGGGACCTGACCGCGCAGGAAGTGACCGTCGTGCCCAGGCCCGCCATCCGCGATCCACGGCCGGTTCCCGTGCCGGTCCGCCCCGTCGCGTCCGTGGAACCGGTGGGTAACCGCGCCGGCTGAGTTCGCCGCGCCGGGCGGGCGGGACGGATGGGGGAGGACCCGGCGTCCGGGCCGAGCCCTCCCGCGTGCAGCCGCCCGAGGCGGTCACGCGTCCCGGGGGCGCTCCAGCGAGACTCCGTCAAAGGTCGGCACGGGCGCGTACCAGGCTCCGGCCCCGCGCTGCGCCGCCTGCAGCGCGATCGCCAGGCTCCGGGCGTCCAGGCGCTCGATCGCGGCGCGGAAGAGATCGAGGCCCAGGTGCACCATCCAGGGCTGAACGTCCGACAGACCCACGTAGTCGTCCAGCTCGCCCGGAAGGAACGAGGACTCGCGTTCCTCCTCCCGCCGCGCCTCGCGCTCCGCCCGGATCTCGGCCGCGCGCTCCTGCTGCTCGGGGGTCAGCAGCCGCCACAGGGCCGCGCGCAGGCCCGCGCGGGCGACCGCCGCGTCGCCCTCCAGCCGTCCGAGATCGGCGGCGAGCGACCGAATCCGCGCCTCGTCCACCGTGTCCGCGGTGACCGCCTCGGCCAGCGCCCGGCGTGCACCGCGGATCGCGCGGGCCGTGTCGCGGCGGGCCTCGCGGCTCTCGGCAACGGCCGTCCGGACCTGCTCGCGCTGCTCGACGCTCAGGTCGAGCTGACGCAACGGCAGTAGCGCTGCGGCCGGGCGACCACCGCCGAAACCACCGCGGCCGCCGCGACCACCGCGGCGCTGGGCCTCGCTGACGGCAGCGGCGACGAACAGCACGACCAGCAACGCGGCGACGGCTGCCGCCACCTTCCCGCGCCGTCCCTCGAAGGCAGACAGTCTCTTGAAGTCGATTCGCATGTGGCCCTCCTTGTGCGCCAACTGTCCCTACCGACCGGCGACGGCGGGCGTTTCTTTCCCCGCCGCCGGCAAATCCCGCCGGGGAATATCCGCGCGGCGCACGAGGTCTGTGGCAGGGGACGGAGCCTCCGCGTATGCTGACCCCGGCGCGCGATCGGCCGTGGCGGCCGCGTCAACAACGGGTGGAACGGGAGAGCCTGGCGACCGGGACGGTCGCCGAAGTCGTTGGGGTCGGCGGCCCGGCGGACGACACGTCTCGTCCGGCCACCGTCCCCGACCGGGCGGCGGTGGACGCGGTGCGGTTGGGCGGCACCGGCCCGGTGGACGGCGCCTCTCGTCCCGCCGTCGACCCCGACCGCGCGGCGGTGGACGAGGCACGGTCGGGCGACGTTGCGGCCTTCGAAGGGCTGGTGGTGAAGTACCAGACGAGGCTCGTCAACTTCGCGGCGGCGCTCGTCGCCGATGCCGGTGCCGGCGAGGACGTGGCGCAGGAAGCGCTCGTGCGCGCCTGGCGGGGTCTGGGACGGTTTCGCGGGGAGAGCTCGTTCAAGACGTGGCTCTACCGCATCGCGACCAATGTCGCGCGCACCCATCGCGAGCGCCGCGGGCGGCAGCCCGTCATCGGCCGCAGCCTCGAAGACGAGGCCGAGGCGCGGCCCGGCAGCGAACCGGTGGCGCCGGCGGCCGACGCCGAGACGGCGCTCGTCACGCGCGAGACCATCGATCGCGCGCTCGGCGAGCTTCCCGAGGAGCTCCGCCTCGCCCTCGTCCTGCGCGACGTGGAGGGCCTCGACTACAAGGAGATCGCGAGCGTGACCGCGGCGCCGATCGGCACCGTGGAATCCCGTATCTTTAGGGCTCGCCGCCGCATGCGGGCGCTGCTGCAGCCGTGCGAAACGGCGGACGGCGGGGCGCGGCGGCGACCCGCGCGAACCGGCCCGGGGAGAGATCGATGAACTGCCAACAGGCGGAACCGTTGCTCGCGCGCGCCGCCGACGGGACCCTGGACGCGCAGCGCCTCGCCGCGCTCACGGGGCATCTCGAAGCCTGCCCGGACTGCCGGGCCGCGCTCGAGACGCAGCGCGCCGCCCGGACCACCGTCGCCGCCCGGCCGGACCGGTCGGTGTCGCCCGGCTTCACCGCGCGCGTCATGGCCGCACTGCCCGAGCGCGAGCCGGCCGCGGCCGCGCTCGGCTGGCTGGACGCGCTGAACTGGCGCGCGTGGACCCTCCGCCTCGCACCCGTGGCCGCCGCCCTGTTCGTGGCCGCCGCGCTGGGGACCGGCCCCTCCGCCGAGGCGAGCGCGGACGAGGCGGTCGACTTCGCCGAGCTCGCGGCGGCGTGGGCAGCGGACGACGGCGGGGGCGAGGCCGGCCGGGCGTCCGACCCTCCCAGGGAGGCGGTCACCGCGTTGTGGGAGGACGAGTCGGAGCTGACCGACGACGTACTGATCGAGCTCCTGGCCGCGAGCGCGCCCTGACGGGCGCGTCGGGGAGTGTGCGCGGGCACGGCGTACTCCAGGGCCGGTTCTGCGGTGCAGACTCCTGGCCCGGAATGACGGAGCGGGAACGATGACCGATACGCGTACGCGCCTCTGGATCGGCCTGTTCGTGCTGGTCGTCTTCCTCGCCGGGCTCGGCGCGGGGATCGTGGCGACTCCCTGGCTCGACCGGGGCAGGCTCGCGGACCGCGGCCTCGGCCGGGACGGGCTGCGGCCGCCGGGCGGCACCGAGCGCCTGGTGGAGCGGATGTCGAACCGGCTCGATCTCAGCGACGAGCAGGCGGCACGCCTCGGCACGCTCTTCGACGCCCGCCGCGACCGCTTCCGGACCCTCCGCCGCGAGATGCGGGAGCGTCTGGCGGCCGAGCAGGGCTCGTTCCGGACCGCCATCGCCGACGTGCTGACGCCGGAGCAGATGGCGACCTTCGAGCGGGAGTTCCTGCGCCTGGGCGGCAGACGGGACCGCGGCCCCCGCGGGTTCGGCGACCGCGAAAGGGAAGACCGCGGGCGACCCTAGGAGTCTGCGCCGCAGAACGGGCGACCCAGCCCCCCCGGACGTGGCGTCGACCGCCGGACTGCCGGTAGACTAGCAGCCTGTCCTTGGCGGACGGTCCGCGGCGCTCCTCAGCATTCTGAGACCGGGAGGAGAATATGAGAGCAGTTCAGCATCGAGTCCGACGAGGATGGCTCGCAGCCGGCGTGGCGCTGGCCCTCGGCAGCCTCCTCGTCCTGCCGGCGCCGGCGGACGCCCAGACCGAGCGCGGCAATCCCTACGGGGAGTGGCGCTACCAGAGCGGCGACGCCTGGGGCACCCGCTACTCGCCGCTCGACCAGATCGACGCCGAGAACTTCGAAGACCTCGAGGTGGCGTGGGTCTGGCGCGGCGACAACTACGGCCCGCATCCGCTGTATCTCTCGCGCTCCACGCCGAGCTACATCGACGGCATCCTCTATACGGTGGCCGGCTACCGGCGCACCATCGCTGCCATCGACCCGGCGACCGGCGAGACACTCTGGACGTACCGCGAGCCGAACACCCGGCGCTGGGAAGAGTCGATGCGCGCGAGCTACGGGAAGGGCGTCGGCTACGCCGAGATCGACGGGCGCGGAGTCATCTACATCATCACGCCCGCCTTCTTCCTGCACGCGCTCGACGCCAAGACCGGCGAGCACCTCGAGGGCTTCGGCAGGCCGGTGCCGATCGAGGGCTTCCCGGAGACGGGCGTCGTCGACCTGCTCGCCGACCTCGGCCACGAGTACGACCCCTACGAGGGGATCCCGATGAACGTCGGCTACATCACCAACTCGTCGCCCCCGATCGTCGTCAACGGCACCGTCGTGGTCGGGAACTCCCACGAGCAGGGCTACTCGCAGTCGCGCATCGAGAACGTGCCGGGCGACATCCTGGCCTACGACGCGCGGACCGGCGAGCACCGCTGGAAGTTCAACATCATCCCGCAGACCGAGAGCGAGTTCGGCTTCGACACCTGGGAGAACGACGCCTGGGACTGGACGGGTGACGTCTCGTCGTGGGCGCCGTTGTCGGCGGACCTCGAGCGCGGCATCGTCTACATCCCGACCAACTCGCCGACCATCGACTACTACGGCGGGTTCCGGCCGGGGAACAACCTGTTCGGCACGACCACCATCGCGATCGACGTCGAGAGCGGCCAGCGGGCGTGGCACTTCCAGACCGTGCATCACCCGATCTGGAACTACGACCTGCCCAACGTGCCGATCCTGGTCGACGTCACCGTCGACGGCCGGGAAGTGCCGATGGCCATCCAGACCACCAAGCAGGGGATGACGTTCGCCTTCAACCGGGAGACCGGGGAGCCGGTCTGGCCGATCGAGGAGCGCTCCACGCCGGCGTCGATCGTCCCCGGCGAGCAGCTCTCGCCGACCCAGCCCTTCCCGACGCGCCCGGCGCCGCTCAACCCGCTCGGGCTGACGGAGGACGACCTCATCGACCTGACGCCGGAGCTCCGCCAGGAGGCGGTCGAGATCCTGAGCCGCTTCCGGGTCGGCGGCCCCTACATGCCGCCGCTCCCGAACAACCACACCGAGGAGCGGCCCTGGATCGCGTGCGGCGCGGGGGGCGTCAACATCACGCACCCGGCGACGCTCGACCCGGAGACCGGCTACCTGTACCAGTCCAACGGTCAGGGCTGCTCGGGGCGCACGGTGCGGCCGGGCGCCGAGACCGACTCCGACATTCACAGTTGCACGTCGGACTCCGGCGAGTGCACGACGACGGGCACGACGATCTCCGACTGGGTCCAGGGCGGGGGCGTCGGCTGGGCCGGACCGCAGGGCCTGCCGATCTACAAGCCGCCGTTCAGCAAGATCACGGCGATCGACATGAACACCGGTGAGCACGTGTTCGCCGTCCCGGTCGGCGAGCCGTCGGAGCAGATGAAGCGCCATCCGGCGCTCGAGGGCGTCGACCTGTCGGGCACGGGGGCCGCCCGCGCGCGGGCCATCCTCATGACCACGGGCAGCCTGCTGCTCGCCACCGAGGGCGCGAACGGCCCGCCGGTGCTGAACGCCCACGACAAGCGCACGGGCGAGAAGCTCGGCACGGTCGACCTCCCGGCCCCCGGCCAGTACGGCATGATGACCTACCTGCACGAGGGCCAGCAGTACATCATCGTGCAGGTCGGCCGGGGCGGCTCGTTCCCGGGCTCGCTCGCCGCGCTGCGCCTGCCGGAAGGATTCGGCTCAGAGGCCGGACAGTAGGACGCGCCCGTCAGGGCCAGGCACTTCCCGGAAGGCGCGGGCCGGCGTTCGGTCGCCGGTCCGCGCCTTGCCGTCGCGACTCTCCTCCGGTCAGCGCCCGAGCCTCGCCGCGACGCCGGGGATGTCGGCCACCGGCAGCACCGAGATGCGGTCGTCGAGCGGATACGACTCGTCCCCCGGGTAGACGATCCAGAGGCGCTCGAGGCCCAGGTCGCCGAACGCCACCCGCATCGACCGGGTAACGCCCGGCGCGTCGCTGCGCTTGCACTCGAACCCGTAGCGCCTGCCGCCCCGCACGACGAGCAGATCCAGCTCCGCGCCGGCGTGCGTCGCCCAGAAGTAGGCGTTGGGCGTGTGGAGCGCGGCGAGCAACTGCTCGATGGCGAACCCCTCGAGCGAGGCGCCGACCTTCGGGTGCCCGGCGAGGTCGTGCTCGCGCGCGACGTCCAGCAGGGTGTGCAGCAGGCCGCTGTCCCGCACGTAGATCTTGGGCGCCTTCACCTGACGCTTCCTGAGGTTCTCGAACCACGGCGGCAGGATCCGGACCATGAACGATCCGGCCAGGATGTCGAGATAGCGGCGCGCCGTCCCCTCGCTCGCGCCCAGT
Source organism: Acidobacteriota bacterium (assembly GCA_026706755.1). Classification (GTDB taxonomy): domain Bacteria; phylum Acidobacteriota; class Vicinamibacteria; order Vicinamibacterales; family UBA8438; genus JAGWAJ01. The sequence goes on from JAPOYG010000635.1 coordinate 8,965, forward strand.
GCGCGCGCGAACTCGGCCGCGTTCCAGATCTGTCCGTGGAAGTGGGCGACCATCGTCCAGAACCGGCGCAACGTCTCCGACGGAACGGTGATTCCGAGCTGCGGGATGTCGCGCTCCAGGAACGTGCGAACGAAGCTCTCCCGCCAGAGCGCGGAGCTCCGAACGTCCGGCGCCAGGTAGGACCGAGGGAAGCCGCCCCGCAGCCAGAGCGACCGCCAGGGCTCGGCGGGCAGCTCGGCCAAGTCGAAGCCGGACAGGTCGACGAGTCCCACTCGTCCGGCGAGCGACTCGGCCACTCCCTTGACCAGGGACGGGGACGCGCTTCCCAGCAGCAGGAACCGCGCGGGGTTGTCGGGCCGGTCGACGAGCACCCGCACGGTCTCGAAGAGGCCGGGCATCCGCTGCACCTCGTCGACCACGACCAGGCCCCGCAGGCTGCCGAGCGCCTGCTCGGGCGTGGCGAGGCGGCGGCGGTCGACGGCGGCTTCGAGGTCGAAGTAGGTGCTGCCGGGGGAGTCTGCGGCGAGCGCGCGCGCCAGGGTGGTCTTGCCGCACTGCCGGGGTCCGGTCAGGGCAACGACCGGATGGACGGCGAACGACTCACGGACCCGCGCGGCGGGGGCGGGGCGAGCGACGACCACGCATCACCATAATCCTTGAAAATCCACATTGCAACTGAGGATCTTCAAGGATCCCGGCGGGAAGGGCGCTCGCCGCCCCTCCCGCGTGGTCTCCTCGACGGCAGTGCCGGCAGAGACGTGCGCCGCCGGCCGGGCGCGAGCCTCTATTTCGCGGTCGCGGCGGCCTTGCGCTCGTCCGCGCGCGTGCCGGCCAGGATCCCCTCCAGCGAGTAGTTCCCCTCGTGGCAGGCGTACTCGTACAGCGGCAGGTCGTTGCGCTGCATCGGCACCTGGGCGGTCCAGGATGCTGTCCACGTGCCGGGGTCGGTCACCGTGAACTCGTAGAGCAGGGTGTCGGCGTCGACGCGCGTGAACTTCTCGATCAGGTGCCGGTCCGGCGTCGTGCCCCGCCAGTTGTGCTTGGCGCTGAAGTCGATCGTCTCCACCACGAGGGTGTCGCCCTCCCAGCGCCCGCGCGACTCTCCGGTCCAGGAATCGATGCCCGGCCGCGGCGCCCCGTCCAGCGGGACGATGCGCCAGTCGTGGACCATCTCGTTGACCACCACCACGTGGTCCTCGGTCTGGAACAGTTGCATGTTCTGGTTGTAGCCGCCCGGCGTCATCGGCGGCCCCTGGTTGAAGCCCAGGATGCAGCGGTCGTAGGAGCTGCGGTCGAGCCACGAGTCGGCCGGGTGCTCCGCGCGGTACGCGCGGCGCTCGTCCGCGCGCCGCTGGCCCTCCTCCGTCAGCGGAGGCATCCGTCCGTTCGGCGGATCGACGATGAGCGACGTGCGGCGGGTTCCCACGACGTTGGTGCCGCGGTCCATCCAGAAATTGTTGTAGGCGCCGACCCGGCCGCCGGCCTCCGTGCGGCGCGCCTCCGCCTCCCAGAGCCGAACGTCCCGATCCACCGCCTCCTGCTCGAGGTTCGCCGCCTGTTCCTCGGTCAGGAACTCCTGGTCGCCGAGGTCCTCCGGCCGCTGGAGCGGCGTGATCGTGCGGAAGTCCCAGACGCCCTGCAGGTCGGGCGCGCCCCAGGCCGTCCGCGGCGCCTCGCCCTGCGCGGCGACCGGCCCCGCCGTCGACGCGAGCAACGCAACCGCCACCACCGCCACCGGCCATCGATTCCTCATTGCAGGCCTCCTCTCGCCGACAACTATAGTCGTCATTCCTTGATGAGCATGGCCGCCGCCATCGGCGCATCGTCCCGCGCCATCTCGGATTCGAGCTGGAGCTGCTCGCGGAAGGCGAGCCACTGGGCATCCGTCCACTGCCGGCGGTGGCTCCGCGGCTGCCGCGCGAGCTCGGCGCCGTCCGTGCCAGGGTAGAACGGAACGGGCTTCGGGGCGGCGCGCCTCGACCGGATCCGCGCGTCCAGCGGAACCGCGTCGGTCACCTCGTGCGTCGGGAGCGGGACCGATTCGTACTCCACCCCGCGCTCGTCGCGATAGACTGCCATCGGAGACTCTCTTCCGTGAACGCGCCGGCGCCCCGCCCGCCGGATCCACCGATCGTAGCACCCGGAGGCGCGCGGCCGGCCGGTCCCCGGCGGCGAAGCGTCACCCGGCCGCCACCTGTGGCAGACTGACGAGGCATGACCGACCACTCCCACGCTTCCGATGCACGGCCGCCGGCCGACGTCGCCGCCGGGGCCCGCGGCGAGAGTTCCGCGCGCCCGGTCTCGTCTACCGACCGCTACGTTCTAAGCAAGATCCAGGCCAGAATGCGCGACGCCCCCGTGCGAATCGCCCTGTGGGACGGCACGACTTTCTACAGCGTCCCGGCGACCCCGGTGGCGACCGTCCGCGTTGGCGATCGGCGGTCACTGTGGCGCATCGTTCGCCACCAGGACGTCGGGCTCGGCGACGGGTTCCGGGACGGCGGGATCACGGTGGACGGCGATCTGGTGGGCGCGGTGGAGGCGGTCTTCCGCGTCAACCGGGCGGTGTGGACGGCCAACCGACGCCGGCGCCGCCTCTGGATGCGGTCCAACACCCGGGGGCGGTCCGCCGCCAACGTCGGTCACCACTACGACCTCGGCAACGACTTCTATCGATTGTGGCTCGACCGCCGCATGGTCTACACCTGCGCGTACTACGCCACGCCCGACATGAGCCTCGACGAGGCCCAGGAAGCCAAGCTCGACCTGGTCTGCCGCAAGCTGCGCCTGCGGGCGGGCGAGCGGGTGGTCGAGGCGGGATCCGGCTGGGGCGCGCTGGCCGTGCACATGGCGCGGCACTACGGCGTGAGCGTCCGCTCGTTCAACCTCTCGCGCGAGCAGGTAGCGTACGCCCGCGAGTGGGCTCGGAAGGAATCGCTGGACGATCGCGTGGAGTTCGTGGAGGACGACTACCGCAACGTCAGCGGACGCTACGACGCGTTCGTGTCGGTGGGGATGCTCGAGCATGTCGGGCCCGCCCACTACGAAGCGCTCGGCGATGTGATCGACCGCAGCCTGCCCCCGGACCGCGGTCGCGGGCTCCTGCACTTCATCGGCCGCGATCGACCCGCGGCGCTGAACCCGTGGATCCGCAAGCGCGTCTTTCCGGGCGCCTACCCGCCCACGGTTTCCGAGGTCGCGGAGGCGGTCCTGGAGCCGCAGGACCTGTCGATCCTGGACGTCGAGAACCTGCGGCTGCACTACGCGCGGACGTGCGCCGACTGGATGGCGCGACTGGAGGCGGCCGAGGAGCAGGTGACCCGCATGACCGATCCCGAGCTGTATCGCACGTGGCGGCTCTACCTGGCCGGCTCGCAGGCCGCGTTCCGGACCGGCTGGATGCAGCTCTTCCAGATCGTGTTCCGCCGGGGCGGGGACAACGACCTGGCCTGGACGCGCGGCGACCTGTACCGCGGCGAAGCGGCGCCGGAGCAGGCGTGATGGACCGTTGCGACGCCCTGGTGGTCGGCGGCGGCCCGGCCGGATCGAGCTCGGCATGGCGCCTGCGACGCGCCGGCCTCGACGTCGTCGTGCTCGACAAGGCCCGCTTCCCGCGCGACAAGGCCTGCGCGGGCTGGATCACGCCGCCGGTGCTCGACGTCCTGGACATCGATCCAGGGGACTACGGTGAAGGTCGGACGCTGCAGCCCATCACCGGGTTCCGCACGAGCCGCCTCGGCCCGGACGGTATCGGACCCGAGGTCGAGACCCGGTTTCCGGAACCGGTGAGCTACGGCATCCGCCGCTGCGAGTTCGACCGCTACCTGCTCGAGCGCACCGGCGCCCGGCTGGAGCTGGGCGAGCCGCTGGCGACGCTCGAGCGGCGCGGCGACCGGTGGGTGGCGAACGACCGGCTGGAGGCTCCGGTCGTGATCGGGGCCGGCGGGCACTTCTGCCCCGTGGCGCGAGTCCTGAACGGCGCCGCGCGCGCCGAGCCGGTCGTCGCCGCGCAGGAGATCGAGCCCCGCCTGCACGGCGCCGCCTGCGCCATTGCCGGCGACACGCCGGAACTCTTCTTCTGCCCCGACCTGCGGGGCTACGGCTGGTGCTTCCGCAAGGGCGACTACCTGAACGTCGGCTTCGGACGACAGGACTCGCGCCGCCTGCCGTCGCATGCCCGGCAGTTCGTCGACTGGCTGCGGGCGTCAGGGAAGATTCCGCGCGACGTCGCCACCCGCTGGCCGGGGCACGCCTACCTGCTCCGCGGCTCCTCGCCCCGCGCGACGGTGGGCGACGGGATCCTGCTCGTCGGCGATGCGGCAGGGCTCGCCTACCCGCAGAGCGGCGAGGGCATCCGGCCGGCGGTCGAGTCGGGGCTGATGGCGGCGGACACCCTGCTGGCGCTCGACGGGCGCTACCACGGGGCACGCCTCGAGCCGTACTCAGCCTGGCTGACGGAGCGCTTCGGCCGCCCCGTGCGCGGCCGGCCCTGGCACGATGCACTGCCGGCCGGGGTGCGGGGAGCCGCCGCCGGGTGGCTGCTGGCCAACCCCTGGTTCACGCGCAACTTCCTGATCGACCGCGCTTTCCTGCAGCGCCAGCAACCCCCGCT
>JAPOYG010000477.1 GCA_026706755.1 Acidobacteriota bacterium
AGGTCGACCACCAGGTGGACTTCATCGCCCGGCACAGCTTCGGGGAGAAGCCCCGGCGCGAGGTGCGGCAGGAGGGCCTCGCCCCCGAGCGCGGCGCGGCGCCGGCCCGCGGCGAGGCAGCGGTGGATCTCGGTCGGGGAAGGGGGTAGGCGACATGCGTGTGCGGTCCTTCGGTTGTGCGGTGTGCGCCGGCGCCCTGGCGCTGGCGGCCCAGGGGCTCTGGCCGGCGTCGGCGCCGGTGGCGGCGCAGGGTCCGCGGCTGACGTGCGACACGCCGTTTCCGGCCGGTGTCCGCGCCACAGCGGCGTCGCGCCACGACTGCTGGCTCGACGAGGCGGGAGGTCAGTCGGCCGTTCCGTGGCCGGACCCGGCGCCGTTCGCCGAGGGGTCGGTGGTCACGGTGTACAGCGCCCGCTGGGGCGCGGGCGGCACGCCGAGACTGTTCTGCTCGGCTGAGAGCGCGCGGGGGGAGGCGTACGACCGGTGGTTCACGGCGGCGGCCGTGCGCGGAGGGAGCACGCTGGAGCGCGCGTCCTACGGTGTCCGGGCGGCGAGCGTTCCCGCCGGCGACCGCCTCGTCTCCTCGTTCTTCGGGGGACGTCCCGAACGGGTGGAGTGGGAGCGCGCCTCGCGCTACGACCCGCAGGCCCGGCGGTGGGTGTCGCGGAGCTGGCAGGCGGGTCCCTCCGCCTCATCTCAGGTGCCCGCGTTCATGCGCCCCCCGGCGGCGCCCGGCGGCGAGGAGCCGCAGTCGGTCGTGCGGCGCCCCGAGGTCCGTAGCGGCTACACGTGCCCGGAGTTCGGGATGTTCGCGCGGCAGCTCGGCGACCGGGTCGACCAGGAGGCGGCCGGCCCCGGCGTCCCGGCGAGGTGCCTGTCCCCGGCTGACTCGGTCGCGATCTTCGACGGTGACGAGCTCAACGTCGACGCGCGGTACCTGCCGGGGGCCGGCACGTTCGGCGGCGGCGACGGCCCGTGGGACATCGAGACTAGGCCCCGGGAGCGGCCCGGGGACGGGCTCGGCCGCGGCCGCCGTATCGCAGACGCGCCGGTGGTCGCCGCGTTCAGCTCCGGGATGGCGTGCGTCGAGCGGGAGAGCATCGTGCTCCGCCGGTACCTCCGCCGAAGCTGGGTCGACACGAGCTACGCGGAGTACGACCCGACGTGCGATCTGAGCGGCATGGTGCTTCCGCCCGGCACGCCGCCGGCGGATCTGCAGCCGCCGCATTGCGGCGCCGGGGGTTTCGATCCCGCGGGCAGCCGCACCGTGGAGTCCGGCTACTGGAACACGTGGTGGGAACACGTGTGGGAGCCCAACGCGGCGGAGACGGACCCTCACCTCCCGTGGGCGCGCGTCTTCTGGCATGACGGCGGCGGCGCGTCCGAGCTGGAGTCGGGCGGGGTCCTCCTGGGCGACGACGGTACGGGGGTGTGCCTCATCCGCAAGGGCTTCGTGCGGAGCCCGGCCCTGCCGGCGGTCGTTCCCTCGGTAGCCGGCCGGCTCGCCGGCACGTGGACCGACTACCGGTCGGGCACTGTCCCGGTCGAGTGTCCGAAGGAGGACGGAACCGCGGGGTTCACGTCGGCGCCGGCCGGTAGCCCGGCGCCCGCGTTCGACGTCCCCGTGTCCGTGGACTTCGCCCCGCTGATCCACGAGGAGGCGGCGGCCGAGTCGTACTCCCTGCGGGAGTACCGGTCGTCGAGGCCGTGCTCGGACTGGCCGGAGGGCGCCGATCCGGCCCCGGTGGCGGGCGTGGACTGCGGCGTCGATCTTCCCGTGTCGCCCGCCCGCAGCCGGCGTCTCGATTCGTTCCGGCGGCAGGTGGTGACGTCCGCCGGCACGGGCCGCATCACCTCGCTGTTTCTGGACGATGCCGTCTCGATGATGTCGCACTCCTGGGATGTGCGCCGCGCATCGGCCCTCGCGGGCGTCCTCGAGCTCGATACGCCGTGGGCCGGCGGCGCCGACGTCGGTTCCGGCGTGGCGGCCGAGGCGCGGCGCTTCGGGGCTCCGTTGTCGCCGTGGACCGATTGCGGCCGCCGGGACTTGCTCATGGGCCGGGCGGCGGACTCCCTGTGGGGCGCGTGGGTGGAGCGGGCCCGATCGCACGGGGCCGCGGAAGTGGCGGGGTCTGTCGGCCTGCTCCGGCTCGCGGAGGGGCTCAATCCCCGCGCGACCGTGACGTGCACGCCGGGAGGGGACTGCCGGCCGGCGCCGGACGCGCTGCTGGACCGCCAGCGGGCGATCGAGGAGGAGGCGCGGCGGCTGGGCGCCGATAGGCAGGCTGAGCCGGATCGCGTGTGCGGGATAGGGGATCGGGTGTCGCCGCCTGGCCGGTAGGCGACCCGGTTCGTGGCGAATGCAGCAGGGCGAGAGGCGGTTCGCAAAGGCGCTTCGGGTCCGCGTGTCGCGTGGTTTGTACGACCACATCGACAAGCTCGCCACGGATCTGTGCGTTTCGCGCTCGGAGGTCCTCCGGGATGCGATTCGACGCGGCGTCGTGGTTCTCGAGCGCAAGCACTCGCCGCAGTGGCAATCGGACCGCCGGGGGTTGAGACCGGGGAGGGGAGCGTGATGATGCGTCGCGTTGTTGCGGCCGGAGGCTCGGGATTCGCCCGGTCGTCGAGGGTCCCGCGGTTCGCCGCGTGGGGTGGCTCGTGATGCGGCGGCGGGGCGGCTTCCGGCGGCTCGCGGCGCTCCTCGTCGGCGGCCTCGCCATTCTCGCCGCCGTCGGGACGCGTCCGCGGTGGGAGCGGGTCAACGGCCGGGTGGTGCCCGCGCCAGCGGGAGGCCGGCCTCATCTGGTCGAGGTCGTGACTCCGCGGGCGTGGACGAAGGTCACGGGCTGGACCGACGGCGCGGGCCGCTTCTTCCTGTTCATGGCGAGGCGCGGCGCCGCGCACACGCTCCGCGTGGAGCGCTCGGGTTGCAGTCCGGCCGTCGTCGAAGGCGTGCGTTTCGAGCGGGGCCGCGACACGCTCGTCCGGGTGCCGTCGTGCTAGGGGCACGGGGAGTGCGGCGCCGGCTCTTCGTCGCGGGGGCGGCCCGTTTCGCGAGTGCGCTGCTCCCGATGCTGGCGGTGGCGGCCGCGGTGTTCGCGCTTTCGTCTCCGTCCTGCGCCCGTGCGGTCCGCTCCCTCGATCCGATGCTCGACTCGTGGCGGGGCGTCGGCCGGTCCCTGTCGGTGTACGAGCCGAGCCGGATGGAGGTCGTCGACGCGGTCATCGGCCTGCTCGCCCTCGGCCCGCGGGACACGCTGGTCGATATCGGGTCCGGCGACGGCCGCTTCGTCGTCGCCGCGGCCCGCGCCGGCGCCGAGGCGGTCGGCATCGAGCGCCAGGAGCCGCTCGTCGCGCGTTCCCGCGACAACGCGAGGATGGCCGGGGTCGGCTCCCGCGCGAGGTTCGTTCACGCCGACGCGATGACGCTGCCGAGCGTCGTCTCGCGGGCGACCGTCGTCACGATGTTCCTCACGCCGGAGGGGTTCGAGGTGCCCGTGCCGTGGCTGGAGTCGGTCCTCGAGCCGGGCACGCGCGTGGTCTCCCACACGTGGCCGGTCCCCGGGTGGCGACCGCTCAGCGCCGTGCTGGTCGAGGGCGCCGACGGCCGCACCTGGCCCGTCTATCTCTACCGGTTCCCCGCGGCCGATGCGTACGTCCGCGGCATCCGCGGGGGGTCGTAGTGGCCACGCTCGTCGTCGTCGAGTCGCCCGCCAAGTGCCGGACCATACAGCGCTGTCTCGGCGGCGGCTACCTCGTCCGGGCGAGCCTTGGCCACCTTCGGGACCTCCCGGCGGCCCGCCGCGGGCGGAAGGGTGCCGTGGCGCTCGGTCTCGATCCCGACAAGGCGTGGAAGGCCACCTGGGAGGTCCCGCCGGACAGGCGCGACGTCGTGGCGGGGCTCCGCCGCCTCGCCGGGCGCACAGCCCCGGTGGTGCTCGCGACGGACTGCGACCGGGAGGGCGAGGCGATCGCCTGGCACCTGCGGCAGCTCCTCGGCGGCGCGGCCGGGCGCTTCGCCCGGGTGACGTTCAGCGAGATCACCGAGTCCGCCATCCGGGCGGCGTTCCAGGCGCCGCGGCGTCTCGACATGGGGCTCGTCCACGCGCAGCTCACGCGGCGCTTCGTCGACAGGCTCGTCGGGTGGCGCGTCTCGCCGGCGTTGGTCCGCGCCGTCGATCAGGCCCGTTCGGCCGGGCGCGTACAGTCGGTGGCGGCCCGGCTGGTGGTCGAGCGGGAACGCGAGATCGCGGCGTTCCGCCCGGCGCCGTACTGGGAGGTCGCCGTGACGCTCGAGACGCCCGGAGACCGCGCCGTGTTCCCGGTCGCGGATGCCGGCGATGCCCAGTCCGCCGACGCCCTTCGTTTCGCCGACGAGGCGGCGGCGCGGGAGGCGGCCGCGGCGATCCGTGCGGCGGGGACGGCCCGCGTCGTCTCGGTCCGCTCGGAGCCCGGGCTCCGCCATGCGCATCCGCCGTTCACGACCTCGTCGCTCCAGCAGGCGGCCAGCGCCCGGCTGAAGCTCACCGTCGCGCGCACGATGGAGCTCGCGCAGCGGCTCTACGAGGCCGGGGCCATCACCTACATGCGGACCGACGCGGTGGCGCTGTCGGCCGAGGCCGAGCGGGGGCTGCGGTCCCAGGTCGCGGCGGCGTACGGCGGCGAGTACGTGGCGGACCCGCCGAACCGCTTCAAGGCCGCGGGCGGCGCGCAGGAGGCCCACGAGGCGATCCGCCCGACGTCGTTCGATCCGAAGGGCGGCCCCGCGCTCGACGGCGACGAGGCCCGCCTCTACGAGCTGATCCGCCGCCGCGCGCTGCAGAGCCAGATGGCTCCGGCCAGGATCCGCAAGGACCGCGTGGAGGCGCAGGCAGGCCGGTGGCGTCTCGCTCTCGCCGGGGTCGCCGTCCTGTTCCCCGGGTTCGAGGCCGCGTGGCCTCCCGATCGCGAGGACCCGGCCGTGCCGCCGCTCGAGGAGGAGGCGGATCTCAGGCTCGGCGACGTCGGCGTCGCGGCGAAGCGCACCAGGGCGCCGAAGCGGTTCACGCAGGCGACGCTGGTCCACGAGCTCGACACCCGCGGCATCGGCCGGCCGTCGACCTACGCGCAGACCATCGTCGTGCTGATCGAGCGCGGGTACGTGGAGTCGGGCCGCCGCGACCTGGCCGCGACCGAGCTTGGCGATCGGACCGTGGCGTGGCTGATGCGCCACTTCGGCGACATGCTCGACTACTCGTTCACGGCGCAGCTCGAGCGCCAGCTCGACGAGATCGCCGCCGGGTCGCGCGAGTGGCGGGGCGTTCTCGACGCGTTCCACCGGCGGCTGAGCGAGCAGGTCGAGCGGGCGTCGGCTTGACAGCGGGCGCCCCGGGAGCGGCGGCCGTCGGGGCGCCTGGGTTTCTGGACGGGCCGATTCGGACCCGTTCGTTGGGCCGCGCGTGTGGGCGGGACGGTTCTCGGGGAGCCGAGGTTCGAGTCATGAAGGGGTTCGTGGGCACGGTGGTGATCGTGGGCTGCATCGTCGGCGTGGTGATGTGGGCGCTGTTCGCGCGCTACCAGGCGGATCTGGAATCCGTGCACAGGATCGACCCGTGCGCGCTCGACGAGGTCGCGTGCGCGCCGACGGCGTCGGGGCTCGTTCACCACGCGCGGCTCGCGGCGACCGGCGCGCAGAGCGGCTCTTCCTCCGCGGACCTTTCGGTCTCGTGCGTGGGCTCCGTGTGGGACGTGGGCATCGTGTTCGGGAAGCCCCTCCCGCCGGGCCGGTACAGCGTCCGCTGGGAGTCCTTCGTCATCGTGTCGCCACCGCCCGGCGCGGGAGGCTGGTCGGCCTCGGACGGGTTCCTGTCGAGCCCGGAGCCGGGCGTGTTCGTCGATGCCGCGCTCGGGCCGGTGCCCCTCCCGGGAGAGGTCGCGCTGGCGGCTCTCGACGTCGATCCGCGCCTCGTGTTCAAAGTGACTCGGGGCGCCGAGTTCGAGGCGTCGCTCGCCTTCGACGCGCTTCGCGTCCGCGCGGTGGTGCGCGCCATCGCGGTCGGCTGCGGCAGGGGGGAGGTCGCGGATGGATGAGCAGGCACTGGAGGTCGCGGGTGCGTTGCTGTTGTGGCTCGTCGTCTCGGCGCTGCTGCTCGCCCCGTATCTGGTGGCGGTCGCCGGCGCTCCGCGCGCTCGTCGCCGCCGCCGGTGAGTGAGGAGGGGCCGCAAAGTGGGTCGGCCGAGACGCGTGTCCGAGCCGCATTCCGGCGGGGGATGGACGACCCGCGTCGTGGATGCGCCTGCGCCCGAGGCTCGCGTGGGCCGGGCGTGCGCGCAGGTCGATCACGAGAACCTGGAGCGTTTCGGGTGGTCGGAACGGACCGACGAGGGCCGGCGCCGGGTGGTACGGTCGGCGCTGCGTTTCGCGGCGGAGATGGGCGTCCAGGTCGTGGTCCCGCCGGCCGAGACCCCTCGCGCCCTGCCGGAAGGGGCCGTCGTGGTCCGCCAGCCGCCGCCGGCGGCGTTCCGGTCGAACGGCGAGTGGGCGGCGGACCTGATGAAACGGGTGGCCCGTCACTACCTCGCCGACACCGAGGAGGGCCCCCGGGCCGTCGAGTCGCTGCTCTTCTACGGCCTCACGGGGCGGACGTCGGCCGACTACGCGGGAGCGCTGGCGCACGGGCTGGGGTATCTGCAGGGCGAGCCGCGGGCGCCCGCCGCCCGGACGGGGAGGCCGTGGCTCCCGGCCGGCGTGGCGGAAGGCGATCACGCCGCACTCCGCGCGGCGCTGCTCGAACGCGTCGCCGTGGCCGGCGACCTGTGGGGCTCGCCGGAGTCGCCCTATGCGTGCGCCCGCGTGCTGACCCGTGCGCATACCGAGTGTTTGTGTTCGCCGCTCGCGCTCGATGCCGTGCGCTCGGAGCTGCGGCCGCTGCCTCCGTCGCCGTACGGCGACACGCTGGGCGGCTGGTTCGCCTGGCACTTGGCCGAGACGCGGCCGCGTTTCCGGGAGTTCGCCCCGGCGGAGCTCGCGGCTGACTGCAACGAGTGGCTCGCCGCCCGGGCCGCCGAGGACCTCCTGGACAAGGCGGACCTGCGTGGCGTCGTCGACGGCGCGCCGGCGCTCGTCTCGTCGGGGCCGGTCCGGGACGCGCTGGAGGCCCTGCCGGTCCCGCCGGACGATCCGGCTTGGTACGGCATGCTCGTGGGCGATCAGGCGGCCGGGTGGAACCGCCACCCGCTGAACCGGCCGCGGCCGCTGCTGGATCCCGTCGTCCGGGTCGAGCCGGCGGCGTTCCGGGAGCTAGACTCCCGGCGCCCGGAGGACGCCGCCGTTCTTGAGGACCGCATCCTCGGCCTGTGCGCCGGGTCCGGCGTCGGCGTCAAGCTCCACGACTCGGACCAGGTCCGCTCGTTCCATGCACCGGCGGCGTCTCGCGGGGGCCTCGGCGCCCATGTCGTCCATCCGGTTCCGGAGCGGTTCGGGAGCACGGAGGATTGGGGCCGCTCGCTCCTCACGGCGGTCGCGCTCGCGGTCCAGACGCACCCGCGGCTCTATGACCATGCGCGCCTCGATCGGCTGTTCGGGAAGGACCCGGCCGAGGGCGCGAGGGTGTTCGACGACGCGACGCGCGTGCTGTGCGAGCACTATCACCTCGATCGTGCCGGCGTGGTCTCGCGCGCCCGGGCGTTCGAGGCGAAGCCGGTCGGCGACCGGGCCGGCGTGATCGCGCTCGACGAGATCGAGGACCGCACCGGCCTGCCTCCGCCCCGATTCGAGGTCGCCCGGCGGGCGTTCTGGACCGCGCTGGGGGACGGCTGCGAGCGCGAGGGTGTGGCGCGCGGGTGGACGGACGCGGCCATCGCCGCCGCCGATCACGACCACGTCATGCTCGAGAGGGTTCGGAGAGCGGCGGCCCCGGACCTTCCGCTGGTGGTCCGCGGCTGCGACCGAGTCCTCGATCTCGGCGCCGGGCACACTTCGGGCCCGGTTCGGCCCCCCGGCGTCGTCGAGCGCTCGGTGGCGGATGTCGTCGCGGATCGACTCCTGTCAAACGTCGGCGCGGGGGAACCGAGGATGGATCTCGACCAACGCGACGGCCCGCGTATCCGCGAGGTCCTCCGCCGCCTCGCCGCTGCGAACCGGCCGGCGGACGCGGTGCTCGCCAAGGTCGCGCCGGGCTCGGCGGTGGGCGGGGACCGGGACGACGCGACGGTTCTCGACATCGTCCGCGAGCGCGCCGAGGCCGTCGCCGAGTTCATCCTCGATCCGACCCGGGCGCGGCGCTCGGATCGAGTGGCCGATGTCGCGCACTCCAGGTCGGCGACGCCCTGGAGGGAGCTGGAGCGCGCCCGCGCCTGGCGGGCGAGCAGCGTGGAGCCGGAGGCGCCGAGGGAGCGCCACGTGGGTCGCGACCGCGCCGTGCAGCCGTCCCGCTAGTGATCACGTCCGGTGGCTGGCGGTGGAGATGGAGCACGGGATTCGGTTCGCGGCGGCGGTCATGGTGGCGGTTGCCGCCAGCCTTGCCTTCAGCGGTCCGCGGCTCTCCGGCAGCGTGATGTTCGCCGGCCGGGCTCCCTGGGACGCCGTGACGGTGCTCGTCGTGGTGCTGCCCGTGTACGTTGGCGTTGCCCATGCGGTCCCCGCGTGGTCGAGCGTCGTCGTCGCGCTGGTCGGGCTCGGTTGCCTCATGCTCGGGTCGACAAGCCACTTGCTTCTGTCCGTGGGCACCGCCCTGCTGCTTGTTGCCGTGACCGCTGGCGGTTGGTCGGCTGCGGCGCCTCATCCGGGCGGTCCGTGAGCAGGGTCGGTCGCAGGGCGTTGGCAGGTTGGCGAGACCGCGGCCGAGCGCCGCGAGAGCGTGGCCCACGGGTGGCGCACGAGCTCCCAAAGCGCCCCAGGTGGTGCCACGTACAACTTGTCGAACGCGATCAGCGCCTCCGTGTGCTTGTGCACCGACCGGATGCCCGGATGATGCCGGCCGTTCGCGGATGACGGATCCTCGAGACGACGAACGACCAGAGGCACGATGTGGAGGACACGCGAGCTAGCGATGCGGTCCGGACCGGCGTGGCCGCTCCCAACTCGCGACCCCGACTGCCCACCCTCCCGACGAATCACCGTCATGTCATGCGTGCGCTGTCGCGGGCAACCGCGACAATCACCGAATATCAGTGTGACTCGTCGTCGAAGCGCCCTCGGTCGCTCGCCGTCTCGACGGTCCACTCCCGGCACATGAGCCTGCCGTCCTTGGACGGAGGCACTGCCGGTTGACAACAGGTCATTCCGAATCAGACTAGAGGCTCGCTGCCGCGGCGCCGCCACTCTCCTCGATGTGCTCAACCACCTGCCCGTTCGCGCCCGCCCGAAGCGCGCCAGCAGCCCCGCAGCATCAACTCCGCGTTCTCGATCGTGCCCGTCGCCCCGTCGTCGGTCGCCTGACCCGCCCTACGGGTCCGCCAGCCGCCGCGTCGGCGCCTCCTTCCACTCGTCATGCGCATCGTCGACCAGCGCAACCTCAACCTTCCCTGACGACTCGCCCGCCTGGAAGAAGAGCATCCCGCTCGTCGCCGCGTAGTCCTGACCCGCCCGCCCGCGCGCCACCGTCCGACGTGCCGTAGTCCACGGCGAACGCACTCGTGCCCCCCCCCCGGCTCAACGCGACCCCAAGGCCAGCACCGCGCCGGCGCCCTCCGCCAATCGCGCGACCTACCAACCGAGATGCCACCCCGGCCGGCCACGCGGACCGACCGCGGCCGCCCATTCCCCGAATCCGTAGTACACTTCAGGGTTCTCAGCTCCTGTTGCCCGGTCGCTCCACCACCGCACAACACCCCCCATGTCCACCGAACCTTGGCCACCCGCCCTCACCATCGACCACCAGGCCATTCTGCGCCTCTTCACCGGAGAAACGTTCTATTCAAGCGTCGACGCATCCATCCGGGAGGCCGTCCTCAATGCCATTGATGCCGTCGGACGTCGACGGTCCGCAGACTCTTCCCTCGCGCCCCAGATAGCCGTCACATTCGACACGCAATCCCGGACGGTCACCGTGACAGACAACGGCGACGGAATGTGTCAAGAGGACGTCACCGGCCTCTTTGCCAGAATCGGCTCCTCGGCAGCGACGCTCGCCGCCGCACCCAAGAAAGGGCAATATCGCGCCGTTGGCGAATTCGGCATTGGCGTCCTCAGTTACTTCTTGTGTTGCCAACACTTTGAACTCCACTCTTTCTGTCCCGACAACGAGCCGATTGGCCTTGAATTCTCACGCAACATGCTGGACGGCCGTACCCCGGCCCGCGCCCTGCCGCCACGTCAGACCACTCAAGGCACCGAGTTAGTACTATCCGTCGAACGCGAAGATCACTTCGCTCGTCTCCTGGAAAGATTCCCCCACTGGATACGCCACGTAGAAGGACTTTCCGCAAGAGAATATCCGTCGGACGCACCACTCCGCCAAGGCGGACTAAGCCGCGAGATCAAGCCGGTCGATGTACCCACACCACCCTGGATTCACGAAGCCGTCATAGGGCCACCCGTCCTATTCGATTCCTGGGAGAATTTCGACGGTTCCGCTCATGTCGATGTTCTCTACCACGGGGTCTTCGTCGAGCAGGTGACCATTCCTAGACTGTGGGCAATCGCAGGTGCAGTGCACGTGGATCCCAAGCGGTTCAGGCCCAAGCTAAACCGCGAAGGATTCGTCGGTGACGCCCTCAAGGCGGACCTCGAACCTGTTCTACGAGACGCGCACCCGAAGATTCTGGAGCGCGCAATAGAATGTGTCCGCGACGTACTCGGTGACGACCACACTAAGCACTGGACTCTTGGCCGTTGGGTGACACTCTGGCTGGCCGTGCCGCGCAGCGGCCCGTATACGCGAGCCGCTGCCTTGTGGGATGATGAATTTAGAACACGCAAGGCCTTTCGCCTGCTGCGACCCGGGCAACAAGTCGACGATGTATCCGTTCAAGACCTCATCCACCTCGGCGCGCATGAGCTACATATCGCTCCCCTAAATCTTCCGAACGCCGACCAGTTGGTCCAACAAGCGGTCCGCGTGCTCCGAAACAGCCGCCGCACGGTCGTGCAGGGGATTAGTCGCGAGGCGAGCTTTCTTCAAAACGCTAGTCTAGTCGGCGTTTCCACCGGCGATCTACTCGCACATCACTTTCGACGAGAACTGCCAACACTGGTTCCAGTGGCGGACATAGCGGCAGACGTCATCCGCCAGGAAGAGGCCATCAGGCTATTTCATGACCCGCCCGAAATTAAGCTTGTGCGCCTCGGTCCAGACGCCACACCAGTTGTTCCTGTCGGGCAGGAGATCTGGATTAATCTCGACTGCCAACCCGGCAAGGACATTGTTGAGGACGTCTGCCGCCGCAACGAAGGACACCTTGGCCTTTGGGCCGCCTGCATGAGGCAGGCTGGACAATATGCGCAACAGATTGCGAACATACTAGCGCACAGTCCCGATCAGCCAAATAGACTGGGCCCAGTGAAACGAGCATACCTACGGCACTTGGTGCAGTAACGTGAAACTGTTACTATTCCTCGGCGCCGGCGCCTCTGTAGAACTCGGTATTCCGGCTATGCGAGCCATGGCACACGAACTTCACGGACACATGGTCAACCAGAGGCTGTCCTCGACGGTTCTGGAGCGTTTCGAGAAGATGCTCTCCGATGCCGACTATGACATTGAACACTTGATCGAGATCATCGACGGGATAGTCGATGGCGCCAAACAGCGCACGAAGTTGCAGCTATCTGTCGAGGATGAACTGGACAAGGTGGCACCGGTAATGAGGCAGGAAGCCGAGTGGTACGTCCAGCACGCATGTGAACGCCTTCGGGAGGTTGAGGCGCGTGTGCTTTGGCGCGCGGCGCTGGCGAGGACTGGGGAACACACAATATGGTTTGCGACGACTAACTACGACCGATCACTTGAGATCGGAAGTCGATTCAATGATATATCTATTGATGACGGATTCGAGCAATTCAATGGGCGAGAAGTGGCACCATGGAGAGGCGTCCGTCACGATAGGCCGTTGCAGCTCCTCAAGATGCACGGTTCTACTGACTGGTATCAAGGAAGTGACGGACGCACTTTCAAGCTGAGGCACCCGATGCCCCTCTACGGCAACCTAGCCGTCGTAGATGACGGAAGTGAGTGGCCTAAGATGACGAGCGCCCTCGTCCTTCCGACTCGGGAGAAGCGGGTGACTCATCCACCCTATCCCGAGCTGGTCACGAGCTTTCGGAATGCGGCGGCGGCCGCGGAGTGCGCTATATTCGTTGGGACATCACTTAGGGACCCTGACATTCTCGACGTGTGTACACGCTGCGCATCTCGAATCCCAACCTATTTTGTGTCGAAGGACGGTGCCCCGACAGGTAGTGCCGCGAACCCTAAACTCAAGGTGGTTGTACAAAAGGCTGCCCGATTCATCGCATCCACGCTACCGGAGTTCCTCGCCAAATCTGCGTCGGATTCATTGGGCGAGATGACGGCGTCCGCTAATGTAGAGGATGGCTCGGTCTTGGACTGGCTTGTTGCGATCCAGGACGAAACCCGCACGCCGAAGGAGATTTGCAGCGCCATCGAGAGGCTGTCCGACAGCAGTGTCGCTGTCGATGCGGCCGCACTACGTCCATTGCTCGAACATGAGGACCACACAGTGAGAAGGTATGCAGTTGCGCTTGTTGACAAGTCGCTCGATCGAGCGGAGGTAATGGAGCTGGCGGAGGAACGCGCTCGCATCGAACCGGAGGGTTTACTCGCGGAGGAGTTGACCATGCTGAAGACGCTGATCGGCGACCGCGAGAAACCGCCGCGCGCTACCTGAGACAGGATCCCGAGGAGGTCGGCCTCCGGAGCCGATCACGAAAGAGCCAGATCCCAGCAACCCCCGACTTTATTGGAGAATTCGCGATCAGAAGCCGTCAGAGAATGTCAAACAACGGCTGGAGTGCCCCGGCCGTGTACCGCGCTCGTCGTGTTTGGTACTCGTCGCCCCGCGCGGAGGCAAGTTGTCGTGAAGATCGTCTACCTAGACCAGAACCACTGGATCGAACTCTCCCGGGCTGCGCACGGCCGCGCCGTTAAGCCCGGCGTCCGCGAAGTGCTCACGGCGGCACGACTCGCCACGGCCGTGGGTTCAGCCTGTTTTCCCTTGTCGTTCACCCACGTCATGGAGACCCACAAGAACGACACACCCGAGCGCCGAATTCGGCTCGCCAAATTCATGCTCGAGTTGTCGGGCGAAATGACCACCGCTGACCTACCGACGGTCGTGCGCCACGAGGCACATGTCGCGCTCTCCCGGGCGCTTCCGCATCGGCTCTCGCCACCCCCACCCCTTCACTATCTCGGCCGTGGACTCTCCCACACTGCCGGTCGATCGTTCGACTTCCACCTCAAATGGCCAAACGGAGCCGTTCAGACGATACCCGAAGACCAACGGAAGGCAATCGAGAAACAAGTCCTCTCACTCGCCAACCTGCACCTGCTTAGGGTCGACGCAAGAATAGATTCCGTTTTTCGTTACATGGGCTCGATGGTGTAGT
>JAPOYG010000379.1 GCA_026706755.1 Acidobacteriota bacterium
GCAGCGCGTCGTCCCAGCTCACCGCACGCTGGACGCCGCCCGCGTCGCGGCGGAGCGGCGTCGTGGCCCGGTCTCCGGCTTCTAGCACCGTCAGCGCCTCCCAGCCCTTGGGGCAGGCCACGCCGCGGTTCACCGGGTAGTCGGCGGCCGGGGTGAGGCCGACGGCCTCGCCGTCCCGGAGGTGCACGGTCAGGCTGCAGCCGGTGGAGCAGTAGCCGCAGACCGTGTCCGTGGTGGCGTCGGGCTTCAGGCGGGCGGGCACCTGTCCGAGCCCGAAGCCGCCGGGCGTCCGGAGGAGGTCGCGCGTGAGGTGTCCGTCGCGTTGGTACAGCATCGCTACAGGGTCCCGGGCATCCTCGGAGAGGCCACCGCGGCGAAGAACAGGTAGCGCTCCAGCAACTCGCCGGCGAGGCAGGCGATGAACAGCATGCCGACGAGCACCGCGAAGACGACGTCCTGGCCGTGCTCCGGATGGGTCGGCACCCGGCTCACCAGGAGCAGCGCCGGCATCGCGAAGCCGCCGAGGAGGCCCGCCGCGAAGCGCGCCAGGGTGACGTTCGAGAGCGTGCCGGTCATCAGGCGGGCCGTTCGCTTGAGCGACGTCGTCGAGCGCGCCGCCAGGTGGCGGAACAGCATCGCCTCGAACAGCAGCTTCGCGGCCGAGGCGGCAATCAGCCCCTGGCAGAGCAGCGTCCCGTAGCGGTCGACGGCGGCGACGGCGAGGCTCGCGTCACGGCCGGCAACCACGATCAGCAGCAGCGGCAACCAGGCCGCCGCGAACCCCAGTACCGCGGTGGTCAGCAGGAAGCGGCAGGCAGTGGCGGGGCCGTTCCAGAAGTCGCGCTTCGTATAGGCGTACACCATCACCGAGCAGAGCACGCCGGCGGTTCCGGAGAGCGCCACGGCCCAGCCGAGCCACGATCCGGCACCCCCGCCCGTCCCCCACGCCGCCCTGAGCCCCCAGCGGTCCACCCAGACCGCCGCTCCCGGCCACGACCAGACGGCGTAGAGCATCGCGAGCCCCGCGAAGGCGCCGAACGCCAGGATCTCCCGGCTGAGCCACGAATGCCGCAGGCCGAGCACCGCCCGGTACGCGTAGCGCGGCCTGCCGAGGTGGAGAATGCTCACCGAGAGGGCCAGCAGCCCGAACACCAGTGCGCTGGCGCTGTGGACGGGCCGGATGCCGGCCGCGAGCGGGCCGGCGACGGCGATCTCCAGCAGCCGCTCCACCAGGAACGCACCGACAGAGAGCTGCGTGAAGGCCAGCATCGCGACGAGCGGCCAGTGCGCCCGTTCGGGACGCACCGTGTGGTAGTCGGCCGGGACCATGTTGCGCGGCAGGACCCGGGCGGTGCGATAGGCGGTCGTCGGCAGGGTCAGGGACGGCTCGGGTGCACCGGGCACGAAGAGGTTCGTTTCCGATTCCTCCACTACCTGCTCGACCTCCACCACCCGGATTGCGATCGCGCCGTTCGGGCACGACTGGACGCACGCCGGGGCCTCGCCGTCCGCGAGCCGGTCGCTGCACATGTCGCACTTGCGGACGATCCCCTTGGCGCGGCTGTACTTCGGCGCCTCGTAGGGGCAGGCCAGCGTGCAGTACTGGCACCCGAAACACTGGTCGTCGAGGTGCTTCACGACGCCGGTGGCCGGGTCCTTCTCGTAGGCGTCCACCGGGCAGGCGTGCATGCAGGCCGGATCGAGGCAGTGGTGGCAGGCGGTCGTGACGTGCTGCACGACGGGGAGTCGCTGGCTCCCGCCGTGCAGCAGACCGACGTCGCGCCAAGATTCCTCTTCCTCGAGGCCGTTCAGCGCGTGGCACGCCGCGACGCAGGACTTGCAGCCGGAGCAGGCGTCGAGGTCGACGTCGAACGCGTACTGTTGCCCGGGGGCCGGGGGCGTGGTCGGCATCAGGGCCGAGTAGCGGCCGGCGAGGGCGGGGCGCCCGTCCGGCGCCGCTTCGTGGGCCTGCGCGAAGCGCGCGGCGGCGGTCACCTGCTGCTCCGCCAGGTAGCGGTCCACGAGGGCCGAGGCCGGCTCCGGAGAGGGCGCCGCGGAGGCTCTCCGTTCGGGCGGGGGCGCGACGGGCGGGGTCGAGATCGACATCGCCAGCCTATCCGTTGTCGAGGCGGAAGAGCACGCGCGCTGGAGCGGCACCGCCCGCGGCCCGGACGCTCCGTGCGTCCGGCTTCACGTACACACTGCCTCCCTCGACCAGGGTGGGGTAGCGCGCGACGTCGTTGCCGGGCGGGTCGAGGCTGCACCCGCTGCAGGCGTCGAACGTCCACCCGTGCCAGGGGCAGGTGACCACCCCCCGGCGGACCGTTCCCTCCGCCAGCGGTCCTCCCTCGTGCGGGCATAGGCCGTCGATCGCGACCACCTTCCCGTCGATCCGGAACAGCGCATAGGAGTGGCCGCCGATCTCGACCGCGACGCCGGCGCCCTCGCGAAGCGCGTGCTCCTGTGCAGCAAGCACGTAGCCGTCGTCGCGGGGTGGCGTCGCCGCGCGGGCCGGCGCGGCGGGGGCCTCCGCGCCCGGCTCGATGCGGGCGCCCGCGATGCCGCCGCCCGGCGACGGTGCCGCGGCCGGGGCCGACGCCCCGTCCTCGACGCGGGCGAACAGCCGGCGCACGCCGGCGCAGCCGGGGCAGAACACCGGCGGGTCCTCCCCGAGGTGGCGGTGCTCGCAGCGTTCGCAGATCCACGTCGACGGGCGGTAGTCGTCCTCGCCGACCTTCGCCGCCTCGGCCTCGCGCAGCTTCGCGCGCCAGTAGGCGCTGAAGGTCTCACCCTCCTGGTGCCGCAGGTAGTACTCGCCGACGACCTCCTCGATGAGGAGCGGGAGCTGCTCGGCGTCCACGCCCAGCCGGTAGCGGAGGCCCAGGTGCACGTCCCCGGCCACCCCGCCCCCGAGGTAGACGTCGAAGCCCTCGCGGGTGCCGAGCAGCCGGCGCACGCGGACTCCCTTCAGCCCGATGTCGGCCGTGAAGTGCTGGGCGCAGCTCGACGGACAGCCGCTCATATGGATGCGGATGCCGTGCAGGGCCAGGGCCCGCTGCCGGAGCGTCTCGATCAGCCCGAACATCGCGCCCTTCGTCTCGGTCACGGCGATGTTGCAGAACTGCGTGCCGGTGCAGGCCATGGTGTTCCGCACCAGGGTGTCGGCGTGCACGCTCAGGCCGACCGCGGCGGCGTCGGTGGCCGCCGCGTCCCGGAAGCCCGTCGGGACGCCGAGGACGGCGATTCCCTGCTCGTGCGTCGTCCGCAGCTCTCCGCCGCCCCACCGCCCGGCGAGCACGGCGAGCGCCTCGAGCTGCCGCCAGCTCAGCCGGCCCAGCGGCACCGCGAGACCCATCGTCCAGCGGTCCGGCCGGCGCTCGGGGAACCAGCCGACGAGGTCGTCGTTGCGGCCGGCCGGCACCGGCGGCGGGAGGTCCGGCCAGGCGCGGAGGGCGATGCGGTCGCCGAGGAAGGCGCGGATCGCCTCGATGCCGATCCGCTCCACGAGGTAGCGGAGACGCGCCTGGTGGCGCTTCTCGCGCGATCCCTCGACGCGGAACAGGTCGAGCAGCGCGGCGGTCAGCGCCACGACCTGGTCGGGACGCACCAGCACCGGCAGGTGCCAGGCGAGGTGGGGATTCTGCCCCTGCGTGCCGCCGACGAGCACCTGGAACAACACCTGGCGCCCGACGCGCCGGGCGAGGAAGCTCAGGTCCTGCGTCCAGAAGTGAACCGAATGCTCGGCGGTGCCGTTGAGGCAGATGTTGAACTTGCGCGGGAGATCCGAGTACTCCCGGCTGTCGACGAAGAGCGCGGTCACGTCGCGGCAGAGTTGGCGCGTATCGATCAGCTCGTCCGGGAGCACGCCGCTGAACGGGTGCGCGAACACGTTGCGGACGTTGTCGTGGCCGGTCTGCTTTGCGGTCAGCCCCACCGCGGCCAACCGCTCCGCCACCTTCGGCAGATGTTCGATTCCGAGCCCCTGCACCTGGAGGTTGGCGCGCGTGGTGACGTCGACGATCCCGTGACCGTGCTCGTAGGCGATCGCGGCGATCTCGCGGGCCTGCTCCGAGGTCAGCTCGTTCGCCGTGATGCGGATCCGGTTCATGTAGCGGCCCGGCGCATCGCGCTTGCGGTAGAAGAAGCCGTACCACTTCATCCGCTCCAGATCGGGCGTGTCGATCTCCGCCATCGGAGTCCGGGCGGCGGCGTGGCGCACGACGTCGGGCCACACCTCGAAGCTGTGCTTCTTCGATTTCCAGACCTCGGCCGGGTTGACCATCTGCCCTTCTCCGTTCTCCCTCTCGTTCCCGGCCCACGCACGTGCCTCGCAGAGCGACACGGCGCGCCGGGCCCGGCCCGGTGGTGTGTGCCAGCGCGCCGGTGCGGGCGCGTTGGGGAGTCAGCGCGGGCACGGAGTACGTGCGTCGCCGTTCTACGGCGCAGGCTCCTCAGCCCGCGGCCTCCGCGGTTCGCGCAGCGCCGGTTCCGGCCGCGAGTCCACCCTGCCGGTGCGCCAGTGCCGCATCGAGGGCCGAGCGTGCTTCCGTCTCTGTCGCGCTGTCGAAGCGCACTGCGAAGGCAAGGAACGCGGTGACGGTCACGAGCGCCCCGATGATGAAGAACGCCGTCGGCCAGGGGATGGCGCCCCGGAAGAGGAACCCGGCCAGGACGGCGCCTGCGTTCCCGCCCGCGCCCACGATTCCCGCGACCGACCCGAGCGCCTTCTTGTTGATGAACGGCACGACCGAGTAGGTCGCCCCCTCCGACATTTGCACGAAGAGGCTGAACACGACCAGGGCCGGGATGGCCAGCGCCAGCACCGGCATCTGGGAGAAGAGCATCAGGGCCAGCCCTTCGGCGAACAGCGCGAGGAAGAGCCAGCGCACGCGCCCCGAAAGTCCCCACCGGCGGCCGAAGAGATCGCCGAGCGCCCCGCCGAGCGTGCGCGCGAAGACGTTCATGAGGCCGAAGACCATCGCTGCGGCGCCCGCCCACTGCACCGCCTGCACGGCGCTCATCGAGGCGAAGAAGTCGAAGTAGTCGAGGAAGTAGAGCGCCAGGACGTTGTTCACCGTCAGCTCGATGCCGAAGCACGCGCCGTAGATGACGAAGAGGACCCACACGCGAGGGTCGCGCGAGGCGGCCGCGAACGACCCCTTGACGGTCTGCTTGGGCGGGAGCTTGCCCGCCGCGCGCAGCTCTCGGTAGTTGCCTTCGGGGGCGTCCTGGGTAAGGAAGTAGTAGGCGACGCCGACGAGCGCGCACATCGCTCCCGCGACGACCATCGCGACGCGCCAGCCGGCGGCGTCGCTCAACCCGAGGCCGGGCAGGAACTGGATGTTGGTGAACGGGATGTAGGCGCCCACCGTCAGGATGCCGAGCACGATGGGCATGACGAGCTGCGTCACGCCGCCCCCGAGATTGCCCCACCCGGCCGTGGTGGCGTTGGCGGTGCCTACGACGTTGGGAGCGAACATCACCGAGGTGTGGTACTGCGTGATCACGAACGAGGCCCCGATGACGCCGATCAGCAGCCGGAACACCAGGAAGGTCTGGAAGTCCTGCGCAAGGCCGATGCCCATGACGGGGAGCGAGCCGACCAGCAGGAGCCAGGTGTAGGCCCGCCGCGGTCCGATGCGGTCGCACAGCCATCCGATGAGAAGCCGCGCGACGACCGTGATGGAGACCGAGCCGATGACCAGCCAGCCGATCTGCGACTGCGTCAGCGCCATCTCGTCGCGGACGATCTTCATGAGCGGCGCGATGCCGAACCAGGCGAAGAAGCAGAGGAAGAACGCGAACCACGTCATGTGGAACGCGCGCATCTGCGGGGTGTCGATGCTGAACAGCCGAATCCGGGTTGCCTTGCTGGTGACCTCCATGATGGCGCCTCCGACGCGTATGCCCGAGAAGCAGCGTGGCCGCCGGATGCGGGGGCAGCGTCGATCCGCATCGGCAGCGTTCCCTATGGGGGATGGTGCCTAGCAAGACTCGGGCCAGGTCTGCGTTCAGGAAAGTGTGAAGCGCCTTGCCCTCAACAACGACGGGCCCGTTCGTGGGGCGCAGAGTGCGGAGCCACGGTTCGGGGGCGGCGCCGATTCCACATGCGTGTGAGGTTGGACTCCCATCGGATACATTTGTGGCGGGCGATGCTCCGGCGCCCTTCGCCCATCCGCCTCGTCGCTGCTTCACGCCAATCGATGCGAACAGGAATGTAGGTGCCGACGGGGGCATTCGACAAAGTGGTTAACCACCATTTGGGCGCGAGCCGCAACCCCGCGCCCACGGCGGGTTCGCTGGGGCAGGCCCGAGAGATCTGCTGGGAGAGCCACGGCGAGTGTCGGGAGGTGCATTCCTCCGGCTCCGGGGAGGGTGGAGCGTAGGCGACGTGAACGGCCGGCAGGAACAGGAATGTCACCGACCATCGTGGAGATCGACAAACCCGATCCCCCGGCCGGGTCCCCGGCGGCGCGTCTTAGAGCTCGTCCGGATGTCCTGCGGGTGCCCGCATCCAGGGCGTGATCGTTCGATTCGACGTGCGACCGCAGCCCCGCGCCCGACTTGGCACGCGGCTTGATTGCCTCGCCGTGCATGCGAAGCTGCTTTCCGCTCTCCCGCGGCCCGCGGGGGCATCGGCCCGCGGTCGACCGGGTCTACCTGGCTGTGGTTGTGCCGCTCGCTCTTGCCATCATGATTCCCTCTCGAGCGCCCGTCCAAGCTCAGTCCGTCGAACCCGGTTCCGTCGAGGCCGACGCTTCGTCGATCGCCTCGCGCCCCGATCCCGTGGCGCCGGCCGCTTCGGATGCGCTTCCGGCGCCGGCCGCCACCGACACGGCGTCGGACTGGCGCCAGATCCTTCCGGGGCTCACCCTCGACTCGCAGATTCGCCTGCGCAGCGAGAGCCGCCGCGACACCCGGTTCGACCGCGCGCGCCCTGGCAACGACGAGGACTATCTCCTGTCGCGCTTCCGGGTCGGCCTGAACTGGGAGCCCAGCGAGCGGGTGACCGGGGTGGTCGAGGTGCAGGATGCCCGCATGCTGGGCGAGGATGCGATCAGCGACATCCGGGCGCCGAACATCTACGCGGACCCTCTCGACATCCACCAGGCGTACCTCGAGGTGAGGTTGCCGGGGTCCGCGTCCGCGCCGGTCTCCGTGCGGAT
Source organism: Acidobacteriota bacterium (assembly GCA_026706755.1). GTDB lineage: Bacteria > Acidobacteriota > Vicinamibacteria > Vicinamibacterales > UBA8438 > JAGWAJ01. The sequence continues at coordinate 7,167 of JAPOYG010000379.1, forward strand.
CGGCCGGCAGAAGCTCCTGTACGGCGCCCAGCGGATGGTCTCACCGCTCGAATGGGTGAACACCGCCCGCGTGTTCGACGGCGTCCGGATCGGGGTCGACGCCGGTTCGGGCCGCAACCTCGACGCCTTCGCCACGCGCCTCGTTCCCGTGCGTCCGACCGGCTTCAACGATCACGCGCCGACCGGGAGCCGCATGTTCAACAGCCAGCTCCACGGCGTGTACTACCGCGATGCGTCGCTGCTGGAGGGAGGACGGGTGGAAGGCTACTGGCTGCTGCGCCGGGAGGCGCGCCTCGGCGACGCGGTCCATACCGTCGGGGCGCGCGTGGACGCGGTCTACGGTCCGTGGGCGCTCGACGCGGAGCTCGCCGGCCAGAGCGGACGCTACGGAGGCGTCCCCCACCGCGCCGCCCTGCTGCACGCGGGCGGTTCCTTCACCGCGGAGCTGCCGGGCCGGCCGAAGCTGGGCGCGGCGTTCAGCTACGGGAGCGGCGACGACGATCCGCACGACGGCGTCCACGCCACGTTCGACCAGCTCTATCCGCTGGGGCATGCCTACTACGGCTACATCGACCTGTTCGCGCTCCAGAACCTCCGCAACACGGAGATCACGGTGGAGGCCTCGCTTCCCGGGCGCATGAGGCTGCGCGTGGGCGTGCAGGACTTCGCGCTCGTCGCGCCCGGCGCCGACGCCTGGTACAACGTGGGCGGCGCGGTCGTCCACCGGGCCGCCGGCGAGACGCTCTCCCCGCACGTGGGCAACGAGATCGACGTCACCCTCCGGGTCCCCGTCGGTGACGTGGGACTCGAGGTGGGCTACGGCCGCTTCTTCGGTGGGGCCTACCTGCGGGACGCGGGCTTCGCGCGTCGAACGGCCGATTTCCTCTACGTGCAGACGACGTTGGGATTCTGATCCGCTGCCCTGAGCCCCTATGCTAGGCTGGACCACGGAAGCGGGTTCCGCCGAGGCTCATGACGTTTCGGATAGACCTTGACCGCGAGGACGACGGTCGGTGGTTGGCTGAGGTGCCGGCCCTCTCGGGGGTCATGTGCTACGGGCAGTCACGGGCGGAGGCGGTCGCTCGCGTCCAGGCGCTGGCGCTTCGGGTGATTGCGGATCGGTTGGAGCACGGCGAAGCCGAACCCGCGCTGCTGGCTCTGTCGTTCGAGGCGGCGTGAGTCACTGGCGCGCGACGAAGGCGCGACGTGTGCTTCAAGCTCTCGGCCGAATCGGCTGGACCCCGAAGCGCAGTAGTGGCTCTCACCGCACGCTCCAGCGCCCCGGTTGGGCCGACTTCGTGTTCGCCTTTCACGAGAAGGAAGAGATTGGCCCCAAGATGTTGGCGCGTATTGCGCCGGCGGACAGGACTCCAGCCAGAGGATCTGTAAGCGAGCGCGCCTGCCGCCGGCTGGAGCCAAGACCGATCAGCCGTCCGCCGCACGCTGGCACGATTCCTCGATCAACCTGTTCCGACTCGTCCCCCGGTCCGCTGCGATCCGATCCAGACTGGCCAGCAGCGCCTCCGGCAGATGAACGCTCGTGTTCGGCATGGTGCTCCTACCCGAACATGTTATGCCGCTTCGACAGGCCCGGTAGCCACGCCGCAAGTGTGGCAGCGGGTCGTCCTGCGGTGCCCTGCGTATCCGACCGCCCTCGCCCGCCGCTGGACGGCTAGACTGTTGGCAGGGAGGGGCGACGATGCGAACGGGCTTGATCGCGTTGTGTGTTGCGCTCGGGTGCGCCGCCGGCTGTCAGCAGGCTCCGCTGGACGAGTTGCGCGGCGGGGCGCAGGAGGTGCTTGACGACGCGCGGAACCGGGTCGAGGCGATCGGCGAGCTCTCGACGGAGGAGCTCCGCGAGATCTGGGCCATCGAGTACCGCACCGTCGTCGTGGCCGACGCCGACATGGCGACCTTGGACGAACGCCTGAACGTCCTCGGCCAGGAGCGGTGGGACTGCTACCACGTGAGCGAGGAGGAGGACGGCACCGTCTTCTACTTCAAGCGGCGGAAGTCGAACGCCCTCGCCCACCTCACGAACCTGCTGCGACTGGGCGCCATCGCGTTCTGAGAGGCCGGCGGCGCGCAACCCCGGGGGCCGCCCCCGGCCCCGGCGCGGGCCGCGGAGCAGGCGGGCGCGGTCGGACGGTCAGTCGCAGGCGATCAGCTTCCGGGCCGGGTTGGCCATGTTGGCCAGGATGCGCCACGCGCCGTCCACCCTGGCGAAGAGGTAGCTCGACGCCCCGCTCATCAGCACCGTCCCGTCCGTCCGGTAGCGCGTGAAGTACGCGCTCAGCAGGGCCGTGCCGGCGTTTATCACGCAGATCTCGGTGCGGTCCGTCTCCGAGCGATCGTAGCGCTCGGGAGCGAGCTGCCGGTGGATGGCGTCGAAGGAGGCCTCCGTCTCCGCCGCGGTCCCCAGGACGGTTGCGCCGCCCGCTCCGATGCGGAACGACGGAGCGGAGTAGACGTCGGCCGCGATCACGTCCGTGCGCCGGGTGGAGAACGCCTCGATGTAGGCGTCCCACGCCGCGCGCACCTCTTCCTTCACCTCCGCCTCGGGCAGATCCTGGGCGGCGAGCCCCGGAGCGAGGCACGCGCTCAGCAGCAGGGCCAGAGCGGTGGACGATGCGGCTCGTTCGGGCATGAGCTTCCTCGGAGGGATGATGGTGCGGAAGGGGGGATTTGAACCCCCATGAGCCTTCGGCTCGCCAGCCCCTCAAGCTGGTGCGTCTGCCAGTTCCGCCACTTCCGCAAGTGGGTGGGGAGCGGGAGCGCCAACGCGCCCTCTCGGTCGCGTCCGCGGACCGCTACTGCGGCTCCTGGTTCGGCGTGCCGCCCGCCGGGGGCGCCGGCACCGTCTCGGCCGCGGTGACGTCCGCGGACTCGACCCCGCTCACGACCGACCCGGGCTCCTGCTGGCCCATGATGGCAAGCACGAGCGCGCCGATCATGAACATGGCGCCGAGGACGGTGGTGGCGCGGGTCAGCACGGTGGCGCCGGAGCGCGCGCCGAACGCGGCCTGCGTGCCGCCCCCGCCGCCGAACGCCGCCGCCACGTCGCCCCCCTTGCCCTGTTGCAGCAGCACGATCAGCACGAGCAACAGGCACACGACGACGTACACACCGGTGACTACCATCCCAAGCATAGCGAGTGATTATACCTCCCCGGGGCCCTGCGCCGCAGCACGTGCTCGCGACCGAGCCTCGTGCTCGCGCAGACCCCCCGACGCGACCGTTGAGGGCGCACGGTCATTCTCCCGCGGCGCGCCGGGCCGCGGCCACGATCTCGGCGAAGCTGGCGGGTTCGAGGCTCGCGCCGCCGACGAGGGCGCCGTCGACGTCCGCCTGGCCCGCGATGGCCTCCGCGTTGGCCGGCTTGACGCTCCCACCGTAGAGGAGCCGGCACGCGCCGGCCGCCTCCGCGCCGCCGAGGCCGGCGAGGCAGCGCCGGATATGCGCGTGCGCGTCCTGGGCCTGGTCCGGCGTTGCGGTGCGTCCGGTGCCGATTGCCCACACCGGCTCGTAGGCGACGACGAGGGCGGCCAGCTCGGCCGGAGTCACGCCGGCCAGGCTCCCATCGATCTGCCGGGCGAGCACGGCCGGCGTCTCGCCCGCCTCTCGCTGGTCGAGCGTCTCCCCGACGCAGACGATCGGCGTCAGACCGGCGTCGAGGGCGGCGCGCGTCTTGCGGGCGACCAGCGCGTCGTCCTCCCCGAAGAGCTGGCGCCGCTCGGAATGCCCGAGGATAACGTGGGTCGCTCCGGCGGCGGCCAGCATCCCCGGGCTGATCTCGCCGGTGAACGCCCCCTCGGAGGCCCAGTGAAGGTTCTGACTGGCGACCGCGATCCGCGTATCCCGGCAGGCGTCCGCCACCGCGCCCAGGGCCGTGAACGGCGGCGCGAGCACGACATCGGCATCCGTGACGGCGGCCACGCGGGGCGCGAACGCCGTCACGAAGGCGACGGCCTCCGGCACCGTCTTGTGCATCTTCCAGTTGGCGGCGAGCAGCGGTGTCCTCATGTCGGGCGGTCCTTCCTGCGGCGGCCGGGCGGCAGATTCAGGGGCGTCTCTCGCCAGCGAAAGCTCCCGACGCGCCCCGTCAGAGGCGCGCAGGCGTCTCTCGCCAGCGAAAGCTCCCGACGCGCCCGTCAAGGGTGCGCAGCATCAGGCAGCGCGGCCACCCCGGGCAGCGTCCGGCCGCCGAGGAACTCGAGCGATGCGCCGCCTCCGGTGGAGATGTGCGTGATCCGGTCGCTCACTCCCGCCCGCGCCACGGCGGCCACCGAATCGCCGCCGCCGATGACGGTCGTGCCGGCGCAGTCGGCCACGGCGTGGGCGACGGCCATCGTGCCGGCGCCGAACGCGCCGATCTCGAACACGCCCAGGGGGCCGTTCCAGACGACGGTCCGGGAGCCGCCGATTGCCGCCGCGAACGCCCGCCGGGTGCGCGCGCCGATGTCCACCCCGATGCGGGTCCCGATGGCCGGGTCGTCGACGGCCAGCTCCTCGTGGGCGGCGTCCGCGTCCAGGCGATCGGCGACCACGTGGTCGGCGGGCAGGACGAGGCGCACGCCGCGCTCGGCCGCGGCCTGCTCGACGCGCCGGGTCGCGTCCAGCAGGTCGGGCTCGACCAGCGAGCCCCCGACCGGCAGCCCGCGCGCCTTGAAGAAGGTGTAGGCCATGGCACCGCCGACGAGCAGGGCGTCGACCCGTCCGAGGAGGGTCTCGATCACCTCCAGCTTGCCGGACACCTTGGCGCCCCCGAGCACCGCGGTGAACGGCCGCGCCGGCGAGGCCAGGAGCGCGCCCAGGTGCTCGAGCTCGCTCGCCAGCAGCAGGCCGGCGCCCGCGTCGGCGACGAGCGGCACGATGCCCGCCGTCGAGGCGTGCGCCCGATGGGCCGCGCCGAACGCATCGTTCACGTAGACGTCGACCGGCGCCGCCAGCTCGCGGGCGAAGTCCGGGTCGTTCCGTTCCTCCCCGGCGTGGAAACGGAGGTTCTCGAGCAGGGTCACGCCGCCCGCGCCGGCCTTCTCGATCGCGCGGCGGGCCTCGGCGCCGATGGCATCCGCGGCCAGGGTCACCGGCCGGGCCAGCAGCTCCGCCAGTCGCGCCCCGACCGGCGCGAGTCCGAGGGCCGGCTTCACGGTGCCCTTCGGCCGGCCGAGATGGGAGGCCAGGACCAGCGTGGCGCCCCGCTCCAGGGCCAACCGCAGCGTCGGGAGCGCGGCGCGGATGCGGGTGTCGTCCGCCACCGCGCCGTCGGCAAGGGGCACGTTGAAGTCGACGCGCACGAAGACGCGCCGGCCGGCGAGGTCGAGGTCGCGGATGGAGCGCTTGGGCACAGGTCGCGTCAGGGCGCCCCTAGAGTCCCTTGGCGGCCATGGCGCGGATGAGGTCGATGCAGCGCGACGAGTAGCCCCACTCGTTGTCGTACCACGCCAGCACCTTGACGAAGTCGTCCTCCAGCACCTTCGTGTACGACGCGTCGACGATCGACGAGTGCGGGTTGCCCTTGAAGTCGATGGACACCAGGGGCTCGGTCGAGAGCTGCAGGATGCCGGCCAGCGGGCCGTCGGCGGCGGACCGGAAGGCGCCGTTGACCGCATCCGGCGTGGCGCTCCGGTCGACCTGCGCCACGAGGTCGACCACCGACACGTTCGGCGTCGGCACCCGCATCGCGATGCCGTCGAGCTTGCCCTTGAGCTCCGGCAGCACCTCGCCCACGGCCACCGCGGCGCCGGTCGTCGTCGGGATCATCGACACCCCGGCGGCGCGGGCCCGGCGGAGGTCCTTGTGCGGGAGGTCGAGAAGCTTCTGGTCGTTGGTGTAGGAGTGGACCGTGGTCATCCAGCCGCGGCGCAGGCCGAACCGCTCGTGGAGCACCTTCGCGACCGGCGCGAGGCAGTTGGTCGTGCACGAGGCGTTCGAGACGATGTGATGCCGGCTCGGGTCGTAGCGGTCGTCGTTGACGCCGAGCACGACGGTCAGATCGGGTCCCTTGGCGGGGGCCGAGATGATGACCTTCTTCGCCCCCCCGGCCAGGTGGCGCGCCGCATCGTCGCGTTTCGTGAAGAAGCCGGTCGACTCGACCACGATGTCGACGCCGAGGTCGCCCCACGGCAGGTTGGCCGGGTCGCGCTCCGACAGCACGCGGAAGCGGCGGTCGCCCACCCGCAGGCCGTCACCGTCGACGGCGACGTCCTCCTCGAGGTTGCCCAGCACGGAGTCGTACTTGAGAAGGTGTGCGAGCGTCTCTGCGCTCGTGATGTCGTTGACCGCGACGAACGAGACCTCGTCGCCCGCCGCCGTGT
>JAPOYG010000695.1 GCA_026706755.1 Acidobacteriota bacterium
ACAGGAACGGACGGACGGAAGGTGACCCGATGACTGCCACGACAGGACCGACACGAGCGCGGACGGCGCGGACGCGACTGGCCGAACTGTGGTCCCATCGCAAGCGGATCGCGGCCGTCCTGCTCGCGGCGGCGGTGCTCGGGGGCGGGTTCGCCGCCTACCAGCGCTACTTCGCGGTGACGCGGGTCGCCTTCGTCAACTTCCCCGGCTTCCAGCTCGCCCGCATCGAGCGCGCGCGCCAGAGCGGAGCGGTGCGCGTCGAGGCGCTGGACATGGCGGCGCTGGACCGCGCCGCCGGCTATCCCGTGGTCTACGTGTTCGGCCGCGGCCTGCAGCTCGACCAGACGCAGCTCGAGCACCTGCGGGAGGCCGGCCGCCGCGGGACGCGCCTGTTCGTGCAGGGGGCCACGAACCCGGCCCTCGACGTCACCAACCTGGGCGGCCCGCTGCTCGACGCGGCCAACGGCTACCTCGAGTTCGGCGGCGCCGAGAACTACGCCCGGCTGCTCAACTTCTCGCGCGTCGAGCTCGACGGCAAGTCGTTCCGCTCCGACCCGGTCGAGCCCCCGGTCGAGCGTTCCATGGACGTCCTGTTCCACCTCGACGACGACCTGACGTTCGAGACCGTCGACGCCTTCGACGCCTACTACGACGCGCAGGGTCTCCGGAAGCCGGATGCCCCGAAGATCGCCCTGCTCACGAGCGTGCCGGGCCCGTTCAACGCCAACCGGGATCACGTCGATGCCTTCATCGGTGCGCTCGAAGAGCGCGCGTGGAACGTCTACCCGATTGCCGCCGTCGAGCAGCGCCTCGACTTCCTGCAGCGCATCGATCCCGATCTCGTGGTGCTGATGCCCCACGGGCGGCTCACCCTCGGCCGCGCCGACGAGGCGATCGCGTGGCTGCGGGAGCGCGACATCCCCATGCTGACGCCGGTGTCGGTGTTCCAGAACCACGACGAGTGGGTGACCGATCAGCAGGGAATGGCGGGCGCCCTGCTCACGATGAGCGTCGTGCTGCCGGAGCTCGACGGCGGCATCGCGCCCTACGCGGTGGCGGCGCAGTACACCGACGCGGACGGCTACGAGATCTTCGACGCGGTGCCGGGGCGGCTCGACACCTTCTGCGACCTCGTCGAGCGCTGGCTCGCGCTCAAGGCGAAGCCCAACCGCGACAAGCGCGTGGCCATCTACTACTACAAGGGCCCCGGCAAGAACGCCATGAACGCCGGCAGCCTGGAGGTGGCGCCGAGCCTCCTCAACCTGCTGCGCTCGCTGCGCGACGCCGGCTACACGGTCGAGGGGCTCCCCGAGACCGACGACGAGTTCTGGGAGCTCGTCCAGGCGAAGGGGCCGGTGCTCGGACCCTACGCCCGGGGCGCGTTCGAGGAGTACGTGGCCACCGGGGACCCGGCGCTGGTGCCGGCCGGCGAGTACGCCGCGTGGGTGGCCGAGGACCTTGAGCCGGGGATGCGCGACGCCGTCGTCGAGCAGTACGGCCCCGCCCCCGGCGAGTACATGACGGTCGGCGAGGGCGAGGAGACCGCGCTGGCCGTCGCCCGCGTGGAGTTCGGCAACGTCGTCATCCTGCCGCAGCCTCTGCCCGGCGCCGGCGACGACACGTTCCGCCTCGTGCACGGCGCGCGGAAGGCGCCGCCGCACCCCTACGTGGCTTCCTACCTGTGGACCCGCAACGCCTTCGGGGCCGACGCCGTGATGCACTTCGGAACGCACGGCAGCCTGGAGTTCACGCCGTGGAAGCAGATTGCGCTCTCGACCTTCGACTGGTCGGACGCCCTCGTCGGCGGGCTCCCGCACGTCTACGTCTACGTCATGAGCAACGTCGGCGAAGGGATCATCGCCAAGCGCCGCTCCTACGCCACCACCGTGACCCACCTGACGCCGCCGTTCATGGAGGGCGGGCTGTACGAAGGGCTGCGCCCCCTGCGGGACCGGCTCGACAGCTACCGCAACGCGGCCGACGGCCCGGTGCGGGCGGAGCACGCGCGCACGATCCGGCGCCTGGCGACGGAGATGAGCCTGCACGTCGACCTCGGCCTGGACCCCGACGCGGCGTGGTCGGCGGACGAGATGTTCCGCCTGAGCAACCACGTCGAGACCATCGACGGCGAGAAGGTCGCGCAGGGGCTCTACACCCTCGGGAACGCGTTCACGGCGGCGGAGGTCGACTCGACGGCGGAGCTGATGGCGATCGATCCCATCGCCTACGCCCTCGCCCGCATCGACACCGTCAAGGGTGCGGTCGAGTCCGCCGACCTCGAGGACGAGGTGTTCTTCGAGCGCCGCTACCGCCAGCGCGCGCGCGGGGCCTATGCGCGTCGCGTGGCGGGCAGGGACGCCGGGGCGGTGCTGGCCGACCTGGTGGCGGACGCCGATCTGCAGCACGCCCACGCCTGGCGCGAGGCGGCGCGGCGGCCCTCGGACGACGACATCATCCGCGGCTTCATCTCGATGGGCGCGGGCTCCCGCGGCCGGCCGGACGCGACGGCGTCGAAGGCCCGCGCGGGCGAGCTCGAGGACCTCGTGGCGCGCATCCTGCCGCATCCGCGCAAGGTCGAGTTCGTCGAGCGGCTGCAATCGGAGCAGGAGTTCGCGCGGACGTCGCAACTGCTGGATCCGGTGCAGCGCGAGCGCGCCAGGACGATCGCCGCGGTCATCCCGCCGATGGCCGAGGCCATCGAGATCGCCGAGGACCCGGACGTGTTCGCCCTGATCGAGACGATGCAGGACGCGGCGCTCCGCGAGCGGACGTTCGCGCTGCTCGAGGACCCGGGGCTCGTCGACCGGGTGGAGGAAGAGAAGCGGCGGCTGGCGGAGGAACGCCTGGCCCTGGCCCTCGACGCGCCGCAGGTCGAGGGCCTCGAGCGGGCCTGGGGCCACGAATCGGCCAAGGGGCTGGCGGCCGCCGCCAGCGAGGACATCGAGCGGACGTTGTCGGCGGTGGCTTTCTACCGCGAGCACCGCACGACGCTGGGCGACCAGCTTCGGGGCGTCGACGCGCCCGCGGCGGATCGCCTGCGGAAGGTCCTCGACGACGCGGCGTTCGACCGGCGCCTCGACGCTGCCGTCGGGGCCGCGGAGGTCGAGCTGGAGGAGCGCGCCGCCCGGGACGCGGAGCTGGCCCGGGCGGTCCTGACGCTGGAGGCCAGCGTGACCGGCATCGACCGCCACCGCGAGGGCCTGCGCGACAGCTCGGACCTCGAGCTCGGGAGCGTGGCGCGCGCTCTCGCCGGCGGCTACGTCGACCCGTCTCCCGGGGGCGATCCCATCCTCAACCCCGACGCCGTCCCCACCGGGCGCAACCTGTTCTCCATCGACGCCGAGAAGACGCCTTCGCCGGAGGCGTGGACGGTCGGACGCGGGCTGGCGGAAGCGCTCCTCGAAGAGCACCGGAGCCGGCACGACGCGTATCCCCGGAAGGTCGCGTTCACGCTCTGGCCGAGCGACTTCATCTCCACCGAGGGCGCCACCATCGGGCAGATCTTCTACCTGCTGGGCGTCGAGCCGGTCTGGGACCCGTTCGGGCGCGTTGCCGACCTGCGCCTGATGCCCGCGGCCGACCTCGGGCGGCCCCGCATCGACGTCGTGGTGCAGACGGCCGGCCAGCTCCGCGACCTCGCCGCCTCCCGCCTCGCGCTCATCAACCGCGCCGTGGCGATGGCGGCCGAGGCGCGCGATGCGGACGCGCACGCCAACTTCGTCCAGGCGGGGCGCCTGCGGGCGGAAGAGGTCATGAAGGAGAAGGGCCTGTCGCCGGCGGACGCGCGCCGCTACTCGACCCTGCGGGTCTTCGGCGGCGTGAACGGCAACTACGGCACCGCCATCATGGAGATGGTAGAGAGCGGCGACCGCTGGGAGGAGGACGCCCAGGTCGCCGACCAGTACCTGCGCAACATGGGCGCCGTCTACGACGAGGGCGAGCTCTGGAGCTTCTACGCCGAGGGCATCTTCGAGGCGGCGCTCGCGGACACCGAGATCGTCGTGCAACCTCGGGAGAGCCACACCTGGGGCGCCCTCAGCCTGGACCACGTCTACGAGTTCATGGGCGGGCTGAGCATTGCCGTCCGTCACGTCACCGGGCGGGACGCCGACGCCTACTTCAACGACTTCCGCAACGCCCAGCGGCCGCGGGTGACGGACCTCACCGAGACCGTCTGGACCGAGGCGCGCTCGACGCTGCTCAACCCGGCCTACATCGGCGAGCTCCAGGAGGGCGGCGCCTCGTCGGCCGAGCAGTTCGCGGAGACGTTCCGCAACACGTACGGCTGGAACGTGATGAAGCCGGCCGCCATCGACGACGCGCTGTGGAACGAGCTCTACGACGTGTATGTCGACGACCGCTACGATCTCGGGGTGGAGGACTTCTTCCGGCGGGAGAACCCGTATGCGCTCCAGGAGATGACGGCGGTGATGCTGGAGACCGTGCGCAAGGGCCTCTGGGACGCCACGGCGGAGCAGGTCGCCGTGCTGGCGGAGCTCCACACCCGGCTGGTGGAGGAGTTCGAGGCGGGCTGCAGCGGGTTCGTCTGCGACAACGCGGCGCTGGCGTCGTTCATCGCGGAGCAGGCGCCGGCGGATCTCGCGGCCGCCTATCGCAGCGAGCTGCAGCGCAACCTGACGTCGAGCGTGGAGCTGACCGAGGCCAGCGTGGTGCTGGCGGAGCAGGACGCCGAGCCGCGGCCGGCCGATGCGGCGGCGAGCCCGCCGAGCCCGGCGCGCGCGGCCTGGCTGGGCGCGGTCCTCGTAGCGGTCCTGTTCGCGGTCGCGCTGCTCGTCCTGCGGAGGCGGCGGACCACGACCTGACGGGGCGCCTGACGCGCTCGCAGCGCGGATCTCGGCGCGGCTCCGGGAGGAAATCGCCGAACGGGCGGCTCGACCGTGAGGATCGAAGTCTTGTGACGGGACGCGAGAGGGCCTGCGAGCCCTTCTGAAGGACTGGAGACGACCATGCGACGCATCCCCACGGCCGCCGCCCTGCTGGCCGCCGCCCTGCTGGCCGGAGCGGGCCCTGGCGGCGGCGCGACCGCGTACGCGCAGCCCCCCTTGCAGAACCCCCTGGCGCCGGCGACGCGGCCCGCGACCGCACCTCCGCTCCCGCACGCGTCGTCCAACCCGTCCGGAGCGTGGGTCGGCGACGTGCTCTACATGCATGCGGGAGAGCAGCCCGCCTCCCGTGCCCCCGGGAGCACCGGAAGGGCGGCTCTCTACGCCCTCTCGCCGGGGGACGCGTCCTGGACGACGGTCTGGACCGGCGATGCGGTACTCGGGGCCGAGATCGTCAGCGACGGGAAGGACCTCTACCGCGTGGGCGGCGTCGAGCCCGGGGGCACCGTTCGGGCCCGCTCCGACCTGGAGCGCTGGGACGGGAACGACCGGCGGTGGGTCGACCTGACCCCGATGCCGTCGGGCCGGACGGATCACGCGGCGGTCGTCGTCGGGCGCGAGCTCTGGGTGATTGGCGGTTGGGTTCCCTCGGCCAGGGACGAGGGTCCGGGCGCGCGTCGCAGGCGGCCCGTGGTGCCGGCCGAGGACTGGCGCGAAGACGTGCTCGTCGCCGACCTCGACCGAGACCCCGTGGCCTGGACCGTGGTCGAGACGGAGGCCCTGCGCCTGCATTCTGTCTCCGCGGCCGTCCACGGCGGGGCCATCTGGGTCGTCGGCGGCATAACCCCGCGGGGGCGGGAGCTCCAGGTGCATCGGCTGGACCTCGGGACCCGGACCCTGGCGCCGGCGCCCGCTCCACCGGTGCCGGGAGGCAGCCGGAGCGTCGGCGTGGGCATCGCCGCGACCGGCGGCAACCTCTACCTGAGCGACTCGAACCAACTGTTCCGTCTCGACGCCGAGGCGGACGCCTGGGAGACGCTCGCCTACGCCATCGAGCCGGATCGCGCGTACCACGCGCTGGTCGCGGGGCCCGGGGTGCTGCACATCGCGGGGGGCGCGGCGCACGGCCGGATCAACGCGGAGGTGGACCGGATCGAGGTGGCCTCGCTCCGGCCGAGCGACGTCGTCGACATGCGGAGTGCGGAGGGCCTGGTCGACGCCCCGCCCGGGCCGGCCCGCCGTTCGTCGCCTGCGGCTCCGCTCGGCGCCCGGCGCTGGCCCGGCTTCCGGGGACCGGCGTTCGGTCACAGCCCCGCCCGCGACCTCCCGCTGACCTGGTCGGACGAGGAGAATGTCGCGTGGCGGCACGCAGTCGGGGGCTACGGCCAATCGAGCCCCGTGGTCTGGGACGGCCTCGTGTTCGTCACCGCCATCGACGGCCCGCGGCGCGAGACCCAGATCATCGAGGCGGTCGACGCGGCGACCGGGGTGCTGCGGTGGCGCCACACGCTGGCGTCGAGCCAGCCCACCCCGGTCACGCCCGTCGTGGCGAAGGGCGCACCCACGTCCTGGGTCGATGCTAAGCGTGTCTACTACCTGTTCGAGAGCGGTGACCTCGGCGCCCTGAATCACGACGGCGAGCCGGTATGGTCCCGCGCGCTGACGGCGGACTACGGCGCCATAGAAGGTTATGGCCTGGGCAGCTCCCTCGCGGGCAACGACGAGGCGCTGTTCGTCCTGGTCGCCCACGACGGACCGTCGTACCTGCTGGCCGTCGACCCCGCCACCGGTGAGACGAGCTGGAAGGCGGACCGCCCCGCAAGGTCCGCCTGGACGACGCCGATCGTCGTGCCCGGGAGCGGCGGCGAGCTCGTCGTGGTCAGCATCGACGGCGCGGTCGAAGCCTACGACGCGGAGACCGGCGAGCGGGTCTGGTGGATCGACGACGTGTCGGGCAACCGGCTTTCGTCACCGGTGGTCCTCGCCGGAGGGCGCCTCGTCGTGCCCTCGGTGGACTCGCGGTCCACTCTCGCCGTGCCACTCGAGCACCACGGGCCCCTGGCGGGCGACAAGTTCCTCTGGCGCGGCCAGGGCGCGACGGCCGGCATGTCCTCGCCGGTCGTGACGGGCGGGGCGGTCTGCCTGATCAACTCGCTGGGCGTCATCCGCTGCCTGGAGCAGCGCTCCGGACGGTCACGGTGGGCGGCCCGCCTGCCGTCGCCGGCGTGGGCGACGTCCATCGTCAACGGGGATCGCGTGTACGTGTTCGGGGTCGACGGCACGGCGACGATCCTCGCCGCGGAGGTGGCCGAGCCGATCGAGCTGGCCAGGAACTCGCTGACCGTGCCGGATCGCGTCTACGGGGTCGCCGCCGTCGACGGCGCTCTGCTCGTCAGGACGGGCCGCGAGCTGATCCGCATCGGGCGCGGCGGCGCGATGGGTGAGTGAATCGGGCGATTCCGTCCCCGTCCAGGTACGAGCAATGACGAAGCCGGAGCCGAAGCCGAGCCGGGCCATCGCATCCGCGGCGTTGGTCGTGGCGTGCTTCCTGCTGCCGGCCGCCGTCGTCTCTCACGGACACGACGACGGGAACCTCGACGGTCACGACCATCACTGCGTACTCTGCAGTCTCCGCGACCACTCCGTCCTGGTGGTGCCGGTGGCGCCCGCGCTCGCGGCGCCGGCCCCGCTGGCGCCTGTCGACACATCCGACCGCGCCGAGTGCGGTCTCTGGACCGCGCTCGACTCCGGCCTCACCCGCGGTCCTCCCGCGTAGCACCTCCCTCGCCACGCCGACCCGGACGCTCTCGCGGGCGCGTTCGTGTGTCGGCTGTCCTGGACTTGTGGGAAACGGCGGCTCGCCTGCCGGCAGGCCCGGCGCGACCGCCCCGGAGGTGCGAAATGAGAGTGTGTACACGTAGTCGAATTGCCCTTCCTGTCACCTTGGCCGTGCTCGTCGCGGTCGGGCCGTTGGGAGCAGGCACCGCGTTCGGGCTCGGGCAGGGGGGCTCCATCCAGGGAATCGTCGTGGCCGAGGACGGCGGCGTGCCGCTTCCGGCCGCGCGCGTGGTCCTCGACGGAACCGGGATGGAGGCCACGACGGAGGCGGACGGCACGTTCGTCATCGACGGCGTACCCGCCGGCGCCTACGAGCTGACCGTCACCCGGGAGGCCTTCGCGCCGCTCACGTCGCCGGTGACGGTGGCGGGCGGGCAACTGGTGCGACTCAGCATCGAGCTCCCCGTGCTGGAGTTCGAGGAGACCGTCGTGGTGACCGCCACCCAGACCGAGCGCGCGCTCTCCGAGGTCGCGGCCAGCGTCACCATACTGGAGGCGGAGGCCATCCAGGCATCCCCGGCCCGCAACCTGCAGGACCTCCTGCGCCGGACTCCGGGCATCGACTTCGTGGAGCGGTCGGGAATGGCCGCCCGGTCCAATTCGATGCTCGTCGTGCGGGGCGTCCCGGGCACCAAGCGGGCGCTGTTCCTGGTGGACGGGCTGCCGGCCAACGACCTCGGAACGGGCACGCTGGCCGAGCTGAACCTGGTCCAGGTGCAGTCCGTCGAGCAGGTGGAGGTCGTGCGCGGGCCGTTCTCCAGCCTGTACGGTGCCAACGCTTTCGCCGGGGCCATCAACGCCATCACGCGGCCCGGCGTCGGGGCTCCGACGGCGGATTTCTTCGCGAGTGGCGGGAACGCCGGCTACCACCAGTACGGCGCGTCCGCCCGCGGAGAATCGGGACCCGTCGGCTATTCGTTCACGGCCGATCGCCGCCGGATCGACAACGTCTACAACCGGGAGACGCGCATCAGCGGCACCCGGACCCTGCCGCTGCGGAACGTCGGGTACGAGGACGTGCGCATGAGCGGCCGGCTGGACTTCGCTCCCGCCGAGGCGTGGCGGGTCTCGCTGCTGCCGCGGATCTCGCGCTACACGACCGGCCTCGACGTCACGGGGCGCCTCCCGTCGACCGTCGACGAGAACCGGACCGCCACCTCGGTGAACCTCGGCGGCACCATTCGGCACCAGAGCTCCGGCCCGGTGTCAACGCAGATCAAGGTCAGTCAGCGCGTTTCGCGGCAGCGCATCTTCCAGGAGAACTACACGCGCACCCCGACGCGCCAGACCACCATCGTCGGGCTCCCCGGCGCGGGCCTCAGCGAATCGGTGGAGCGGAGCGTACACCCCTTCGCCGCCCTGACCCAGCGGGATACGACGATCCAGAGCCTGCTGGTCGAGCCGCAGTTCACGTGGACGCCGAGCCTCAGTCACTCGGTCGTGTTCGGGGCCACCTACGTCAGCGACCGCGGGACGTTCGGAGACAGCCTCGTCATCGACCGCACGAACCTCCTCGGTTCGGACGCGGACCTCGCCGCGGCAGCCGCGGGGCTGCAGGCCGACCTGCTCGCCGGCGGCGCCCTCAATCCGTCCGTCAGCATCGTCCGCGACCCGCCGATCGGGGACGTGTTCCCGCTGTCGGACGGGTCCCGGGAACGATTCAACCTCGCGGCGGTCTACGTGCAGGACGAATGGGACGTGGCGGAGAAGGTGCGGCTGGTCCCCGGCGCGCGGCTCGACTACCACTCCCGGTTCGGCACCGTCGGCTCCCCGAAGATCGCGCTGCTGTACGCCATCACGCCGAACGCGCGCCTCCGCACGTCGGCCGGCCGCGCGTTTCGGGCGCCGAGCCTCTCGGAGCTGTTCGGCAACGTCGTCTTTCATGGCACCACGCCCGGCTTCCCGAATCCGAACCTCCGGCCGGAGTACATCACGTCGTTCGACGGCGGCATCCAGTACGAGCCGAGCCGCGTGTTCCGGACGGAGGCCAACGTCTTCCATAACGACATGACGGACCTCGTCCAGCTCATCGCCTCGGCCGATCGCAGTCACTTCGACTGGGTCAACGTCGCCGAGGCGCGCTCGACGGGCGTCGAGCTGGTGGCGAACGGTGAGGCCGCCGGCTGGCTCAACTACTACGCCAACTACACCTACACGCGCAGCGAGGACCTGGCGACGGGCAACCCGCTGTCCCGCGTCCCGCGGCACAAGGTCAACATGGGCATGCAGGTGGGCGCCTCGCTGGGCACCTGGCGTCTGACCGGATCGATCGATCAGCGGTGGGTCGACGAGCGCTTCCAGACGTCGCGCGGGCGCCCGGTCTGGCTCGACCAGTACAACCGCACCGACCTGGGCCTCTACATCCGTCCGAACGACAACCTGCGCGTGGGCGTGCAGGTGCTGAACCTGATGGACGCCTACTACGAGGAGTCTCTCGGGGCCCCGACGGCGGCCCGGATGTACTCGGTGAGCCTGTCGGTGACGCCGTTCTAAGGCGATGCGGAACGTGGCTGGATGCTGCACCACGCGGCGAGACAGGCGTGACGACACTCGATGACCTGCGCGCTGCGCTTCGTCAATGGACGGGGCGCCCGCTGTTCGCGCTCCTCGTTGCCGCGACGCTCGGGCTGAGCCTTGGCCTCGCTACGGTGGCATTCAGCCTGTTCGACGCGATTCTGCTGCCGTTGCCCTACGTCGACAGCGATCGCCTGGTTCGCGTCTTTACGTTCGACCGAGACGCACCGCAGTCGTTGCATGGCGCCTCCCTCCCGGACTTCGAGGACTGGCAGCGGCAGGTGCAGGGTCTCTCTCCGATCGCGGCGTGGGTTTCATTCCCGACACACCTCGCCGGACGCGGCCCGGCGCGGATGGTCAGGACCACCTTTGCCACGCCCCAACTGTTCGAGACGCTCGGCGTTCGGCCGATCCTGGGCCGCACGTTTCGCGACGACGAGAACGTGCACGGAGGCGACCTCCGCAAGGTCGTGCTGGGGTACGGACTGTGGCAGGACGCATTCGGCGGATCGTCTGACGTCATCGGCCGGCAGGTCCGGATCCGTGGCCGCCCGCACGAGGTGATTGGCGTGCTGCCGCAGCGGTTCGACTATCCCGATCGCACCCAGGTGTGGATGCCGCTCATGAGCCGTTATGCCAGCACGGAAGTCTGGTGGAAGCGGCGAGACCTGTACTCCCACGGCGTGATCGCGCGCCTGCGGCCCGATGTGACCATCGCGCAGGCGCAGGCCGATTTGGATGGCATCGCCCGCCGGCTGGGGGAGGAGTATCCGGCCACGAATCGCGACACGCGTGCCCGCGTGCGGCACCTGCGCGACGCGGAGGTCGGGCAGCTCGGATCCCAGCTCTCCGGCGTCACGGCGGCAGCGGTGCTGCTCTTCCTGCTCGGGTGCGTGAACGTGAGCGGCCTGTTCGTGGCGCGCGCGGCCGGCCGCGCGCAGGAGGTCGCGGTGCGTACCGCGCTCGGCGCCGAACCCGGGCACCTGATGCGCCAACACGTCGTCGAGGGCCTGCTGTACGGGCTTGTGGGAGGCGTGGCGGGCGTCGCCGTTGCCGCCGCAGCCATTCCGGCGCTGTACGCCCTCATCCCGGTAGATCTCCCCGCCTGGATGCAGTTCCACCTCGATCGCCGAACCATCGCGTTCGCGGCCAGCGCCAGCGTCGGAACCGGACTCGTCATCAGCACGACATCGCTCGCCTGGCACATGCGCCCCAACCTCGCCAACGTGCTGGGGCTGGGCGACAGGGGAGGTCTCGAAACCGGTCCGTCATCGCGATTGCGCCGGCAATTGACAGTGGTGCAAGTCGCACTCTCGGTTGCGCTACTGGTTGGCACGGGGCTGACGGTGCGGTCGCTGCTGCACCTCGGTCAGGTCGACACGGGCGTTCGCACCGACGGTGTGCTCGTCGCGTCGGTCACAGGCGACGTCGTGCTCAGCTCCACGCGCGAGGAGACCATCGCTCGGCATGCGCGCGGGTTTCGGCAAATGCGCGACGCGCTGGGGATGTTGCCCGGCGTTCACGCCGTAACCGCCGCCACCAGGATTCCATTCCTGAACGCGCCCGAAGAGCGCCCGGTCTACGAACTCCATTCGCGCCAGCGGGACACGGCGGCGACGGCGTATCGCGGTGCCCTGCGAACGTCGAATGCCATGCCGGAGTATTTCGGATCGCTCGGCGTGCCCATTCTCGACGGGCGCGACTTCGCGGATACGGACACGCTCGAGTCATCTCCGGTGGCGATTCTCAGCCTGCGGGCGGGCGAGGTCCTCTTTCCGGGCGAGTATCCCCTTGGGCAGCAAGTACGGTGGGGCGTCGATCCGTACTTCTGGGCGACCGTCATCGGTATTGTCCCGAACACGACATGGCATCAGGCCGATGACGGCGGCGTCGAGTACTACTTCCACCACGGGCAATTCCCAGCGGAGACGATGCGCTTCCTGATCTCGACGAGGAGTGATCCTGCGCTGCTGGCGACCTCCGTACGACGCACGCTGGAATCGGTCAACCGGAACTTCGTCGTCGAGCGCGTCGTGCCCTTCGATCGCATCGCCTACGAGGCGCTTTGGCAACGCCGCCTGTGGACGTTCCTGTTTCTCGTATTCGGGACCGTGGCCGTCGTCATCACCAGCGTAGGGCTGTTCGCGGTCATGAGCTATCTCGTCACCCAACGCACCCGGGAGTTCGGCGTACGGACCGCGTTGGGCGCGACCCGCTCCGATATCGTCGCCACGGTCCTCCGCCATGGGGCAGGCGTCGCGGCCGTCGGTACGGTATGCGGCTTGCTCGTCGCGCTTGCGATGGGCAGCTATCTCGAAGCGTTGCTGTTTCGGGTGTCCCGCTTCGACCTTGTGACATTCTCGAGTGTCCCCATCGTCATCTGCGTGGTCACCCTGATCGCGTGCGCGCTGCCGGCATGGCGGGCGTCGCGCGTGGACCCCCTGATCGCACTTCGAGGAGCAGCGCGATGATGGAAGCGACGAGACGGACGGGCGCGCTACTACGTCTCTTCGGACCGGAGGCGCGCCGGAGGACGATTCTGCTGGCCGTCCTCGTGCTGGCGGTGGTCGGAACCGCAGCCGGACTGTACCGGCACTACCTCGCCCCCACCCGGATCGCGTTCGTCAACTTCCGCGGCGTGCAGCTCGCGCGCCTGGAGCGGGCGCGGGGAGACCAGGCGATCCGCATCGAACCCCTGGCGCTGGACGCCCTCCATCGCGCGGCGTCCTATCCGGTCGTGTTCGTGCACGGGCGCGGCCTGGAACTGCAGGAGACGCACATCGAGCAGCTTCGCGAGGCGGGGCGGCGCGGCGCGCACCTGTTCGTCCGCGGCGTGTCGAACCCCCAGCACGACGTCACCAACCTCGAGGGCCGGCAGCTCGAGCACGTCGGCGGCTACTTCCGGTTCGGGGGCACGGAGAACTACGCCCGCCTGCTGAACTTCTCCCGCGCCGAGCTCGACGGCAAGGCGTTCCGGTCGGACCCCGTGCAGCCTCCCGCCGAGCGGGCGATGGACGTGCTGTTCCATCTCGACGACCGCCGGACGTTCGAGACCGTCGATGCCTTCCGCGCCTACTACGCCGAGCAGGGCCTGGCCAAGCCGGGCGCCCCGACCATCGCCCTTCTCACGAGCGTGCCCGGCCCCTTCAACGCGAACCGCGACCACGTCGACGCCATCATCGGGGCCCTCGAAGCGCGGCGGTGGAATGTCGTTCCGATCGCGAGCAATCAGAAGCGGCTCGAGTTCCTGCAGGAGA
>JAPOYG010000091.1 GCA_026706755.1 Acidobacteriota bacterium
ACGACGAGACGGCCAGCGGTGCAGGAAGTACACCCGTCGCCGCTTGCGAGCCCAGGTGGGTCCGCTCATGCGCTTGTGCAGACTGCAGACGCCGGATTCACAGTCCGGTATCGGCACATCCGGGAGTCGTGCAAAGCACCGTTGGACAGTCATTTGCGCCGCCTCCGCGCTACCCTGCCAGCCGAAATCGCCAGCGAAATCCGGCTGCCGGCCGTTTCCGACAGGGCCTTCGGTGTCGTTCGGGTCACCCGGATCAGTTCGCGAACCCCTGCCGGTCGAAGTACTCCAGCCGGTTCGGGATCGCCGCCAGAATAGCAGTCCGGTCCGCGTCTCCCAACCGCGCAGACCGGCGCCGCACGGCGAAGTACGGCAGGATGCTCTCGGCCACGTCCTCTCGGCCGGGGTTGTCACGGGCGTAGGTCGACACGAACACGCCGTCCGCGGTCTGCGCCGTGGTCCACCCCGGCGCGTTCGCGTGCCTTGCGTCGAGCGACACGTGCGCCGCCTCGTGGAACAGGATCTCCTCCAGGAACCCGTCGTCGATGTACCGCTGGCCCTGCCCGGTGTGGATCAGGAAGCTGCCGTTGGGGTTCCCGCCGAACAGCTCGACGCCGTCGTTGATCTCGACTTCGCGGGCGTTGGTCATCAGGAACGCCGGCAGCCGCCCGAGCGCCGGCGCGTAGGTGTCGACCTCGGCGCGCGCGGCGTCGACGCTGCCGAACTCGGGGTTGACCTGAAACTCGACCGCGCCCCAGCCGTACCGCACGTCGAACAGATACGCGTCGACCTTGATCCAGCGGTCGACGCGCCGGTCGAAGACCTCCCGCATCCCTTGGCCGGCGTAGGTCACGTTCATCAGGGACGTCGAGTCGGAGCTGTCGATCAGTCGGGGCGAGATGAACACGGTTCCCTCGAACGGCGGGATGCCGGTATGCGCGAGCGCGAAGTCCACCGTCCGGTCCTGGTCCATCGTGGCAGTCTCCGACGCGGCGACGTGGTGCGGGCCGGACGCGGTGACGGTGACCGCACCGGAGACGTTCTGGAACCTGTAGCGACCGTCGGAGGAGGAGGCGGTCGATTGGCCGGTGTCGAGGCGGACGGTTGCGCCGGCGAGCGCGGGTCCGTTCGGCCGACTGTCCCGCACCGTACCGGAGAGCGTGAAGCCCGATGTCGTGGGCGCCATCGGGTTGGTCGGGGCGACGGGTGAGGAGGCCGAATCGTCGCTGCATGCGGCGGCGAAGACGACGAGGCAGACGGTGGCTGTTCGCATTCGGGGTCTCCCTTCGGCCCTCGGCGGCCGGTTCGGTCCTTGGCGGGCGGACGCGACCCGGCTGCGACTCGCATCGATTATCGCTCCGTCAGCCCAGAAAGCTGCCTCCCGGCGTCCGTGGCGCAATATCGGCCTTACCGCTGCTGTCGGTGAGCCGGTCGGCCGCCCACGACGGCGCACGTCAAGGAACGATCTACAATGGGACGATTCTGCGGCGAACGTTGCGGGAGCTGGCGGCGGCGGTCGACTGGAGGCCACCGGCCATGTGCCGGGAGACCGCCCGCTCACGAGCCGGGGTAGCATCTGGATTCCTGCTCATGATCGATCCTGATGCTGACCAGGATCGGCGCCCCGGACTGACGAAATGGGAACGTGCGGCCGATGCCATCGACCGCGCCGAGTGGGCGCTTCTGGAAGCACTTGTGACCCCGGGGGTGTGCGGGAAGCGGAACACCGCGTCGCGCAGTGTCAACGGCGACCCGGCCGGCTGCGGCCCGCGGCCGGGAGTGCCCTCACACGGGGATACGAACACACCGGCCGGTGGGACCACCGACTGGTGCTTCGCCACCCTGGAGAGGGCGATATCGTTCCCGCCGCCAGGCGGACTGACCGGCAGCGACCTCGGTTCGACGACTGGCCATAAGGAAATCACACACCATGCAGGCAATCCTTGTCACGGCGGCTGTTCTGATCGCTACCCTGTTCCTCCCCGCCGTCGCACCGGCGCAGGAGCCCGGCGAGATGATGCCCGCGCGGGAGGCGTTGCGCGCGGCGGGCTTCGAGCTGCCGACGGCGGCGGAGCGCGAGGAGCGGGCCCGCCGCGACCGGCGGGTCCAGCGGCTGTGGAGCGCCGCCCTCATCGGCGCGGGAGGCGCGCTCGGCGCCGCGGTCGGGTTCAGCAACAACAAGTGGGTGATCGACGAGGGATGGATCGGCGCCGGCATCGCGGGCACGGCGCTGGGCTTCGGGCTCTACGGCCTGTTCGAGCCGCTGTCGTGGCGCGGGATCGAGGTCGAGCCCCGGGGCGTGGCGGCGATCCGGCCGTACGGAGCCGGTTCCCGCCCCGCCCGCGGAGCCGCCTTGTCGGTGCGCTGGTGACCGGGGCGGCGACCTGTCCGAGCGACCGCCGGCAGGAACCGCGGCAGCCGGGATTGCCTCGTGACTGTCCCGACGCTCCCCAACGTCCGATAGTACAAGGCTGATGTCACTGTTCGTGGTGAAGCAGACGAGATTCGACGGGACGCTCGTTGTCGGAGCGTGCCGGGCCGTGGCGGCGGACGGCTGGTGGGTGTTTCAGGACGGGGACGGCCGGCCGCTGGCGGCGCTGCCCGCGACCGAGGTGGACGCCATCGAGTCGGTCCCGGAGGACGACGCGCGCGGCCGCGCTTGGCGGCACCCTCCGGTCGCGGCGGTCCGTCAGGCGGAAACCCGGCGGCCGCGTCCTCCGGCTCCTCGCGGGAGACTGTGGTCGGGAGTCGTGGAATCGCTGCAGGCCGCGCGCGATGCCAGTCCGGCAACCGCGGGTCGAAGTCCGGGGGCTGACTCCTTCCCTCCCTGCTCCCCGCCCGGCGGGGGCCGCATTGGCGGCTGGTGAGAGGGCGGGATGCATCCGCCAGCGCCGCCGCCACCCGTACCTCGACCGACTCCCCGCCGCGTGCCGACTGGAACGCCGGCAACGCTTCGAGCGCCGCCCGGACCCGGGTCTGTCACGGCGGACGCTCTCCCCCACGAGCCGCTAGGCACCGAGTAAAAGGGCCGCGGCAGCGAGAACCAAGGTCACGCTCGGGTCCACCAGCATCACCCGGTTTGGCTACCCGATCCGGCTCAGTCGGTGCCACTCCGGCATTCGGAGGCTGGCGGAGATGCTGACTGGCAAGTCAGACCGGCCCCTCGACGCCGCGGCGCATGAGCCGGGAGATCCGAGCCTGGACGATGCGCCGCCGCGGGATCTGCATAGGCTGCCCAGTGACGGGATCCCGGCCGACGCGGGGAAGCCTCGTCTCCACGCGCAGCTTGGCGATCCCGGGGACCGAGGTCTCACCATGCTCCGCCAGTTCGCGGGCACAGACGCGCTGAAGCTCGGCCAGGAACTCCCGTGCATCCGCCCTGGAGAAGCGCCGGCCGCGAGCCCTGAAGTGGTCGGCCATGTGCTGTGACAGCCTCGCCTTGTCCATGGTCCTCAGAAACGAGACGCATCCGCCGATCTGCCACAGCACGAACGCCCTACCGTTCGGCACGCGCCACCGCACCGCGCGCAGTCGTCCTGGTCCAAGTCCCGGAGCACCATCCCACCTCCGTTGTGAAGGGCCTCGCCGTTCGGAAACCGCTGCGGCCGGATCAACCCCTGCGCTCTTGATCCACGTGCTCGTCTCGTCGCCGGACGACCCGTCGCCGCGATCGATGAACCGAAGGGATTCTACATGGCTTCCGGTCCTCGTTCCGGGACTGGGCGGCCGAGAAGACCGACCATTCGCGCGAGGTCATCGAGGCGGAGCTCGCCGACGGTCGTCCAGAACCTGTTCAACGACAATTGCTCTTGCCGACGACGTGAGCCAGCGCGGCCTCGATGACCTCGGGCCGGTGCTCCGTCTCCTCCGCCGCCCAGTCCCGGAAGCGGGACCGGAACCCATGCGGAACGGCCGGGACCTTCTGACGCTCCAGCAGCCGCCGGAGCGGCATTTGTCCGACAATGCCAGACCCCCGATCCCGCCAGACGCCAGCTGCACCGCCCGGCAACGGAACCGGACCAAGCCGTCGACCCGCCCGCTGGCCCTACCGAGGCGACCATCCCTCCGGCCACCGCTCTTCCGGCCAGCCGTGCAGCTCGAACAGCATCCTGCTCGTCAGGGAGTCGGACGCATCGAATCCTCCCGTGTCGAACTCGAAGTCCCCAAGGTTGATCCGCTCGCTGGCGGGCCGGACCCTGCTGTCATCGGAGACCACGACGACCCTCCCAGTGGTCAGGTCCGCCTCGACGATACCCCTCAGCACAGTGCCGTCCGGGGCCGTGACCTCGATCGGCGCCGCCACGAGGGAGGCAACGGTCGAGACGCCGCCCGTGTAGCGTGGCCCGACATTCGGAACCACTACCGGCGGCACCCACAGCTCCTGCTGCTGTTCCACCTCGCGCGGCCGTTCGTCGACGTCGCCGACCTGACTCGTCAGCAGGCCGTGACTCGCCAACGTCAGCCCGCCGATCGCGATCCCGAGCACCAGCAACGGCATCTTCGGGTTGGTCATCAGCAATCGTTCTCCTCATGCTCGCCAACCACGATAATCCGGAACGTGTGTTCCGCGATTCCCCGAGGTGCTCGTAGTCGAACCGCGTCAACCACGAACGAGATCACGGACCGACATGGGGCGCCGTCCGGGGAGAAGATCAGACCGCCGAATTGAGACTGTCGGGCGCACGTTCAGAGAACGCGAGGAGCTGGCTCATGTGTCCTGGTAGGTCGCATGAGGCAGCCGACCCAATGTGCGTACATTGGGCTTGGTAGGGGATGCTGCGCTCCCCTCGACCCCTTGCCGACTGCCGCGCCTCCGGGCGGCGCTGACGGGCCGTCGCTCGGCTCGTCGCCGACCGCCAGTGACGGGCCGTCGTCCGCTCACGGGCGACGACGCTCGCCCGCGCGTGTTTCGGCTTCGGCCGCGCCGGCTCAGTACGTGACGCGCCCCGCCCGATGCGTCCACGTGGCGAAGACATCGAGCGCCCCGTCGCACGGCACATGCACCATCGGCAGCGCCCGCGCCTCGAACGGCTTCGCCAGCTCCTCGTAGATGAACTCGTCAAGGAACTCGAGGCCGGCCGCGTCGCGCCGGTTGACCGAGTAGTAGACGCGACCGATGCGCGCCCAGTAGATCGCGCCCAGGCACATCGGGCACGGCTCGCAACTGGCGTAGACCTCGCAGCTCGACAGGTCGCACGTCGCCAGATTCCCGCAGGCATGCCGGATCGCCACGACCTCGGCATGTGCCGTCGGGTCCTTCGACCGCAGCACCTCGTTCCAGCCTTCCCCGACGACCGCGCCGTCGCGGACGACCACGGCCCCGAAAGGCCCGCCGTGGCCCAACTCCATACCGCGACGGGAGAGCGCCACGGCCCGCTTCATGTGCGCTTCGTTCATCGTTCCGTCCGCCGTCAAGGGCGGAGCCTCCCTCCGACGGACGCCCTATCCCCAGCAGTCCCTCAGACCGCGACCCGTGCCGATGGAGGGACCCCCCGGCGCCGGTACGTCGGTGACCAGCGCTGTGCCCGTGTCGTGGAAGTCCAGGCCCGGCGTGTTGGTCGGCCTCCTGCCCGTCTCGAAGAACTCGACCACCGCCTCGACGCCGAGGGTCGCCATTCTGAGCGGGTACTGCATGACCGTGGCGCCGAACTCGCCGGCCGCGACGCTGCTCACCCCCGAACAACTGCCGTCGATCGTGACGATGAGCACGTTGTCGGCCACACCCAGCGCCCGGAGCGCCGCGTACGCGCCCGCCGCCGGTTCGTTGATCGCATACACGAGGTTGATCGACGGATGCTCCCGCATCAGACGCTCCATCGCGCTTCGCCCGCCGGCTTCCGTGCCCATCGTCGCGCCGCTGCCGACGATGCGCGGGTCGTCTTCGTCGTACATCCGCCGAGGGTTCCCGATGTCGATGCCAAAGCCCTCAAGGAATCCCTGGTTGCGTAGTACGTCCACGGTGACCTGCACCGAGGACAGGTCCAACGTCACGATCCGGGCCTCCGTCGCGGCAGCGCCCATCCGCGCCCGCGACCACATGCCGACCAGCTCGCCCGCCCGGAAGTTGTCGGTGGCGAAGGTGGCGTCCACCGCGTTCGGCGGGTCGAAGGGCGTGTCGAGCGCGATGACCAGCACGCCGGCCTGCCGCGCCCGTCCGACCGGACCGTCAAGGGCCGCCGGGTCCGAAGGCGTGATCAGAATACCCTGCGCGCCCTCAGCGAGTAGGGTCTCGATGGCCTGAACCTGCGATTCGGAGTCTCCGTCGTAGAGTCCCGCGAACGTGCGCAACTCGACACCGAGTGCCACGGCGCGCCGGAGCGCACCCTCCTTCATCTTCACGAAGAACGGGTTGGCGTCGGTCTTCGTGATCAGACCCACCGTCAGATCGCCAGCTCCGGATCCGCGCGGTTGGATGGGAACATCTGGCGACGGGGAGGTCGGCGACGGGCTGCATCCAGCGATGAGGATAGTCCAGGCCAATCCCGCTGCTGCGAGGACGCGGATTGCGCTCAAGCCCAGTGTTCGAGCTTCGCGCTTCACCGACACCGCGAAGAGCAGGTCGAACCGCCGCTTACCGGGTGTGCTTCCGCTCAAGGTACTCGACTGCCGAACGCATCTCCTTGGCGTCCCACGCCATCCAGTCATCCGATTCGGGCAATCCCGACACCCCGGTGCTCCGGCCCACGGCGACCAACCTCACGGCGAAGCGTTGGGAACCGTGATGCTCGCACTGAGCCAGGAAGCGCTGCGTCAAGGCGACCGACGGAAGCTCGCCCTTGATCGCAAAGGCGTCGCCGACGACAGGCGGCGAGTGTTCACGGTCCGGGTCGACGGCGCTCCGTTCTTTCGAGTCCATGTGGTCTCCCTCTTCCTCGGCTCGACGCTGGCGAACGACGTCCCGGCTCGTCCAACCTCCGTATCGGTCGATATCCGGTCGGTCGCCAGTGGCGGGGTGCACACTGGTCGTCCAGGAGACCGTGCAGAACTCCTTGACCACGAGGCGGACGATTCGTTGCCGCTCCACGATGTCGAGCGTCTCGGCCGCCACCCGCGGGCGCGAAGAGCGAGAGGTATTGGCAAAGGCAACGGCCTGGTTGATGGCGCTGTTCGTAGTGAAGCAGACGAGATTCGACGGGACGCTCGTTGTCGGAGCGCGCCGGACCGTGGCGGCGGACGGCTGGTGGGTGTTTCAGGACGGAGACGGCCGGCCGCTGGCAGCGCTGCCCGCCACCGAGGTGGACGCCATCGAGTCGGTCCCGGAGGACGACGCGCGCGGCCGCGCCTGGCGGCACGCTGCGGTCCCGGTCGTCCGTCAGGCGGAAACCCGGCGGCCGCGTCCTCCGGCTCCTCGTGGGGGCTTGTGGTCGGGAGTCGTGGAATCGCTGCAGGCCGCGCGCGATGCCGGTCCGGCAACCGCGGGCTGGAAGTCCGGGGGCTGACTCCTTCCCTCCCCGCCCGGCGGGGGCCGCACTCTGGCGGCTGGTGAGAAAGCGGGATCCCATCAGCGACCGGGGCCGGCCCCTCGCGCGGTGTCGTCCGCGAGCGGGCCGGCGCTCGAACGCCGCGACCGAACCACCGGGTCGAGCACGTCCAACGCGTCCGCCAGCGCCGCCGCGACCCGTACCTCGACCGACTCCCCGCCGCGTGCCGACTGGAACGCCGGCAGCGCTTCGACGTGATCGAGCGCCGCCCGGACCCGGGCCTGCAGCACTTCCAGATCGTCGCCCTCGACGGCCGCGCCGCAGTGCTCGCATCGTCTCACCGCATCGCCGTCAGCCGCCATCGGTCTCATGCGCCACCGCTGCCCGTTCCCGGCCGGGGTCCCAAGGCCAGTCACCCACTCCCCGAGTCTTGACGGGTCGTCGCCGGTCAATCGGCAGCGCGTGCCCCTCGCGACCGGTCGGGGTCAATCGTGGCCCACCGCGGCCGCGACGCGTCTGGCCCGCAACGCGGCGACCGTGATGCGTTCGTCCGCGGTGTCGAGTGCCACGACCGCCTCGCGGAGCGCCGTCGCGAGTGACCGCCCCTTCGGACCGCTCGATTCGCTCGGCATCGAGCGCGAGGCGCGCCACGGCCTCCCGTGCGGCGCTGACCTCCTGCCGGGCCCTTGCCCACTGCGGCATGCCGTGCGTCATCCGTCAATCGAGACGTTCCCGGAGGAGGAGCCGGGGCCCTGCCCCTTCAACGACGGGCCGGTGCTTCCGCTCCCGGTTGTGGCCTTTCGTGGTCCTCGCCCGGCGCTCCATGGCCCGGGCTTCGGCTGCCGTCCGCATGCCGTGCACGCGCAGCACCGTGTCGACGTCCGCGTAGCTCCAGGTTCGGACCAGGTCGGCGAGGGACTGGCCTGTCCGCGCGGCCAGCGCGCGAAGCCGCTCCATGGTCGCCGGGTCCAGGCGCGTCGTCTGGTAGAGCGCCATGTCCAGCGCTTATCATAGCGCCATGTGTGGTTTCTGATGACAAGGTGCGAGCACTGCGGCGCAGTGACCGAAGGTGTCCAGCAAAGGACTCCGGGACCTGACCGGTCGGGTCGAGCAGCGGCCGGAGTACAAGCCGGCGCAGGCGAGTTGGAGTTGCAGGTCCCGGCGATGCTGCTGAACGTGCTGTCGCTGGTGGGTCCGGTCGTTCGCGCTCGGTGCGTGCTTGCGGCGTTCTATTCGTCGGTGGCGCGGCCGGGGACCCGGCGCCCGGCGAATGGGGGAACGGCTGGCGATGGCTGACGCCGAACGGTGGACGCGGTCGACGCTCGGGCTGCTGGAGACGACGCCGGACGCCGTGGTGGTCGTCGACGGTACCGGCACGATCGTGTACCCAACCGGCTGAACGAGCCGCTGTTCGGCTACCGCCCGGAGGATCTCGTGGGGCGCTCGGTCGAGGTCCTGGTCCCGGCGGCGGTGCGGGAACGGCACCATCGCCCCCGCGCGGACTGCGGCAAGGAGCCGGCGGCCCGCGGGATCGGCTCGGGCGCCCACCTGCTCGGCCTGCGTCGCAGCGGCCGGGAGTTCCCGGTCGACATCGCGCTCAGCCCGATCGACTCCGACGCGGGCCGGCTGGTGATCGCGGCCGTGCGCGACATGACCGGCCGCCGACGCATCGAGTCCGCCTTGCGGAAAGCCAACGAGAAGCTGGAGCGGGAGCTGGTCACGGCGGCGAAGATCCAGACGTCGCTGCTGCCGGGGCGGCCGGCCGGGATCCCGGGCATCGACGTGGAGTGGCTCTACGAGCCGTGCGAGAAGCTGGGCGGCGACAGCTTCAACGCCTTCGAGATCAGCGACGGGCTCGTGGGCTTCTACATGTTCGACGTGACGGGGCACGGGATGGTGGCGGCGCTGCAGTCGGTGGCACTGACGCGCGTCCTCGCCTCGACGTGGACGGCCGCGGGGCGACCGTCGTCGGCGCAGCTCACGAAGTGGCTGAACGCGGAGTTCCCGGTCGACCCGGAGGTCTGGCAGTGCTTCACGTTCCTGTGCGGCGTCGTCGACCTGTCGGCGGGGTGGTTGCGGTACGCGAACGCGGGCCACCCGGGTCCGGTCCGCGTGCCGCTGTGCGGCGAGCCGGCCGCCCTGGAGGCCGCGGGGCTGCCGATCGGCTGGTTCGACGACGCGGAGTACGACGAGTTCTCGGTGCGGGTCCACCCGGGGGACCGCCCTCTACCTCCACTCGGACGGGCTGACGGAGGTGATGAACGCGGCCGAGGACGACTTCGGCGTCAGCGGGCTGATGGCGTCGCTGCAGGCAACGCGGGGACTGACCTTGGGCGAGACGGTGCGGGAAGTGCGCCGCGCAGCCGGCGGATGGCGGGGCCGCGAGGAACTCGACGACGACTTGACGCTGCTGGCGCTCGAGGTCGCGGCCGGGTGAGCTCCCGGCCGGCGGCCCGCGGGGGAACGGCGGAGGGGAGGTTTACCATGACGAAGGAGCGGCGGCAGCAGGTGCGCGAGATCCTCGATCACGTGTTCCGTTCCGTGCATGGGAACGTGACGTCGGGGAAGCCGATGTCGGTCAAGGACTGCTATCGGGCGTTCCGGCTCGTGGAGCGAACGCTCAGCCTGGAGCGGACGCTCGTGGCCGAGGCGAGGGCCGAGGAGTCCGGCTCGGCGGAGGCCAGAGGGCGGCGGGATTTCGTTTCGCAACCCTCGTCGCCGGCGGGCGGTGGCCGCACCAGCCCGCGCGAATCGGAAACTCCACGATGAATAAGGGAACCGCAGACGTGACGCGAACTTCGGGTGCCGGAGAGCAGGAGGCGCCGCCCCCGCCCTTCGAAGAAGCGATCCGGTGTCCGTTGATCGACCGGGACCCCGAGGCGTGGCTGCGGTGCTGCACGGCGCGGTTCCTGCCCGTCGCCCGCCGCGTCGCTGGCGACGACGCGACCGCGCGCGATGCCCTGCAGGAGAGCTGGGTCATCGTGCTGGAGAAGCTGTACCAGTACCGGGGCGGGCCGCCCGCCTGCGGCTGGGTCGGCGCGATCGTGCGCCACGAGGCCGGGCATGCCGCAGCGAGAACGAACCGCGACGCGCCGCTCCGGACCGAGGAGCCCAGTCAGGTCCAGACGGGCTTCGACGAAGTGCTCTACCGGCGGCAGCTGGTGCGCGTCCTGCTGGAGGCGATTGACCATCTGCCGCCCACGTACGCCGATGTCGTCCGGATGCGCGACCTCGACGAGCGCCCCGTCGCCGAGGTCGCGCAGGAACTCCACATTTCCCGCTCCAACGTGGCGGTGCGCCTGCATCGCGCCCACAAGCTTCTGCGACGCCGCCTCCTGCGGGCGCTCGGCCCACCGCGAGAAAATCTGTAACCGTTCGCTGCCGCCGGCCCTCTTCTCCCTCAAGGGGCGTCGTGAAACATCGAGTGTCGGAAGGGAGATGTCGAATGGCGACACGAGCGCGTGCGGTCGGAGGGGTCATCGTTGCGGCCAGCGTGCTGGCGAGCGTGGCCTGTGAGCGCATCGTCGGCCGCGAAGTGCCACTGGTGACGCGCAACGCGCACTTCGGACCTGAGTGGGGCGTCGTGGAGGACTACACCGCCGCCCAGGGTTCGGGTTCCGCGTCGGACGGTACCCTGCGGGAGGCCTCGACCTCCCGTCCGGACGCCAGCCAGGCCATCGCCGCTGCCTTGGCGATCCTGGAGATAGGTGGCGCGCATCCGAAGGCGGTCGAAGCGGCGGAGTTCCTCATCCTGCAGGTGGATCTCGACGGCATCGGGGAAGCCGACCAGCACGTGTCCGCGGGTGCGAGGGCCCTCCTCCAGCACGCGCCCGACTACGGAAGGTGGCCCAGGGTACTGAACCGGCTGCATCACCGCAGGGCGCTGGGACCGGCCGTCGATGCGTCCTTCGAGGACCTGGCGTCCGGATCCGGAGATCCGGCGCTGCGGGCCACGGGCCAGTACTACGTCGCGGCCGGGCTCATGCGGTCCGCGAACGCGGTGCCGGGCGCCACCGCCGCCGCGGAAGACCTTCGACGACGTGCCATCGAGGCAGCCGCCGGACTGAGCCGGCGTCGAGCGGAACCCGTTCCTGGGGATCATCCCCAACCACCGGTCTGCCGAGCCGATAACGTTGGCCGAGGCCGAAGCGGACCTGATCCGCAGCATCGAGCACGGGACGGTGGCCGGCACGTTGCCGGACCTGCTCGGAACCCGGCTCGCCGGCGGCGAGGAACGCTTGTCGAGCTATCGCGGCCGGGTCGTGCTGCTCGACTTCTGGGCGACCTGGTGCCCACCGTGCCGCACGGCCTTGCCGAAGCTCCGGGAGCTGGTCGCGGAGCTGCCGGCCGATCGGTTCGCCTTGATCGCGATCAGCGTGGACGAGGAGCGCGAGACCGTTGCGCGCTTCCTGGCGGATGAGCCCATGCCCTGGACCATCTGGCACGCCGGCACCGAGGGCGAGGCCGCCCAGCTCCTGCGCGTTTCCTTCTTCCCGACCTACGTCCTCGCTGACGAACGCGGCCGAGTCCTCGCGCGAAGCAACGAACTCGAGGAACTCAGGCCTCTGATCGACGAGGCTCTCAGCAGCAAGGAGGGATGAGATGACGGCTTGGCAGAACGCGGATACCAGCGCGCGGCTGCGTGGCTGCGAAACGCACCTCCTGGTCTCCGTGGCGGACGACGGCAAGACCGACGGCCGGCGGACTGGCCTGATCGTTCCACGAGAGAGCAACCTGCCCGGCGCCGTGAAATACCAGCTGCTCTCCCAGGCGCGCCGACGAGCTCAGGAGACAGCGCGCCGCGTCCTGGTGGATGTTGAGACCTGGGGCCATGCTCGCCACTTCCCCGGCGACGCTCGCGGCGGAGACAGTCAATGGGCAGTTCGAGCGGACGCTCGCGGTCGGCAGCGACCCCCTGACGCTGGACACCCGTAGCGGGAGTGGACGGATTGCGGTGACTGTCGGCGTCGCGCGGGGACGAAACCGGGGAGAACGGACGCCGCACGTGGCGCATCACCGCGCGGCCGCTGGGGTCGCCCAACGAGATCATCCGATGCCGCCACCCGGTCGGTGTGGCCTCGCATGTCATCGCGGGAGGAGAACGCCATGCTCCACGGCGAAGCACTGCGGCAGGTCGGCAAGCTCATCGCCGACTGCGATCGGCGCCTGTTGTTGTACGCCCTCACCGAGGAGTACCTCGACGCGCTGGCTCGGGCGGCCGCGACAGCCGTCAAGGGCGCGGTCGCGGAAGACCATGCGATGTTGGGCGGCGGAACCCGGCGGCGTTTGGATGGTGCTGAACCCGATCCAAGGCTTGAAGGAAGCGTCTGGGCGGGCATCGTCGTCAAGGGCCAATCCGGACGAGCGCCGCGGAGCCGGCGTCCGGGCCGCAGCCCCCCGTAGCCGGGTCGGGAGTGGAGCGGAGAGCCTGGACGCCGGTGAGCACACGCTCACGCTATCCGCGCCCGACGATGGCGGCGGCTGCGCTATGGCGGCTGAAGCCCTGGCAGCCGGACGGCTGCTGGCCGCCGACGTGTCACGCGACATGCAAGACTGCGAGACTGTAGACTGTTCTGGACGGTCGTCAGGCGCGGGTTGACGGCAGGCGAATTGGAAGAGTGATGCCGAGGAGGAAGTGGACAGCGGCACGGGACATGCCCGACCAGTCGGGGCGGGTCGCCGTCGTGACGGGCGCGAACACCGGCATCGGACTGGAGACCGCAGAGGCACTTGCCCGACGCGGCACACACGTCGTGCTGGCCTGTCGCGATCAGGCGAAGGGCCGGTCCGCCGCGGCGAGCATCGCCGCTGGGGACGCGTCGGAAACGCTTGACGTGATGGTGCTCGACCTCGCCGACCTCGCGTCGGTCCGTGCGTTCTCCGCCGCGTTCCGCGACGGGTTCGACCGCCTGGACCTGCTCATCAACAACGCGGGCGTCATGTGGCCGCCGGCGTCGAAGACCGTCGATGGGTTCGAGTTGCAGTTCGGCACCAACCACCTCGGGCACT